>DVDV01000388.1 GCA_015296075.1 Leptolyngbyaceae cyanobacterium M33_DOE_097 | reverse complement strand
TCCACTTAGGCGGTCGGGTTCGCTTCTTTTGAGGCAACAGGGGTTCGATGATTTCCCATTCTTTATCGGTTAGACTGCTGGAGTACGGCATTTTTGCCTCATTCTAACCCATCTTCCATGATCCCAAATGGGTTCTATAAGGGCGAAAGGCAAAGCCGGGTTCAATCAGGGCGCGAATTTCAACCCCAGACTGATGTAACGGTTCCATGCGATTGACGAGTTGCTGGTCTGAGAACACAAACAAGGCAAAGTTGATGCTTTCCTTAGCTCGTTGCAGGGTACGCCCAATCAGGCCATTGGTTGTGTATTGCCAGGGAATCGCGCGACTGCTCGGTGAAAACTGCACTTGCACCAGCACGTCATCGACTTTGACCAGTTGAGCCGAACGATAGGGCTTTTTCGTGCCAAAGCGACTATCAGGTCTGCGCCCGGGGCCATCGCCCCACATCAAGTTAAATTCGTTGGTAAAAGCAGCGGCAAGTTCCGAATTCTCAACTTGCAGCAGATTATTGGCATTGCCGCGACTTTTGGCGGTTTTCAGATCTCCGTGAACGTCACTCATCGTCCAATTGGCCGAGGTGCTAATCACCGTTTTGCCGTCTACCACCATAAATTTGTGGTGCATCAGGTTGCTTCCGGCAGACCCGTCAGCGGTGTCGTCAATTCGGGGAATGTCAGCCTGATCCAGTACGATCAAGGCATCCCGTTCCGTAATTTCGGTTGGACTAAGTTGCCCGTCACCATCCTGGTCAATCAGGCGAATAGCCTCGTCATAGCGGTTTTTTTCACGCTCAGGGAGTTGAGCGATTTGCTCTGGCAAGTAAGCACTGTAAGGCTGGGAGTAAGTGTTTTCAAGAATGACGCGAATCTGGACTCCAGCCTGCTGGCGATCGCGCAGGGCTTGAGCCACCCGTGGCAACCGAAACTCTTGCACAGCAACATCGATGCTGGTTTGGGCACTGGCGATCGCGTTGATCAGGATCTGCTCAAAGTCGTCACCGGGCCGCTCTTGCTGGCGGTAGGGATCCGTATAACGAGAGCTGAGAACCTGGTTGAAATAAGCCTGGATGTGCGGCGCTTGGGGCAGCGGTGCAGGGGGCGATAGCGGTTGCGGGTAGGCTTGTTGGCAGGCGGTGAGGCCCAAACCAAGTAGACCAAAGGAAAAATGAAACCAACGCACAACGACTATCTCCCCTGATGAGAGTCGCAGTTTAGACTAGCTAGACTGCAACAGGTGTTTCTGGCGCGATCTCTGGGTCAACTTCAACGGGTGCCCCGTCTTTCACCAGTGAGGGCATGTTGCCGCTCCGCTGGAGAAATTGCCCCACCATCGCTAACATGGCGTTGACTTTGCGTTCCCGCCATTCATCAATCAATTGCTCGACCCTTGCGGCGGGCAGCATCCGTTCCATTGCTTCTTTCAAGTAAGCGGCGTGACGAGTCTCGTCTTGGGCGACGCTGAGCATGCTGAGTCGCAGGTTGCGATCGCGCGGATTATCGTCGGGAACGGCATGGGCCATGCGAACAAAGTCTTTGCTGGCATCTAATTCAAGAATGTAAGTGCTGGCTAAAAAGACTTCCCAGGTGATATTTTCCGGCAGCAGGTCTTCGCGGTTGTAATCTTTGAAGAAAGCCACAAAGAAGGGACTACGACGACGCGCATCGGGTTTACCATCGGCCGTTTTTTCAGGCACGTCCTTAAAATCAATCACTTGTTTATTCAGGTGTTTGAGCGCATGAGCAAAGATTTGCCCGTGTCGCCGTTCATCGTTGGCATGACGCTCTAATTGCTCGCCCAGCCAGGTGTTGCCTTCCGCTAAGGCGCGATCGCGCAACTGCTCTAAGAAAGGAACAGAACCCGATTCGGCTAATTGCAACCCTGCTAAGGTGTTGGGACGGGTTTGCAAATCTCTCAGATTGCGAGCTGAGATATAAGCAACCGCGCCAGAACCAATAATTTGCAACAGTTGAGTAAAAAGATTCATAACGTAGTGAGGATGCGACACAGTGCTGATTGTAGCGAACCTCATTTCAGCAGGGTGGCAATCTACCTTTAGTTTTCCCGTTTATTGAGAACGGTTAACGCCAGGAATTCACTACACTATTTCTGGGAAACAGAATGGGGGGAAACGTCGGTGCGTCTTTTTCATACAATTGCAGGCTTGCGATGCTATTTAGACTTACACCGACCCGGTCCTAGCCGCCTCTGGGATGGTGTGACCTATGAATCTTCGCCAATTGGGATGGTGCCGGAAGTGGGGCTGGTTCCCACAATGGGAGCCTTGCATAACGGACATTTGCGTCTGATCCAACGGGCTCGCCGAGAAAATAAGGTGGTGGTCGTCAGTATTTTTGTGAATCCCCTACAATTTGGCCCCAAGGAGGACTTTCAGAAATATCCCCGCACTCTAGAAGCCGATTGCCAGTTGTGTGAAGCCGCTGGGGTGGATGCGGTGTTTGCGCCAAGCGCTGAAGAGTTGGGGGTAATACATCAGGGTACAATCGTTAATCCGCCTAAAGAAATGATCAGCGGGTTATGTGGGCGATCGCGGATTGGGCACTTTGAAGGGGTAGCCACCATCGTGACCAAGTTGCTCAACATTGTGCAGCCAAACCGAGCCTATTTTGGGCAAAAAGATGCTCAACAATTGGCAATGATTCAACAGCTCGTGAATGATTTAAACTTTGCTGTGGAAATTGTTGGTTGCCCAACCGTGCGTGAGCCGAGTGGTCTTGCCCAAAGTTCACGCAATCAATATCTGAGTGGCTCTCAGAAAGAGCAAGCGGCTATCCTGTACCGTAGTTTGCAGCGAGCGGAACAGGCATTTCGACAGGGAACAAAAGAAACCGAAACCTTAATTCACTTAGTTAAATCGGAGTTAGCGACTGTGCCAGAGATTGAGTTGGAATATGCCGAGTTAGTTGATCCTAAAACGCTGGCTCCGCTAGAAACAGTGGATGAATCAGGGTTATTAGCGATCGCAGCTCGTTTGGATTCTACGCGCTTAATCGACAACATTGTGTTGCAAAAACGGCTCCCGATTGTGGCGATCGATGGGCCTGCGGGAGCGGGAAAATCAACTGTGGCGCGGCAAGTTGCCCAGGTGCTGAATCTGCTGTATCTCGATACAGGTGCCATGTATCGGGCTTTAACGTGGCTGGTGATGCAGTCGGATATTCCCGTAACGGATGAGCCGGGTGTGGCCGAGTTAGTCAGCCAAGCCGAGATTATAGTTGGTGGCAGTGTAGACGCTACTCAGGTCACGATTAATGGCAGAGAAGTCACCAGTGAGATTCGTGGCTTAGATGTGACGGCTAATGTATCGGCGATCGCGGCTCAACCAGCGGTGCGAAAAGAGTTGGTGAATCAGCAGCGGCGTTATGGGCAAACCGGCGGTGTTGTAATTGAAGGCCGTGATATCGGCACCAACGTCTTCCCCGATGCAGAAGTCAAGATTTACCTGACTGCCTCTGTACAAGAGCGGGCACGTCGTCGCCAACTCGATCTCAAAAATCAGGGCAAAGGCGACATTAGCCTGGATGAGCTAGAACAGTCGATTTATGAGCGCGATCGCAAAGATAGCACCCGCGCCTTAGCGCCATTACGCAAGGCTGTCGATGCGATCGAGATTCAAACGGATGGGTTAACCATCGACCAGGTCGTTGAGCAAATTGTGCAGCGCTATCACGAAGTTGCTTAATTTCTCTGAGCAGAGACGTTTTGACAAATTAAAAGCCCCCTTTTCCCACAAAAAGGAAAGGGGGACTAGACCTGTGGAAGAGGATGATGTCCTAAAGATGTTGGTCTTGGTGTCGAGGACGTTTTCCAGTAAGGACGTTCCGCGGTAGGGGCGTTTCGCGAAACGCCCCTACAAAAGGTTAACTACTGGAGAGAGTCTTCGAGGGTGTCTTTAAGGACGGTACGAGCAGCCAGGTGATTGCGAGTGGAGGTTAAAATCTCGATTTCGCGATTGAGACGAGCCGTGGTGTCTTGCATTTCTAGCAAAGATTGTTGCTCGTCAGCGACGCCGTAAAGGTTGCTTGCAACCCAGTAAGAAAGCTCGACAGGTAACTCTGGCATGTTGTCGGGTAGCTCAATTTCTTGCCCAGTGAGCTTCGCTGAGAGACGCACAACGTCTTTTAACAGTTGCCCAACTTCGGCTGCCATTGGGCGCAGGTCGGTCTTAGGTGGTTCATCCTCGATCCATTCGACCAAACCAACCCGATAGGGCTTTTCGCGCACATATTCTAAAACGCGAAATCGCTGCTGCCCCAACGTCAAAATCTTCATCCGGTCGTCAGGCAACCGTTGGTACTGAATGACTTCGGCACAACATCCCACGCTTGCCGGTTTGTTGTTTTCTTGATCCCACATCAGCACACCAAAGCGGCGATCGCCTTCGAGAATCGTGTTCATCAAGATCCGGTAGCGAAACTCAAAAATGTGCAGGGGGAGTGGTCTACCCGGAAACAAAACGACTTCTGGCAGAGGAAAAAGAGGTAGCTCTCGAACTGCAATTGAGGATGATGCCATCGTCTGTGGAAGGTAAATTAACTTAACACTTACTTATACTTTATCGCATTCCTACTGGTCGCTGGCACGGAGGTGGGGCTGCTAACGGTTGGATGGAAGCTAGGCGAACTATCTCAAATGGCTTCCTGGTGGGAGTCTTGGGATTCTAAAGAAATTGCAGATAGCGATCGCGCTGATTTGTGAGAAGCTCTCTGCGTAGAAGTTGCCATAATCCGACTTAAGCGGCGCACCAGACCTTAGTGACGCGACCGGGAATCGATCGCTGAAACCAGGGTGTATTGTGCGATCGCGAGTGTAAGAACGAAGTATCTGCCGTCCAAGTTTGTTGTGGGTCAAACAGAATCAGGTTGGCGGCTTGATCGACTTCAACAGGGGCAAAAGGCTGTTGCAGACAACGCGCCGGATTGAGACTAAGACACTGCCACAGGGTCAGCGCGGAAAGATGGTTCGGTTGAACAAGTTGATCCCACAGCAGGGGAAGCGTCAACTCCAGCCCAATCACGCCTGATGGAGCTTCGGCAAAGGCAACGGTTTTGTCTTCGTAGGTGTGGGGTGTGTGATCCACAGCGATCGCATCCACAGTGCCATCTTGTAGGCCAGCCAGCAAAGCCTCCTGGTCAGCGGCATTGCCCAACGGAGGTGATAGGCGCAAGTTAGGATCGTAGCTAGCGATCGCCTGACTGTTAAAAAGGAGGTGCATCCACGTTGTGCTAGCGGTGACGGGTAAATGGCGTGCTTTGGCCTGACGAATTAGCTCAACGCTGCGAGCTGTGGAAACGCGCATCAAATGAACTGGAGTGCCAATTTCAGCGACGCATTCCAAAATTGCTGCTAAGGCTGTTGTCTCAGCGATCGCGGGAATTCCCGGTAAGCCAAACACAATAGATTCTTCACCCTCGCGCATCACCCCACTGCCCACCAAACCGGGATCGCTCGCCCATAGAGTCAGAGGCTTTTGCAGAGGTTTGAGATACTCCAGCAGGCGACGCAGCAAAACCAAATTGGCGATCGGCTCTCCATCGGCAAAACCAGCAATCTCTAGACCAGCCAGCTCTGCTAACTCCGTCATCTGTTGCCCTTTCACGTCCTGAGTCAGTGCAGCCCAACACTTGACTTGGGGGGAAGGCCGCTTAGGAGGACGTTGTTTTAAGTTCTGCACCTGGTCGTACAGCCAGCTAATTGTCGCCGGATTATCCAAAGCAGGATGGGTCTTAGGCAGTAGGTTGAGCTGGGTAAATCCCCCCGAGATCGCCGCCTGCATGAGCGAATCAAGCGTTTCCCGTTCCTCGTGCCCCGGTTCGCCTGAGTAGCTGTAAAGATCAATTAGCCCCGGCCCCGCAACCATGCCCTGACAGTCATGCACCACGGTTTCCGCCGGGATGTCAGAGAGGGAATTTGCGATCGCCCGTACCACCGCGTCTTCTAGCAAAATGTCAACAACGCGATCGTGCCCCGTTATGGGGTCGAGGAGTCGAACTTGCTGCAATAACTCATGCATAGCTACGAACTTAAAATCGGATTAGTTCCATCCTAACGATGGGACATCATACCTTATAAAGCTCCAGCTGCGGTTTTATCTAACACCCCACCCGCTAAGTGAGAGGTGATGTTGCTCGCCATCAAAATCGGCTTTGCCTTGAGTCCTTCAGGGTAGTCAATCACGCTAACCGCACCGTTCCCTTGCTTAAACCGCCAGAAGCTCTCAGGCCCTAACCCCGCAACATGACAGAGAATCGCCTTATTGATTGCGTCGTGAGCCACAACCATCGTAATTCCCGGTTCGGGACGATTGGCAGCTGTGTCAACAATCTGGTTCCAGGCGGCGATCGCCCGATCCCACACGTCTTGCAGGTTCTCACCTTCTGGCATTTGTACCGTTTCGGGTGATAGCTGCCACTGCTCTAACATACCGGGATACTCAGCCGCAATTTCTTCTTCGAGCTTACCTTCCCATAAACCGTGGCTGATTTCTTTGAGGTCAGCTTCAAACTCTAGCGTCACGTGGGGATGGTATTGCAGAATGATTTCAGCCGTTTCTTTAGGACGCAAGAGAGGACTCGTCACCGCATACCGCAGCGGAATTTCTTTGAGAAACTCGGCCGCTTGCTGGCCTTGCCGCTTACCGTTTTCATTCAAGGGCACATCAATTTGACCCTGAAAGCGTTTTTCGCGATTCCACTGCGTCTCGCCGTGGCGCACCAACAAAATGCGGGCACCTTTCTTCGCCTTCGACTTGGGAATTGGCACGCCCAAATGAGCCGTTTGATTGAGTGACTCAATTTGAACGGGGTCGCCTAAGCCACCCGCAAAGTTCAACACGCTAATGGCGCAGTTTGCCTGGTTTACCACCTGGTAAGTATCGGCTTCCAGCCCGATCGCAGCGCTGATCAAAGCCCGATTGATGCCGCTGTGACCCACAATCAAAATGGTTTGGTTGGCATGCCGGGGCAATAACTCTTGCCAAACTTGCTTGGCTCGCTCATACAGCGTTACAACTGGGTAAAAATCAGTGAGTTTTCCATCTTCACCAACAACTGGCATCCGCAGCTCATGAGGGGTGTCGTGCCATTGCTGGTACTGGTCAGGGTATTTCTCCTGAACTTCAGTAAAAAGCAACCCTTCCCAGAGAGCCAGGTTAATTTCTTTAAGTGAGGGATCAATCTGTAGGGTCGGTGGTTGACTCAGCTCCGTCAAAATCAGCTCAGCGGTGTCTTTGGCCCGTTGCAAAGGACTCGTGTATGCTGCGTCAAAAACGAGATCTTTCAGCGCAACCCCCACTTGGCGAGCCATTTCGCGTCCTTTTTCGGTCAGGGTTGATTCGTCTAAAAACCCTTGCACACGACGCTCAACGTTATAACTACTTTCACCATGACGAACAAAAATGACGCGGGTTGCCACAAAAACCTCCGTGGGAGTGGGTGTGAGGATAGGGATGAAAGAAATCTAGGGCTGTTTCGCAGCTATGGATAGCCATGCCTAAATCAGCTACATCCTACCCTATTGCGTTGCTGAAATTTGGTGTTCTTTACTCAAGGACGCTGCCAGATAGTGTTTCTAGGTGGCATAATCCACAAAGGTTGGCACTCTGGAGGCGGCATGACAACGAAACGTTGGACTTTAGTGATTTTGAGTTTGATCGCGGCATTTGCGATCGCCTCCAATTTATTGAGCAGCTTCACGGAGCCGCAGTTTCAGAGTCGCTTAGAGCTATATCAAACCGATCTGGTCTTGCAAGCGTCGGAGTTGCAACTTGACGACTCTAATTTTGACTCGGCGCGTAAATCTCTGTTAGGGGAGAATCCGACTAAGCCCGCGATCGAGGCTTACAGTAAGTTTTTGCAGTCCACGCAAGCGCAGTTGACGAAAGCCCAGACGGAGTTGGTTGAAGCGAAAAATCGCTCAGTCGCCCCCGAAGAAACGGTTTATCTCGAAAAGCTAGTTGCCAAAAACGAGAAGGTTGTAGCTGAAACGGCGCTGCGTCTGGGTATCTTGCAGGCCGAGACGAATGACCTTAAAGCGGCACAGGCAACCTGGGAAAAACTACCCCCCGCTGCCCGACCGGAGTTAGAGTCAATTCAGCAGACAGTGAGTGCTGTAAGTGGTCTGTTCAAACAACCACCGCAAATTGTGAATGACGCAGATGCGCTGATCAAAAAGAATCTGGATGGCTGGTTTCGCGATCGCTCTCTGACTCGGCTTTATCAACTTCAGCAACGCCAAACCGAGTTGAACGAGGTGCAAGCGCAAGCCCAAATTAAAGCAGAGCAAGCTTTTAGCGGTCTGGCGATCGCAACTTCTTTTTCTGCCATTGGGGGTTTGCTGGGGGCGGGTTTAATCCTGTTCTTGTTGGGGCAGTGGGCGGTTAGACGCAAGCAGTCAGTCTTGTCCCTGGATAATTCAGCTACCTGGCCAGCCCTTTGGGATTGGGAGGCGATTTTGCAGGTGTTGTTAGGGTTTTTGTTGGTGGGACAGGCGATCGTGCCGCTGGGTCTGAGAGCTGTTTTGCAAGCGGCAGGGGTTCGCTCAGATCAGTTCACCTCGCGGGGCACTGCATTTTTCTTTTTGATCAACTACCTGCTCGTGGCAGCCGTTTCGCTCGCCATTCTCTACTTCTCAATCCGTCCTTTTTTATCAGAAACCGATCGCCCCTGGTTCCGCATTAAGTTAGGCGGCAAGTGGATTTTGTGGGGGTTGGGTGGTTACCTGGTGGCAATCCCAATTGTGACGGTGATCTCGCTAGTGAACCAGGCTATCTGGCAGGGTAAGGGAGGGAGCAATCCGCTGTTGCCGATCGCACTACAAGGACGAGATGGGGTAGCCCTGACAATCTTCTTCGTAATGGCGGCGATCGCGGCTCCGATTTTTGAGGAAATCTTGTTCCGGGGCTTTTTGTTGCCATCGCTGACCCGTTATTTGCCGATGAGTGGAGCGATCGCGGCGAGTGCCCTAATCTTTGCGATCGCTCACTTGAGTTTGGCGGAGATTTTGCCGCTGACGGTGCTGGGGATGATTTTGGGGTTTGTGTACGTGCGATCGCAAAACCTGCTCGCTTCCATCATGATTCACAGCTTGTGGAACGCTGGTACTCTAATTAGTCTGTTTGTATTGGGTGGTGCCAGTAATTGAGCGAGCTTCAACACCTCCATGTTGCTTAGGGTTACGAATTCCCACAAAATGCAGTTTCATTTAATTTTCGATCCTTAAGCTGAAGGAGCTTGATTTGAGATTTGGGGCAAATTACATCTAGTTTCGGATTTCCTCATTTTGAATTCGGCGATCGATTCCGTAAGATCGTCTAAAGCTTTGCCGTTTTTCTCAGTTTCGTTCTAGTTTTGTCTTCACCTAAGCAAAGATGCCAAGCTCGACAGGGCCACTCAAACATAGCGACTTAATCAATCGGCTGGTGATTGACCGCGCCAGCATGGAAAATGTCGGTCGAGTCGAAGTTTTGTGGATGTATCCGCCTGCCCATAAGGTGTTGGGGTTTGTTTGCAAATCAGGGTTGCTCGGCTCTAAAAAGACTGCGTTTAACCTGATGCAGATTTATACCCTGGGTGAAAACAGTATTTTGGTTGGCTCGGCTGGGCAAGAAACCGATGGCGATCGCGTCAATCAGCTAGAATCCCTCATCGGCTGCGAGGTCTGGAGTGATGCGGGGGGTAAAGCGGGCAAGATTATTGACTACGTATTTGATGGTAAAACGGGACAAATATCGGCTTACCTTTTCACGACAGATGGGCGCTTGTCTGCCCTGACCGAAGGCATTTTTCAGCTGGTGCCGAGTCAAATTCTTAACATCGGACGGCAACGGATCTTGATCTCCGATATCAGTGCGCGATCGCTCGTTCCCTACAAAGAAGGGATTCGGCGGCGCATTGCCAAAGTGGGTGATACCTTGCTGGAAGAATATCGAGATGTGACCTCGAAGGCGCAAACGGCGGCAGAGCAGGCGAAGCGACGCGTACAAGACTTGACAGAGCAGGCGAAGGAAGTTGCCCAAAATTTGGGTGAGCAACTGGTCGAAAGCACACAAAATCTGACGGAGCAAGCGATCGAAACAAGTCATTCACTGGCGGATCAGGTGCGCCACCAGGCCGAAGTGCTGACAGACCAATTGCAAGATGAACCCGTCAAGTCCGGTGAAACAGCCAAGCCAGAGACAGAGAATTTAGAACTGGATGACTGGCTAGCCGAACCGAGCGATCGCCCAGAGCCAGTTCCACTTACGCCATTGGGTGAAAAACAGTCTGAGTCAGAGCCGTCAGCACCGCTACCAGATGAGGCGGCTGATCTCTGGTCAGTGGAACCTGATCGTCCACCGCTCGATCTGCCAGCCCCTCCGGCTAAAAAAACGTCTGATTGGCAACCTGCTGTTACCTCGCCTGCAACTGAGACTTCAGATGATGACCCCTGGGGCGTAGAAGCGGCGGAGGTCGATCGCACTGCGCCTGTGGAGTCAGCTGCTCCCCCAGCGCCACCACCTGTTGACTTTGAGGATGACTGGGATGTTGAAACTCCGCCTGCCACGCCGACCGAAGTACAACCACCCGAACCGATCGCAGTGATTGAATTTGACGAGCTAGGCGACATTTGGGATGACGAAGATCCCTTGCCCACTTCTGAGGATCCCTCTCAGAGGTAGACCTGTTCTGAAAAGCAGCGGTTTGAGTGGGCGATCGCTCAACAAAAAATCCCAAAGAAAAAAGCTCCCCAACTGGGGAGCTTTTTCAACACAACTCAGATGAGTTGAAACTTAGTCGAGGTTTGGCATCGACAGTACGGGTTCTGTCTCGCGATCGATACCCTTCTCAAAACCAGCCGCCGCTGCACGAGCGCGACCAGCATGCCAGAGGTGACCAACCAGGAAGAAGAAACCTAGTACGAAGTGCGAAGTTGCCAACCATGCACGGGGAGATACGTAGTTAAAGGAGTTGATCTCCGTTGCAACACCACCCACCGAGTTCAGAGAACCCAGAGGTGCGTGGGTCATGTACTCAGCTGCACGACGTGCTTGCCAGGGCTGAATATCATTCTTGATCTTGCTCAGATCGAGACCGTTAGGACCACGCAGAGGCTCTAACCAGGGACCACGGAAGTCCCAGAAACGCATGGTTTCACCACCGAAGATGATTTCGCCAGTGGGAGAGCGCATTAGGTACTTACCTAGACCAGTAGGACCTTGTGCAGAACCCACGTTTGCACCCAAGCGTTGGTCACGAATCAAGAAGGTCAAAGCTTGTGCTTGAGATGCTTCAGGACCAGTAGGACCGTAGAATTCGCTGGGGTAAACGGTGTTGTTGTACCAAACCATACAAGAGGCGATAAAGCCCATGAGGGACAATGCGCCCAAGCTGTAAGACAGGTAAGCTTCACCAGACCAGATGAAAGCGCGACGCACCCAACCAAAAGGCTTGGTGAGGATGTGCCAGATACCGCCGAAGATGCAGATCAGGCCAACCCAGATGTGACCACCGATCACATCTTCCATGTTGTCTACGCTGACGATCCAGCCGTCGCCACCGAAAGGTGACTTGAGCAGGTAGCCAAAGATGATTGCGGGGTTCAGCGTGGGGTTCGTGATCACACGAACGTCACCACCACCCGGTGCCCAAGTATCGTAGACACCACCAAAGAACATCGCTTTAGCAACCAGCAACAGCGCGCCTGCACCTAACAGAATCAGGTGGTAGCCGATGATGTTGGTCATCTGGTTCTTGTCTTTCCAGTCATAGCCAAAGAAGCTGGAGTACTCTTCCAACGTCTCAGGACCACGAACTGCGTGGTAAATACCACCGACACCCAACACAGCAGAAGAGATGAGGTGAAGCACACCCACCACAAAGAAGGGGAAGGTATCAATCACTTCACCACCAGGCCCAACACCCCAACCCAGGGTTGCGATGTGAGGCAGGAGGATCAAGCCCTGCTCATACATGGGCTTTTCAGGAATGAAGTGGGCAGTTTCAAACAGGGTCATTGCCCCTGCCCAGAAAACGATAAGGCCAGCGTGGGCAACGTGCGCACCCAACAACTTACCAGACAGGTTGATTAGACGAGCGTTACCAGACCACCAGGCAAACCCGGTAGACTCCTGGTCGCGACCGCTCGCAATAATTGAAGAATTAGAGAGCGTTACCACGGGGCAGAACCTCTTCGGGGAATATAAAGTTTTCGTGAGGCTGATCTTGAGGTGCCATCCACGCACGGATACCCTCGTTCAGCAGGATGTTCTTCGTGTAGAAGGTTTCAAACTCAGGGTCTTCCGCTGCACGCAATTCTTGC
>DVDV01000264.1 GCA_015296075.1 Leptolyngbyaceae cyanobacterium M33_DOE_097 | reverse complement strand
TGAGAATGATTCTCATAAAAACGTCCGGTTTTAACGTTTATGAATGGCTGAAACCCGCATTCTGCCGTTTATAACATTGAGTGCACAAGTCTTTAGACACTCTGGCTACAGTACAAATGTTTCAAAATGAGAATTGCTGCACAATTTTGTTGCGTCGCTTTTCCAATGAGACGTTAAACTACCTTTGAGCAAAATACTTTCAGAAAGAGAATTTTTGGGGCAAGGGTTGGCGTTTCGGCACTGGTGATGAACGAACCGGGCTGGTAAAAAAAGTCGTGCGTTTAAAGCGATCGCGGCTATCCTGGGCATATCTGGATCGTCCTCACTGAGGAGTGGCAATGAACAAGAAACAATTCTTTGCTCTAGCGGGTTTAGGGAGTTTGTTGGTAGGGTGCAATCAGGCATCTCAACAAGCGGAGACACCTGCGCCTGCCAATCAGCCTGTTACGACACAACCCCAGGCGGTTGATGAGAATCGATTTAATCAGCCCGTGATCCAGCAGGGAAATGCCCCAGCGCCAAAGGTTCCGGGTTTGTTGCAAGCGACCAATGCCAAACTTCGGGTGCCAGCGATTCCCAAAGGTCGCTCTAACCCCTTTGCGCCGATCAACTCTGGCGTTTTGAAAAATCCGACTTCGGTAGCGGCAGTCACTACAGCAAATGTGCCACCCAAGTCCAACCAAACGAATCTTTGGGCGTCGAATGGGCGGCAGCCAATTGTGGCACCGTTGCCTCCAGTTTCGCTGTTGCCACCCTTGCCAGCCGTTAAAAATTCTCCGGCTCGTCCCGGTCAGACCTCGTTCCCAAATAGCAATACGGCGAACTTACCGACGTTGCCTGTCCCTGGAACAGGTGGGTTGCCTCCGCTTGATATTCCCGTTGCGCCACCCTCCCGAACGGCTTTGGCTGATTCGATCGAGATCACCGGGGTGGTGCAGGTGCGTGGTAAGTGGCATGTAATTGTTAAAGAGCCACGTGCTGAAAGCAGCCGTTATGTTGCCGTGGGCGATCGCATTGCGGGTGGCAAAGTGTTGATCAAGCGCATTATCAATGAGCGAGGGGCTGACCCATCGGTTGTTTTGCAGCAAGACGGGATTGACATTACGAAACCTGTGGGTTCATCAATGGGTCCTCTAGCGGTGGCTCGATAATTGGATGGGTGCCCGAATCTAATCCTTGCTTTATCATGCCAGGTAGGATCAATGTGCAAGGAGACTTGCCCGTGTCAGAATCGACAGGCTTTCCAATTAAGGCGCGATCGCCAGACTATCGCCCACTCAACCTGAGAGACACTTATATTTGCCCAGTTTGTCGGCATGGTCATTTAACCGAGATGGCTATGATGGACGCTTTTGCCTGCAACTTTTGTCGGCATATTTTCGCGGTAAACCTGGCCGAGCAATCGATTCGAGTTGAGGACAGCTCCCAGCGTAGCGTCTGGCATTGGAATGGGCATCGCTGGCAGTCAGCTTATGCGACACCGGGCGACATTACGATTGTTCTCTGGTTGGTGAGTGTGCTGGTGATGACTCTGCCAGCAGGCATTGTGTGGCTCTCGTTTTATACCTTTCCGCCATTAGAAGGTAGCCGTTTATCCTGGTTGCCGCTGGTTTGGTTTGTGGTGACATTTCTATTTCACACAACGATGGTGTCGTGGCTGGTGTTAGAACACTATCAGGTGCCCTTCTATGTCACTTTGAAAGTGCGGATCAGTCGGTTGCTGCGGCAACGCTAAGGAGCGAGAATTTAATAAATCCGCAAACTGTACGGGCGGGTTTAGCAGACGTATCCGCGTCTTACAAGGGATTGAACGGGCAAAACCCGCCTCTGCCAAATATCGAACTTATTTAATCCATGATCCTTCCTAAGGACTTGAGTGGCTCTATATTTTCAACAGAAAGCTACTGATGTAGTCGATGTCGGCTTCTGAAGTCTTGGGCTGACGTTTTAACCAAGCGATCGCGGCTTCACGCTTGTACTTGGCTGCAATTAAGAGGGTGGCCCAGGCTTTGATATCGCGATTAGTTGGTTCTAACCGCAACGCAACTTGAATGCGGCTGTGTAACCGACCATTATCAGCTTGCAATAAGGTTGCAATTTCGCTGGCAGCATCTTCACTTGTCTGAAGAACCTGCAATGCGGGTTTCCAACGACCATCGAGCAAATTGGCGAGAACTTGTTGGCTGGCGCTGGCCCAAACCTGCTCGGCCTGGGTACGGGCGATCGCCGCGTGTTTACGAATCAGGCGAAGTTGGGCCTCGCTCGTCGTGTTCCACTCGCGTGAGCGGGGAGAACGACTCTGCTTAAAGGACTGCATCCAGCGGAGACTCGTAGACCACAGGCCACTGCGGGCGAGCAGCAAGGCAGTTTTGTAGCCCGGTTGGTCGAGTGCTGGCTCTAGCAAAGAAACTGCTTGAAGCCGAGTTGGATTTGGCAAAAATAGACTTTGTTCGACTCGGTAAATTTTGTAGTGGGGTTCTAGCCCCTGGCTCTGGTTGACAACCAGGTCAGGCAGGGAGCGATCGCTCTTTTCCCAGGTCGGCAGTTGCCCCGCCGGACTGACCCACTCTAACAGTGAGCTGAGATGATAGCGTTCAGGATTGTAGAGAAGTACGCGACCATAGGTGATCGCGAGATTTTGACGTTGGGTTGTGCCACTCAGGTTGAGCCAAATCCCTTTCGCTGGCACATTGGCATCAAAAGCTTCGAGCCGAGTGAAAGCCATGCTGCGAGAAGCACCCAGGTTGTCAGACTCAATCAGGGAAGCGACAATCACGGCTTCTTCGAGGTTGGCGATCGCCACTTGCCGAATTTGAAAAAACCGCTTCTCTTTGACTTTATCGCCCTTGTGCTGGGGAACGGCCTGATAAAGCCGCAGTTCAGCGATTTCGTTGCAATTCGGTTGGCACGTTACCTGTTGACGTAACACGGGCAACAAAAACTCAGTCACCTGGGTATGTCCATCTAAAAAGCTACGGTTTGAGCCGAGTGAAACCGCTGCACCCGCCAGATAGTTGTTTTGCTTGAGCTTGAGTTGAATTTCTGCCAGCGTTTCAGGATTAGAGAGGCCACGTACTGAAAGAGTACGATCGCGAGGAAACCAGCGCTCAATCCATTCGGGGGCTTCTTGGTCGAGGAGCCAACGGGTTGCTACCCATGTACCGCCAGCCATGATGCCAGTCGCGCCTAACAATAAGACAAAAGAGCTGAGATAAGCTAACCAGCGACGGCGCAAGTGAGGAGAGGTGGGGCGCGATCGCTGAGGCGGCTTGTCAGGGCGACGAGCTGGTAAAGGATAAGGGCTGTCTGAGGAGTGGTTTCCCATAAAGGGAGAAAAATGTAATGGCTCATCTAGGTCAACGAGGCGATGCAAAACCCAACTGCTTACAAACTAATCTATGCGGAATTAAATCCCCTGTCACTTTATTTTTGCAAGCTGCTCTGACAAGTAAACGCCCCATCGTGCGGCCAGCTCTGGTTGAGTAAACGGAATTTTGACTGCCGTTTGATTGGGCAAGCTCAACTCTAAGGCGGCTCGCCCCTTAGTCGGTGGATTCGCCAGATCGGCGGGTTGCTCATTGACAAGGAGTTGTACGGCTTGCACCTGGTCGAGCGAAATAGATTCCAGGTTGATTGGTCCCTTGCGGGTAGGGGTGCCCCAGGTCAGCGTCGAGTCTTTCTGCCCTAACGCGGCATAGATGTCGTACTTCGATCGCTCAAACGCTGTAGCCCACTGTTTATAGGCTTCTAGTTTTTGATATTCGTTCCAACCTGACCACGCCAGCCAGATAAACATCCCCAAGAGGGGGAGCCACAACAAACCACGTTCCATAGCTCAAGGCACCGCTTACTGCTGTCTCAATACTATAAGGCGTGGGTTCGCTTAGGGCACTGAAGAGCACAGAGAGAAGAACGCCTCCGTTTTGGGTTCGCCAGTTTAGGCTGCCTCAAAATCTTTGCGATTGAGCAGGTTGCAAGGGGTTCTCTCTAGGTAGCAAATTCAGCTCAGCTAGAGAAATCTCAATTTTTTTCGAATTCTTTGTTTTTTTAACTGGCTTTGGCGTGCTTAAGCTATGGTGGTATGAACTTCTGACAGTGGATAAGTGGTATGAAGCGACTGCTGCTGGTTGGCTTGTTTGTAGCGGGTTTGCTCTGGGCACTCGTAAGCTTTAAAGGCTTGGCGGCTCAAGGCACGTATAACTCAATCATTCTTGACTTTCGTGAAGATATAGGGGCCGCTCAGATTGAGAGCCAAGTCAAAAGCTTTGCGCAGCAGTTTGGTGCCACACCCCAATTTAATAGTGAGTTTTCGCAAGGCGATCATGTCTTCGTTGTAAAAGGAGATCGCGGCTTACTCAATGCGTTGCGTCACTCTCCGTTAACCAAGTTTACCGAAATCATTGAGCCAAACTACGAGTACCAGGCATTGTTGGTGCCAAATGACCCGGACTATGGCAAACAGTGGAACCTGCGCAGCATTAATGTCGAGCCAGCCTGGGATAGCACACGGGGCAGTGGTTCTGTGGTGGCGGTAATTGATACGGGCATCACAAAAGTCTCTGATTTAGAGATTACGACTTTTGTCGAAGGGTATGACTTCGTCAACGATCGCTATGAAGCGACGGATGATAACGGGCATGGAACCCACGTTGCCGGGACGATCGCCCAATCGACAAATAATGAACGAGGGGTTGCAGGTATCGCTCACGGTGCTAGCCTGATGCCGCTTAAGGTTTTAAGCGCGGGTGGCGGTGGTACGGTGGCAGATATTGCTGAAGCAATCAAATATGCGGCTGACCATAATGCCCACATCATTAATATGAGTCTGGGTGGGGGTGGCGAAAGTCGGTTGTTGCAAGAGGCGATCGATTATGCCCACAGCAAAGGCGTACTAATTATTGCAGCGGCGGGTAACGAAGGTCAGAATGCGGTTTCTTATCCAGCCCGCTACCGCCATGTGGTCGGAGTGGCTGCACTTGATCCGGCTGGTAGCAAGACGCCTTACTCGAACTATGGCGCTGGGATTGATATTGCGGCTCCGGGCGGGTTGAAGAATGGGGACGACCCAGCCGGTGGAATTTTGCAAAATACGATTAACCCCGATGTCCCTGGTGAAGATGTTTATGTTGCGTTTGAAGGAACCAGTATGGCAGCTCCTCACGTAGCAGGGGTGGCGGCACTGGTGCGCGCATCGGGTATCACTGATCCAGACCAAATTGAGCAAGTGCTGAAGCAGTCGGCAATTCCTGTTACGGATGACGCGCTGAATCACTATGGAGCTGGCAAGCTAGATGCTGCTGCCGCCGTCAAACTCGCTGAAAAAGGACAGATCACCTTCCGCGATTTCTTTAACTGGCTGCGTGACAATGGCTATCTCAACCCTCGGTTTTGGATTGATGGTGGCGTTACTGCATTACTGCCTAAGATCGCGATGGTGCTTGGTTCATACATCTTTGCCTGGTTCTTGCGGAATTACTTTCCCTTTGGTTGGAGTTGGCCGCTTTCGATGGGCTTGGTGGCTGGTAGTGCAGGTATTTTTCCCCTTAAAGGGTGTTACTTGTTTGATTTACCCCAAATGCCGTTTCGCGTGATGGGCAGCTCATTGCCAGAGTTGGGTAGTGCGGTGCAAGGCACGACGCTGTTAAATCCAATTTTTGCCAGTGTGTTGATTCCTTTTGTGCTGATCTTGCTGTTTTTAGGGCATGCACGCTGGAAATGGTTTGCAGTTGGTACAGCGCTTGGTGTAGCTGCTTGCCTAGGGGTCAGGGCCGCGATCGCCCCTGATCTGATGTGGTTAGGAAATGGCGCGATCGCACGAGCATTTTTAGGGGTGAATGCAGTGATGTGCTTTGCTCTGGCTTCTCTCGCGGCTAAGCCCGAAGTGCGTCATCTATAGTGAACATGACAAACCGAATTTGAGACTGTTCTATGAGTATTCAACTTGAAGGAACAATTGAGCACAAGGGTTTTGGCACAGGTGCCTGGGCTTTGGTGACCAGCAGTGGTGAAACCTATGAGTTGCATCAACCCCCGGCTGACTTAAAGCACAAGGGTTTGAAGGTAAAAGTTGAAGGAGAGATCCGCAAGGATGTCATGACGTTGGCGATGATTGGCCCAGTGCTGGAAGTTTCTCGATTTGAGACGCAGTCTTAGGTCAAGCTTGCTTTCTTTAGAGGCGTTTTGGGGATTGAGATGACAGGGTTTCAGGGTAAGCCCTACATTTTCGCTTAACTCTACCTTCTAGCAACGCGTGGGCAAACCTTGCCGTGATCGAAAAGGCTTTCTTTTAAGCGCAATTTATTCCGAGCAGCGACCTTTGGGGGTGGGGGAGAAACCCTGCTACGCAGGCTTAATCGACACTTTGCACTCTTTCCAGAAAGCGCCTCTTCAGGACAGACAGCTTTCGCAAGTCTTTCACGCTGCAAAGTTTTGCGATCTTCCTCGTAGGCCGTCCGCCTTTATAACCGTCGCCTCACGCCACCCGTACCCTCTGTCAACGATCAGAATGTTGATCTGCCTGCCCTCAACGGATAGCTAGCTAACCATTCAACACTCACACGCATGACCTTTCGGGGGTTGTAGGGGAGTTAGGACCCTACAAAGCGGGGGCGCGGGGGAAAGTCCCCCGATCTTGCGGCGCTGCCGCCCCCAAAACTCCGCTTTTATCTCCCAAAATCCGATTCACCCAAGTCAAACTATCTTAGTCGTCCCTGAAAAACCTCATCAGCCCTTTAGTATCAGGGTTTTAGCCTTCGAAGCCAGGTGAAAAATTGCAAGAAACCGCTCAAACCCTTGAAGAATCTGGTGAAATCACACGAGTTTTTGCAGCTTGGGATGCCTATTCTGGCACAACCGGGGTTTCCAGATACCTGAAATTCGACCGCTAAAGCCCTTGCCCAGCAGAGCTTGGTGGATAGAACCCTTAAAACCGGAGTAGTTTTTCAGGGATAACTATCTTAAAACCCCATCCAAACGCTGTGCTGACTAGGTTCTGTGTATTCTGATTTTTTCGTGCGATCGCAGTGCAAAAAAAAATTCCCCAACCCACGAGTGAGCCAGGGAAAATATTCAGGGTGCATCTACCATTCCACTATTCCAATCTGGTATGCCTCATCCGGAAAATTTGAAAAATCGATCTTGGCATATGCCATCCAAAGCTGTGGCATAGCCGATACGAGTTCGCTTTTCGCCAAGCTGTAGTTTTGATCAGTCAGTCGATCAGCCCCCCGACCGATGAATTTTTTAGTTCATTTAGAAAAGCCGAACCCCCTTAAAGCCCATGTTTGAAGTTTCAGTAACTTTTCCGGGCAGATTTTTCAACGCAATAAAGGGCGTGGCATGATGAAAGGTAAGTATTTAATAAAGCTCTACCAGGCTTCGTGCATCTACCAACTGATCGAAATCCCTTTGAGTGCCTGTCTGTCGTCATAAACCTTCGCTGTAGCTCGATTGACGTTCCTTAAATCGACACACTCTAACGGAGTTTCAAACTGCACGAATCAATTCTTACCGGATGGTTAGAGATTTGCGTTGGGTTTAAACGTAAATGCAGCGATCGCTGTCTAACTCAAAAGGGAGCGCATCACAAATTGCTTGGAGAAAGCCAGTGACCCAGGAATTTCACATTTCTGTCACTCCGATTGGAGGGAATGAGTATCTCGTGCGAACGGAGCGGGTCGAACCGGGTGTGCCGTTGGCAGAAGAACGCGTTTTCTGGGATGTGGAGCAATGGCTCAAGCAAGCAAGCATCCTGATGAACGACCCGCTTACTGGGCTATTACGGGGCGATAATCTTGGTGCGATTTCTGCCTTGAATGGTGACGCAGGCAACCAACCGCCTACCAGTTTGGTAAGCCTGGGGCAGCAACTCTACAATGCTCTGTTTCAAGGCACTATTCGCGATAGTTGGATGACCGCGCGTGGCATTGCCCAGCACCTGCAACAGGTATTGCGGCTGCGTTTAGGCATGAAAGACAACTATTTACCGCGCTTACCTTGGGAAGTGATGTACGCGGGCGATCGCCCCCTCGCGACGGGCACCGATGTCTTGTTCTCGCGCTACCACTCTAGTTTTGCTGCCCTTAGCTCCTCTTTGCAGTTTCAACAGGTGCCCGTGATTCAACCGGGGCAACCCCTGCGAATTTTGATGGTGCTGGCTGCTCCCAGCGATCAAGATGCGTTGGCCCTCCGGCAAGAAGCTCAACACCTCAAGGAAGAGTTGCAGGGCAATGCAAATGGTGCGTCAGGAATTGAGTTAACCATTCTTGATCAGGCGGGTTGTGAGCAACTCACACAAGCGCTAGAGCACAACTACTACCAAATCTTTCATTACGCTGGGCACAGCAACCTGGGGTCAAATGGTGGCAATCTTTACCTGGTCAATAGCAAAACAGGTTTAACAGAAACCTTGAGCGGCGATGATCTGGCTGGGTTGCTTGCCAATAATGGCATTCGCATGGCGGTGTTTAACTCCTGTCGGGGTGGCTATACAGCCGCTTCTGAAGGAATCAATGAGCGCAACCTGGCAGAAGCTTTGGTTTGGCGGGGCATTCCGGCAGTGTTGGCAATGGCAGAGCGTATCCCTGATGATGTGGCGCTCAATCTCAGCCGTTTGTTTTATCGCAATCTCAAGCAAGCCTACTCTATTGATTTGAGTCTCAATCGTGCCCGTCAGGGACTTTTATCTTCCTACGGTTCGAGCCAGCTCTACTGGGCGTTGCCAATTCTCTACTTGCATCCTAAATATGATGGGTTCTTGCAGGTAGGCCATCATTCAGATGAGTTGCTATTGCCAGATGCTAACGCAGAACCGTTAGACACACTGATACCCGAAAATGAGCTGGCGCTTGCGGTGGGTGGAGCCGACGATGACACGGATTTTCTCATCGACAATCCGGTGGATGACTTTGGCTTAGATGACTTAGATGACACCTCTGATTGGGAAACTGTGGCTCGCATGGTTAACCAACTCTCGGCTTCGCCGCCAGTTGATCAACCCGTGACGCAAAAGGCTCCTGCTGACGAGAGCCTATTACCGACGGGGAATGCGTCAAGTCGGGTCGATTATTCTGTGTTGACGCAAGCGACTCCTGCGTTAAAGTCCAGTCCGGCGGCAACAGCCCCTGCAATTGTGACCTCACAGATCGCGACTGAAACGGCAGTTGTGGCAGACAAAAGTGATGATCCAGAGCTTTATCAAGAGCTAGAGCGATTATTGCGAGATGCAGGGAAATCAACAGCGGCGATCGCGGCGGGTTTACGGGCGATTCAACTCACACCCAACGATCCAGAAGCCTATCGGATCTTGGGCAATGCCCTGTTTGAGCAGGGATGCCTCGCTGAAGCCATTTCGTCGTATCAACAAGCCCTTAAACTCGCACCCAACTCAGCCGTGGTCTATCACCATCTGGGTAATGCGTTTTACCAACAAGGTAATTTTGCTGAAGCGGTGCAGTCGTTGAACCGGGCAATTCAGATCAATCCCAATCTCGCGGCGGCCTACCAGAAGTTGGGTGAAGCGTTGCGGCGACAAAATCAATCGCTGGGTAAACCATTGCAACCCACTCCTGTAGCGGCTTTGCCTGCTGATAACGTGTATGACTCCAGTGCGTGGCAGCTACCCCCTAAAGATCCAGTGGAGTTACCCTATACCTCGACTGAGCCGATCCGCTATTTGCCGCGCTATGGCTCTGCTCTCAATCGTCGTCCTTCGCTCTGGCAATGGGTGGGTCTGGGTGCGGCTAGCGTGTTGCTGGTGATTGGTGGTGTTTGGGCACTTAGACAGCAGTTACCGCTCTGGCAAAAACCACCCGCTGAAGAAGACGTGATCACCGATCGCCCCCTTGATCAGCTCAGCAAAAATGAACTGATGGCAAAAGCGATCGATCACTTTAACCACAACCAGTTGGCGGAAGGGCAAGCGGCGGTTGAGATTTTGCTCGATCGCGGTGAGTTAAGAGCGGTTCAAACCGTGATGGACACGGTGCCTAATCAAAAAATTGAAGACCCGACCGTACTTTTTCTAAAGGGACGGTTGGCTTGGCAGTCGTCAGTGCGGAAGGCAGATCGTGACTACAGCATCAATGATGCTCTGCGCTTTTGGGGAACTGCAACTGACCAGCGCCCCAGTCCGCTCGCGCAAAACGCGTTGGGGTTTGCCCACTACACCGCCGGGAAACCTGACTTAGCTGGCAAAGCCTGGTTCCGCACCATTGAGTTACTCGGCCTGCAAACCAGTGCTGACGCTCAACCGTTGCCTAAAGAAGCGCTGACTGCCTACGCGGGGATGGCTCTCACCTTAATGAAAAATGCTCAGTCTCTCCCCGAAGATCGGCGCGCTGGGATGTATGCTGAAGCTATTCGCCTACGACAAAAAGTATTGAAGGCTGCACCGCAAGACTTTACACCCAATGCCCTGGCTCAAGATTGGCTCTGGTCTGAGCAAGCGATCGCGGACTGGCGTGCTTTGATGAAGCTATAGTGTGACAATCCACCGATCGGCACAAATAACCCACGTGGAACCAATCGCTGTTTAGAATAGTCAACGTCTGTAACGATATAATGATTGACTTGAAAAATGGTTGATTCACGGTATTGGTGTAGCAAGCTAGTGCCGTCTCCCTACAGTTGATCGGCTAACCCTATAGCAATAATGCAGGAGTCCCCATGAAATCGATTCTGCGACGCGGAGCGATCGCTAGCTTCATTGTTAGCACCCTGATTGGTTCTTTTCTGGTCAACGCAGGACGGGCCTTAGCAATTCCTGAGCAGGAAATCATCAAGATTTTAGATCGGGTACCTGTTTTTCTGATTGGTAACAACCAAGGCGTGCTGTTAACGACTGAACCGGGTGGTGATAAAAAAGGGCCAAAGGTCGCTCTTGCGTTTACTTCCCCTAAAGATGCTCAGTCGTATCTTGAGCAGGTTAAAAAGGCCAACCCAAATGTAGGCAGTCAAGGAAAAGTCTTTGTCCAGCCGTTATCAGCAATCTACATTCATAATAAAGAAAGTAAAGAGAAGAAAGACGTAACCTTTGTGTTTGAATGCTGTATCCCCTCTCAGCAGAATGTGAAGGATGCAGTAGAGCTTTTACAAAAAGACGGTAAGAAAGTCGATCAACTCAAGAGTACGCCGCTATTTGTGGCTCGTTTTAAGGATAAAAAAGGCTATCTGGTTGCCCGTGAAGGCGAGAAAATTGTTGATTGGCCTATCTTTTTCAGCAAAGCCGATTTGATGGCAGCGCTAGAGCCACTCAAGAAGCAAGACCCCAAACTGGCAAACAATATTGAGGTTGAAGTGCTAGATCTAGCTTCGCTGATGGCAACCATGACCTCTAAGAATGAGGCTTCGTTTAGTGCGATTCGCCTGGTGCCACCCCGCGATGCGATCGAGTATGTGGTGAAGAACCAGCCTGCGGGTGGTGCAAGCCAAAGCAATGCGCCTAAGCCTGCGGCTAAACCCGCTCCTAAAAAGTAAGTTTCAAATTACCACGGGGAGCGGCAAGCATGGCTATCCCCAGTGCTAAGTAACTACTAGAAACCTGCAAACGCTGAGAAACATTGGATTGAGCCAGTTTTCTCGGCGTTTTTTTGTGATCGCCCCTCACGCTTACTCCCCTACCTGCTGAACTTTCAACCGGATGACTGGTAGTGGTTTCTGCTATGAATAGAGATCGCATGCCGATCGGCTGTGCCCTCCTTTAAGGCAATCCTCAGAATTTATGCGGTTTATTCTTGCGTCTGCTTCTTCTGCTCGGCGTCAACTGCTACAAAGCATTGGCATCAATCCATCTGTTCGCCCTAGCGACTTTGACGAGTCGCAAGTTTCAGCCGCAGACCCCGACTCGCTGGTGCGAACCCTCGCCCTCTGTAAAGCCAAAGCGGTTGCTGATTCTCTAGAGCGATCCGAGTATCCTGCGGTGGTGTTAGGGTGTGACTCGATTCTGTCGATTCATGGCGAGATTCACGGTAAGCCAGCGAGTCGTGAGGAGGCGATCGCCCGTTGGCAACAGATGCGTGGGCAGGTTGGCAAACTCTATACCGGGCACGCTTTGATCAGCCTGGGCGACTCAGTCAAAACACTGGTGCAACGGCAAATCACCGAAGTCCATTTTGGGCAGCCGAGCGATCGCCAAATCGCGGCCTATGTTGCCACAGGTGAACCCATGAATTGTGCGGGTGGCTTTGCTCTAGAAGGCAAAGGCAGTGTTTTCATTGAAAAGCTAGATGGCTGCTATAGCAACGTCATCGGGCTAAGCCTGCCTTTACTGCGACACATGCTCGAAGAGTTTCACCTGGATATCACGTCTTTTTGGTAGCCGCTTGCCCCGGCGCAATCTGAAGAATTAAACGACTCACGACGCGGGCATCTTCAAGTTGATAGACGCTCAACTCGCCACCTGCGAGTTTGACCAATGACTGGCAGATGTTGAGGTGTTGGCCTGGGGCATAATCCAGAGTAGAAGGTTTAAGCAAATCTTCGGCTTTGCCCCGCTCTAGATCGGCAATTAAGCGCGGGTCGATTTGACCACCATCTGTAATCGAAAGCTCAAACCAGCGGTTGTCAATCTGCCGACACCAGAGGTCGATACGCCCCCCATTCGGCGATCGCTGGCAGGCAATCAACAACAGCTCATAAAGCACCAACTCAATCTTGTCGATATCACCGTTAATCGTCAGGTTGGTCTCGTCGTGTACTTGCGACCACAACTGCCGCTGTTTAATCACCCAGTCAACCCGCTCTATCCCACGCTTGAGCAGGCTAATCAGGGACATGGTGTGGGTCTGTGGCCGAACTCGCCAAAACTCTTCTTGCAGCAAAGGTTGCACAGGGGCGATCGCATCATTCAATTGCCGCAAAATTTGTTGTTGACGCGTATCGTAGAGTGGCTCTTTTGAGCTACCTAACTCATTAAAGCGCTTGAGGCTATTAGTTAAAGCTCGATATAAATCCTCAAGCCGACGGTGTTTGTACCAGTTCAACCGCTCAAACTCATCGCGCTGCACGGCTAGGTTATCGGTCAAGCTGACGTATCGGCGCGACCAGGCCAATTGGCTCACGAGTGTACTCAACGCTTTGAGATGTTGCTCTGACCAGTAACGAGTGCCTGCATCCGCGACCAACAAAAGTCCGGTAGGTTCATGGTTGGGGGCTGTGCGGAGGGCTTTGACAATCACTTGACCAATGCTGCTTCCGGTCAGCCATTGGCGCGTCTCAGCCGGAATCTCGGCCTCACCGATGATCAACAAATCCTCAGCTTCTAAGGCCCAGCGAATCAACGGGTCTGTTTGAATCGGAATCACTACTCCCGTATTCACAGCGAAATGATCACCAGGCGGCATTGCCGTTGTAATGCGTCCGGCACTGCGACCAGGAAGCCAGGTAACGAGTAACGCCAACGGCACCTGTAAAACGTGGCCGACGTGCTGCAAGGCCGATTTTTCTAGATTCTCAAGTTGGTGGGTTTGTTGAATTGCTGTTAACCCCCACTGAATCGTTTGGTTGATTTTCTTTTGCTGCTCAGTCTGCTGTAGCAAGCTCCACTGGTGCAAAATCAAACCAATCTGTTGACTCACAATTTGAACCAGATCGCGCTCAACTCGGTTCCAGGTGCGCGGCGTTTCGTGACAAATTGCGACGATGCCTTCTAACCCATTGCCCAATCGGGTATTGCAGAGCAGAACCGCATGTACGCCTAACTCCAATAGGTGCGATCGCCATTCGCCCAACTGGTCATCCATGTCTAAACTCTCAAAGGCGATCGGTTCTTTGCTAGTCTCTAGTGACTTACGAGTTTCTTTTGGCAGTTGCCCAATTGGGGACATTAGGGGACGGCGGTTATGCGGTTGAGTTTGATAAGCCAGCTCAAACTGATCCAACTCTGGGTCGAGCCGAAACAGCATAAATCGCTCAGCACGCAACCGCTGGCAAACTTGCCCCCCTGCCGTTTGAAGCGTGGCTTTCCACTCGTCCTCATGGCAGATTGAGCGAGCAATGCCAGCCGTTAAGTGTTGATCCGTCTTGATCTCACTGATGGTTTGCTCCATCTCGTTGAGTGGGTTCGTCAGCGCAATAATTTGGGCGGCTCCCCGGATATAACTCTTCTCTTCGTCTTCCCAAATGCGGGGGTCGTTGCCTTCAACCGCCAAAAAGCCAAGCAACTCGCCTTGAAACAAAATCGGGGCTGCCAGTAGCGATCGCGCCCGAATTTGTTGCATTAAACGAGTTGTAATATCGGCTTTGAGGGAACTGTGCGCTTCTCCAATTGAAACCAGCTGATCCGATAGAAGTGCCTGATAAAAGCCGCTCACTTCTTGCACGGTAATGCCCGATGCGGGTTGATTCGCTTCATTAAAGCCCGTCGTGCGTTGATGATTGCTAACACGCCGCCAAAAGTAACGCCGTTCTCGCTCAAACCAGTAGACACTCGTGCGTGAAGGTTGCACAAATCGATGCGTTTCTTCGACAACCGCTTCTAAGCGTGGCCCTAAACCCGTCATTTCCCGCATGTTTGTTAACAGCGTCAGCAGAGGTTGATCGGGTCGCTTTTCTTGCTGGCGTTTCCATTCGCTCTCAATTTGAAAGAGAGCCGCGCCCAAACTCCCCAAAATCATCGACAAACGCGCTTTTTCATCGGATTTTGGTGAAATTCCCCAGTGTGGAGTGCCTAATAATGCGACCCCATAACACAAGTCTCGATAGCGAATTGGGAAGATGACAGTGCCACGAACGTCAAGCTGCTGAGCCGCTTTGCGCCATTCTCCTGCCCGCAACTCTTCGCGCAAATCTGGAACAGCGAGGGGCCGTTGTTGAATCACAACCTGTTCTAGCAAATCGCCAGGATTCAACAGAAAGCGTTGGGTCAGCAGGGGCGTTCTACCTTGGGGTGTGTTGCCGCCTTTACCCAGTAAGCGGTGCTCAATGCGATCATACAAACCCACCCAAACCAGGGTGTACTCAAACTCTGTCGCTAAGAAACTGATGACTGTATCAATGAGAACATCCGTGTTTTCTTCTTCCCGTAGAGTTTGCAGTGTGCGACCCAGGGCGATGAGTTGTTTATCGTAAGCGTTTGACTCTTTCTGCGAAACCATAGGTTGCGATCGCTACATGGCAATGAAAATCACACACACCAAAAAAGACAATTAACTACGTGCTGAAACAGATGGAAAAACCCCAACTATTCATCTACCTAAGGTTAATCAAGCACGTCGGAACTCAAACCAAAAAACACTATGTGAACAGTTTAATGCTGATAACTTTAAATACACTGCCAAAGGCTACAAATTCGCCAATGATCATGGATTTTATCGGAACAGGCCAAGGATTTAGAACGGTGCGCCAACACTTTTGATGGGGAAGCGTTATGAGGGGTTTTGCTGAGTGAGCTAAATGGCGCAATCGTGGGCGAGATTGTTCGTAATTGCTCTAATAGACTTCGATTGTAAGCCCTACAGAGGCTTGTGAGTGTGACCATGACGGGATTGTATCGAAGTTAAAACTTAACAGCACTTTAACGGCTCACCTCCTTGATTAGACTGGGTTTCATGTAGAGTAACTGCAGGGGAAAGAGTGCTTGCAGAAGGACGCAGAACATTGGATTTATACAAGAACTTACTTCGCCCAATCTTGTTTTCTGGGCTAAATGCTGACCCTGAAATGATGCATCACCTGGTGATGGGGCGGCTGAGTTGGCTCGAGCGATCGCATCAGCAACCGACAACGCAGTGGCTCCATCAGCAACTACATGACCGTTTCACCCTGCCCGATGTGCGCTTGAAACAATCCCTTTGGGGGCTAAACTTCCCAAATCCGGTGGGGTTAGCAGCTGGCTTTGACAAAGATGGTCTGGCATCAGGAGTGTGGTCGGCCTTTGGGTTTGGGTTTGCCGAGCTAGGCACCGTCACTTTCCATGCGCAACCCGGCAACGATCGCCCCCGTTTATTTCGCTTATTAGAAGACCAGGCTGTGCTCAATCGCATGGGGTTTAACAACCGAGGTGCTGCCGCCCTACAAGCTCACCTGGCGCAACGGTGGCAGACGCAGACGCACCCAATTCCGCTAGGGATTAACTTGGGTAAGTCAAAAATCACCGACTTGGAAGCCGCCGCTGAGGATTACCGGGCTAGTTTTCGGCTGTTAAAAGATCTGGGTGACTACTTTGTTGTGAATGTCAGCTCACCCAACACACCAGGGCTGCGATCGCTGCAAGCGGCAGAATCCTTAGAGCCAATTCTCACAGCACTGCAAGCAGAAAACACGCAGCAAAAACCATTGCTCGTGAAAATTGCCCCTGATCTAGAGTGGGAAGAGATCCATGCAGTTCTAAAGCTGGCTCAAACTCATCATCTATCTGGCATTATTGCGACAAACACCACCATCTCACGCAGCCAGCTCAAAACACAGACAATTCAAGCGACCGGGCGATCGGTCACCGAAGAAGCCGGAGGCATTAGCGGCGCACCCTTGCGGCAACGCTCAACCGAGGTGATTCGCTTTATTTATCAAGAAACAGGCGGGCAGCTACCAATTATCGGTGTGGGAGGCATTTTTAGCGCTGAGGATGCCTGGGAAAAGCTGACTGCGGGTGCCAGTTTGCTGCAGGTTTACACCGGATGGGTGTATGAAGGACCCGCGATGATGCGTAATGTGTTGCAAGGGTTACTACACAAACTCGACGATCTCGGCCTGAAGTCGATCTCTGAGGCTGTTGGACATTCCTAAAATCTCAATCTGATGAGTATGAACTATGACGAGTTACTATCAGTTTCCCAGTAATTTTGCTTGGGGGGTTGCAACTGCTGCCTACCAAATCGAAGGTGCTGTCAATGAAGGGGGGCGCAAACCGAGCGTTTGGGATACCTTTAGCGCCCGCCCAGGAGCCGTTTTGAATGGTGACACTGGCGCGATCGCCTGTAACCACTATCACCTCTACGAAGAAGATGTGCGCCTGATGGCTCAACTGGGTGTGCGAAACTACCGCTTTAGCATCGCCTGGAGCCGCATTGTGCCCGATGGGCGAGGTCAAGTTAACGAAGCAGGGATCGATTTTTATCGTCGTCTCGTCGATACGCTCCTCAAATACGGCATCACTCCCCATGCGACCCTGTTTCATTGGGATAGCCCCCAGGCGCTGGAAGATCGCTATGGCTCCTGGCAAAGTCGTGAAATGGCCTACGATTTTGCTGATTATGTGACGGCTGTTGTGAAACGGTTGGGCGATCGCGTCACCCATTGGATGACCCTGAATGAGATTATTTGCTTTACTCACCTGGGCTACTCCCACACGGGCACCCCACCCCATGCCCCCGGCACCACAGTCAAAACCAACAAAGAAGTGTGGCAAACCAGCCACCATGCTCTATTAGCACATGGGTTAGGGTGTCAGGCGATTCGAGCAGCCACTCGTCGCCCCTGCACTGTTGCTTTAGTCGATAATCCTGCGATTCCAGTGCCGATCAGCGAAACCCCTGCTAATATCGACGCTGCCTTCAAAGCGTTGTATCGCCTTGGTACCAACGGCGGCATTTTAATTCCAGCCTTAACGGGGGCTTACACTCCCCAACTGCTGACCGATCTCGGAGCGGATGCCCCCGAAATTCGCGATGGCGATCTCAACATCATTCATCAGCCCCTAGACGCCTTTGGCCTCAACATCTACACCGGAAGCTACGTCAGAGCGTCAGACAGCGATCGCGGCTACGAAGAGCTGCACCTGTCGGACCATTACCCCCGCTTAAACATGCCCTGGTTGTGGATGTTGCCCGACGCTCTGTATTGGGGGGTACGCCATCTAACCGAAGCACTGGGGCAACCCAACTTGCCGATCTTCATTACGGAAAACGGTTGCGCGGCTTGGGATACCGTGAACGCTCATGGCGAAGTCGTCGATACAGAACGCATTCTCTATCTGCGGAACTACCTGCGAGCTGCTCATCGCGCCATTCAAGAAGGTTATCCGCTTCGGGGTTACTTTCTCTGGAGCCTGCTCGACAACTTTGAATGGGCCTGGGGCTACGATCGCCGCTTTGGCCTGACCTACGTGGATTACGACACCCAAGAGCGCATCCCCAAAGCCAGCTTCAACTGGTATGCCGAGTGCATCAAACAAAACCGTGTCGTTTAGCCCAACGGATGCCCTAAACTCGCCCAATCCTCCGGTGTATTGCAATTTAGCAATTGCTCGCGATCGCCCGACTCAAGCAACAGTTCTTGCACCGCCTCATCCATCAGCCAGGCGTGAAACGAACGACAGCCTCGCGCGATCGCTGCCTCTAAACTGACCCGGCACCCTGTTTGATAAAAACCACACAACGGTTCCCACCCTTTTGAGCCACGTGGTAAAAGCGAGATCGCTGGGCTCATCGTCTCGCGTTGTTTAGCCCAGCGTTTGAGCGTCTCCCCCCTGATATTGGGCAAGTCACACGCCAACAACAGCACCCACCCCGTTGTCACACTCGACAATCCCTGAGCAAACCCCAACAACGGTCCGCCACCCTGCCAACCAGAGCCATGCTCCTCATCCACAATCTCGCAACCAGGCGGCAACAGATCCCGATAGCGATCGCCCCACGGCGTCACCACCCACACCTGAGAAACGCAAACCAACGCCTGCTCACAAACGTATCTAAGCAGTGGTTGCCCAGCGACTGACAAAAGTGCCTTATCGCTTCCCATGCGCCGACTTTGCCCACCTGCCAGCACAATCGCACTTAAGTTTGACATCTTCCCGCCTGACCAGACAGAAATCTCAAACTCCAAAGCCCCGAAACCAAAAGCAACTTTCGCCTTACCTCACCCGTCCCTATTGCTGACACCCAAAGTCTTTAACTGTTGACCCATAAAGCGACAGAACGACCTCATTCAACTTATACCCACAACACCTTGCGGGGGTTGTAGGGGAGTCAGGACCCTACATAGCGGGGGGGCGGGGGGACGTCCCCCGATCTGGCGGCAGAGCCGCCCCCAAATTGTCGCCTCCAACCCCAACAACCCCAAAGGTACGGTGCTCATTCACAGGCTAAGCCAGATGTTGCTCAACCACCGCCACCAGCGTACTCGTCCAGTGATTTACCAACTCAACCGTAGCCGCTTCTACCATCACGCGAATCACCGGCTCCGTACCCGATGCCCGCACCAGCACCCGACCCCGATCGCCCATATCTGCCTCAGCCGCCGCGATCGCCTGTTGCAGCGCTTCGCATTCCTGCCAGTTGCGCCGCCGAGCGCGATCCTCAACCCGCACATTCTGTAGCAACTGTGGATAAGGTTGAAAACTCTTGTCTAGCAGGTCAGTCAGCGATGTACCCGCATTCCGCACCAGACTGCTCAAATGCAACGCCGTCATCAAACCATCGCCACCTATGCCGTAATGATGACAAATGATGTGCCCCGACTGCTCACCGCCAAGCACCGCGCCAGTATTTTTCATTTCGGCGTAAACATATTGGTCGCCCACCGCTGTACGCAGCAACGTGCCACCCTGAGCCTCCCAAGCACGCTCAAAGCCTAAATTCGACATCACCGTTGCTACGATCGTATTGTTAGGCAACTCACCCCGACGCTGTAGCTCACAACCCCAAAGGTAAAGGATGTAATCACCATCCACCGTGCGCCCTTGAGCATCGACCGCCAACACCCGGTCGGCATCGCCATCAAACGCAAAACCTAAATCAGCCTGATGCTGAACCACCGCCGTCTTCAGCGAAGCCAAATGCGTCGAGCCACAGTTGACATTGATGCGATCGCCATCGGGTTGGTCATGCAAGCAGACAACTTCTGCCCCCAACGCTTGAAACGTCATCGGAGCCAATTGCGTTGCGGCACCCCAGGCCAAATCTAACACCACCCGCAAGCCTTTCAGTGGTTGATTATCTTGATGTGCAGTCTTAAGCGGATCTTGTAACGCCGCACAATAATGCTGGAGCAACTCGCTGCGATGGCAATACCGACCGTAGGCTCCATTGTAAGTTGTTAACTGGCTCAGGTTGCCGCGTAGAGCCGCCTCAATCTGTTCTTGCAGCTTTAGCGAGAGTTTGCCACCATCTGCCCCAAAAAACTTGATGCCATTGTCTTCTGGTGGGTTATGGCTAGCAGAAATCATCACCCCCCCGATCGCCTCTGACATACTAGCCAGATAAGCCACCGCAGGCGTTGGGCACAAACCCAGATCCCAAACTTCTAACCCGGCTGCCGTCAACCCGCCCGCAAGCGCCATCGCCAACATGCTGCTAGAGTTGCGGGAGTCTTGCCCAAGAATAATTGGCGCTACTTTGCCCACTTCAGCGCGTAAAACTTGCCCTGCCCAGTAACCAATTTGCAGGGCTAAAGGAGCGGTTAAAAAGTCGCCTGCTTTGCCACGAATCCCATCAGTCCCAAACAAACGAGAATCGGGCAAGGCTAGACCCGTCCAGCCTGTCTGGCTGTTTGGCTTGCTAAAAGCAGTCGTCGCCGAGTATGCTTCTTCAAGGTGAGAAACAGACATAACCATAGACCAACACCTCCACTCACATCACACACTGTGGAGAATAACACTTTATCCGCAGGCGAACATCGAATTTCCGCCTTGCATCACCCTTTCTTTGTAAAAAAACGAATCAGAAAAATAACGGATCTGAAGCGCGATCGCACAGCTATTAAGCCACAAAGTTCTGAGATCGGCGCAAAAATCTCAGCAATTAAATTCTCAAGTCACGATGGACTGGTGCAAGCCCAAAAAAAGAGGACTTGCTACCTGCACCCGCGATCGCCAGAGCTTTAAACCCCAACTGCTTCGAGCAACACCACCAACTCATCCCAGGTTAAACCCTGCTGCAAATACTCCGGTGCTGTTGGATTGTAGGGGCCACGTAGACGATCAATTGAGACAATCTTGGCTGACTCAGGCAGAACCGGAATATCGGGGTCATACGCCGTTGGATTCGTCAGCGAGCTAGAAAAACCACGAAAAACAAGAACCTGCTCCACCTGATTAGCAATTTCAGCTGTAACCAGCAAAACTTCTTGCCGCTGTTTCTCGGTATAGCGTTCTAAACGAGTAAATTGATTCACAGGTACGCGATCGCTGAATAACGATAAAACCTACTGACCAACTGCCGATCGCCCTTGACGACCCAACCGCACAACGAGGAACCAGGCAAAATACAACACATAAACGCCAAGCCCAATCAAGCCCAAGAAACCTAAGAAGTAAGGCTTAAACCGTCCAGTATGGAAGACCTGATAGTACAGCCAGGTGGGTGCTAACCAGGGTTGACAAAATGAATCTTGCACCATTGCTTGCCCAGGTTTAAAGGCACATTGCAGAAAGGGCGTCAAAATAGCGGCCCCGATTAAGTTGTAGATCGAGACAGCCCAGCGCCAAGTCGTAAAACTCAGCTTTAGCGCATTTGACTTTTGTTCGCGAATTTCTTCGTTGAGATCAACCCAAAACCAGAGACTTAAAGGAATCAGTAACCGCGCAACCCAGCCTGTCACGAAGCTAATTGGAAACGACCCAATCATGAGATAAACCGTGACAGCTAATAAGCTAGAAACGCGCCAGTAGATGATGAGCAATCGCTGCAAAACTTCGTTGCCTTTAACGGCTGCCCAAATCAACAAAACGAGTGGCACTACTACCAGGAGCAAAAGGGCTAAACGGTAATCAGTCCAAACAAGCGCGGGTAACCAGGTAAAGGTGGGCATAACAGCAATGGAATACGGTTTTGAGTGTCATTTAAGATTCAAAACCCTCCTGGTCTGAGCAGTTTGGAGCAAGAAACTGTCAGAACAAGAGGGTAGCAGACCTATCATACTAACTTCTGAGAAGTCCCTGCCAATAGTTGATGAATCTCAATCAGCAGGTGTACCGCACGCGATCGCCTTATTCGTCGTAGATGCGGCACTCAGCAGCTTCGGGGTTATCGTCGCAGTATTGCTCAAAAGAGTTTTTGGGCTTCACTTGCTTTTGGTGCGAAGCTTCAGCTTGTAACTCTTCTACTGCATCCCAGGCTGCAGCACACTCAGGCGATTCACTACCGTTGATATCGCAAACAGAGTGGGCATTATCGATCTCTTCTTTAATTTTGTCTTGAATATCGCTCATGGCTTTCCGTCCTCTCAATCTGAAACAGATACCGTAACCGTTGATTGAGCCAGCAGCAGAGCTAAAAGCGCCGCTCTTTTACTCAATTGAGTCAATTATCTTCGTTTAAGCCTTCTCGACGCAGACTATTACAACCGCGATGTAGACGAAGGTTTCCTCGAATACAAACTTAACAAATTTCCGTCATGACCGCGAGTTAAATCAGCATAATTACTCATCAAGGTAGAGTGAAGTCTGAATGAAAACTCTGTAAATGCTGGTTTTGTCTCCATTTCAGCAATTCCAAAAAGTAGCTCAACCCAGTTGTTACTGAGTTGGATTTTTGAGTGAAGATTGCGCGTTGAAGAAAAACAGCGGTTGGTGAAGGCGATCGCTCCACTCAGTCGGCTCTGATTCAGCACAGGTCTGCCGACCCTGAATTCTGACTTGGGTTGAACCCTCTGGCTAGTAGGATCCAGGGCGAATAACAAACATTTTGCGCGGCTAGACTGCTGGCCCGTGAGTGATTGCACAAACGCGAATGGAATCAGTTGCAGTTCCCTTCCTTTAAATAAGAGCGTCTTATCTCTTTAAAAGAATGAGATCTCTTTAAATAAGGCTGTCTTATCAATCGTAGGAAATGGCAATCAAGATAGGTTTGGCGAAACAAAACCTTCAGAATATACCCATTTCTAAAAAATGAATCACTTTTTTTGAAAAAATCTTTTGCCTTCAAAGAAAAAACTTTCCAGCATACACCTATTTAAAAAAAACGAAGCAGAAACTTTTAAATAAGTAGGAAAGAACAAATTTGTTGAAGTCGATCAGCTTCTCTTAAGCAAAAGCCCTTGACAGTGATAAAAAATAAAGCTTTATTAAACAGGGCAAATATGTTTGCTTTTCATAGTCGCGCTGAAGAGAAAGTCTAAATCTTCACGAGCGGAATGAGTAAGTTCTGAAATCAGGCTTTAACCAGAGAGAAAAGGGGCCTACTGCTCAGGTGCCCTTGTTTAAAGCGGTTGATTGATGCAGTAGACTTTTGCCTCTGTGATTTTTGTTTAGGGTGTGTTTAAATAACCAGTCTTAGGTTCTAGTTTTCGATAGAAATCGAAGCAGGGATCATTGCCTGGTCGATAACTTGGCAGATCACTAAGTTGATACAAAAATTTAAACAAAAATTTCGTTTGATGGTTTCTTTTTTCCTTTTTTTTGCTAGAGTTGGGGCAATTTTAGGACGTTTTATACAACTATCTGTGAGTGTGTATGAGTGTCGAACTACCTTCTGAAATGATGAAAATGAATAGGATTGAATCTGAAGCACCAGACTTTGATTTTCCGGTTGATGAGGTTGAAGATTTAGAAGCAGAAGCGGCTGCGATCAGTGCGGCTTCCTTTAAACCAACAACGGCCGATCGCTTGGGCCTTTCTGATGATTCGGTTGGTCTTTTCTTGAGAGAAATGGCACGTTATCCGCTATTGACTCAAGCACAAGAAATTGAGCTGGCTCGTGAAATTGCAAAAGGAGGAGCGCAAGCAGAACAAGCAAAACGAAAACTTGTTCGTTCGAATCTTCGCTTAGTTGTTTCAATTGCCAAAAAATATTTAAACCGAGGCGTTCCTTTTTTAGATTTGATTCAAGAAGGAGCGATGGGTTTAATGCGAGCGGCTGAAAAATTTGACTATGAACGCGGCTATAAATTTTCAACCTATGCTTACTGGTGGATTCGGCAAGGCATCACCCGCGCGATCGCCTCTCAGTCCCGTACTGTACGTCTGCCCGTCCACATGGTTGAAAAGCTCAATCAGGTTCGCAAAGCCCGTCAGATGTTATCGCAACAATTGGGGCGCAAACCGACAAAAGCAGAGCTAGCCGCTGCATTAGAAATTGATGAAGACAAACTCGATCAGGTGTTAGATGTCAGCCAGGGCACGTTGTCTTTACATGCTTGGGTTGGCCGTGAAGAAGACACCGAGCTGATGCAACTGATTGAAGATGCCGACAATGTGCCGCCCAACGAATGTTTAGACCATAAGTTGCTGTGCGATCGCCTCAATTCGGTGTTAGATCACCTCAGCGAACGAGAACGCGACATTATTAAATTGCGCTTTGGTTTAACCGATGGTCAGCACTACACCTTGAGCGAAATTGGTGAAATCTACCAGCTTTCGCGTGAGCGGGTGCGGCAGATTCAAGCCAAGGCCATGCGTAAATTGCGTCATCCTCGTCGGCAGGCTTTGCTCAAAGACTGGAAATAGGCGCGACAGTGGTTATTCGACAGCGCATGAAGCACGGTTGCTCAATATAAACTATTGTTTACATTCGGAATGCTTTATCCCTACGGTAGAGGCGATTTTGTATAGCGAGGCACTAGACTGGCACTGTGCAACAAAATTGTCGTCTACATTGCATTGCGGTGTACCGTGGTGGTTTCTATTAACCCAAAAAAAGTGAAAGTGTTGCTCGTTGATGATCACGAGCTAACGCTGCTTAGCTTGCAACTGGCACTGAGCAACTATTCTGAAATGGAGGTTACAGGTCTTGCGAGCAATGGGTTAGAAGCGGTGGAAAAAGCCCGATCGCTTCACCCAGATGTGGTCTTGCTAGATCTGCAAATGCCTGTAATGGATGGCTTTTCAGCTTCAACTCAGATCAAGCAACTATGCCCTGACACGAAGATTCTGGCCTACTCATCCTTAAAGGACCAGAGAGCCGCGATCGCGCATCAAATGCAGTCCTTTGATGGCTTCTGCGGCAAAGATGTCAGCACTTTTGATCTGTTTTGCTTAATTAAACAACTTGGAAATCAAGCTGAAGTTCATTCGAATTGATTGAGTAGGTCTGGTGAAATTAAAACGGATTCGACCAGACCCAAGCGATTTTTTTTAGTGCTTTCAAGAAACACAAGTAGAGAGTGATGACCACCTCTCTTATTTTGGTTTAGGAATTTTCAGAAGCCGGAAAAACCCGATCAAACTCGTCTAACAAGTCGTCGATTTCTTCGAGGGCTTGGTTCACGTCAATTCTCAAGGTGCCCAGGTCGGGTTGCTCAAGCAGACGCACTAATGCTTCACGCTTACTGGCGATCTCGATCACTCGTTCTTTGATCTGATCCAAATTTGACACGCTGATAACTCCTTCCACTCTATGACAATAAACGCAGCGATCTCTGGTTCGGTTACAGACTCGGCCAATCGTCAACTTTGGCTAAACGCCTGACCGTTTGACACTTCCTCTTAAGCGCATAAACCGTAGGTCTATACGCTACGAGACCATTCTAGTGGAGTCAGGGGGGGGCTCTGTATCTAGCCAAAGATGAAAGCGACCAATTTTTTCCAGCGATTAGCCTATCGCAAGAAGGGAGGACGCTTTGTATCCGCAGGCTTAGCCTTAATCATCTCATCTAAAAATCGTTTGAGGGCCTGTTCGCGGTTTTTCATGAAGAGAGACCAAAAACCAGGTTGGTACTCATCCATTGTCTTTGCAAGGGCCCAAATATCAATTGCCAAAATGTTGTACAGCATCTCATCCTCGCGTTTGAGCGAGTTGAGCTGCTCCATAAGTTTCGCTTTCTGTGGCAATACCTGGCTTTCATCTTGCAGCATAAAGATCCTATAAACGATTGCACCGAGTCGGGTGAGAGGGCGTGAGAACGGTTATAGCCTTAGCCTAATGGGTTACGACTGGAAGGTACAGGGGTGGAACCCTAGCTGGGGATGTAACCCCCACCCCTTTGACGTTAAATCAGGTAGACTGCCCAGCAGCAGTAGAATAAATTGTTCCCAGATTAAATTAAATAAGTAACAAAATTTAAGGCTGACCTTTGATAGGAGCAAAATTTAGGGCTGACAACGAGATAATAGAACTGATCGCACTTTCGCAGTGAGCAGGTTCTTCTTTTATGTTACGGCAGATTTCGTTAGGAAGCTTGGGTATGACTGTTGGGGGCGTGATTACTATCATCGGCTTTGCTGCCTATTTTAGTGGTAACGCAACCCTCAATCTAGCTGGCTTTTTCTATGGTATCCCGCTATTGCTGGGTGGTTTTGCGCTAAAAGCCGCTGAACTAAAACCTACGCCTTATACCGAACAACCCACGGAAGCGTTAGTGGCTCTGCGCGATCGCCAAGCAACGGCTACACAAAACCAGATTCGCAAAGATGTCACTCGTTATCGTTATGGTCAAGAGGCGCATCTTGACTCCACCTTATCGCATTTGGGTTTAAGCCCAACCGATGAAGAGCGGCCTCTATTAAAAGGCATTCGTGAAATCTCAACTGATGGAGCTTACACGCTGGTGCTTGAGTTTGACTCGCCGATGATTCCTTTTGAGATCTGGCAGCAAAAACAAGAAAAGATGACCAACTTCTTTGGTCCTAATGTTGAAGTGCAGTTGCACCAACCTAAGGATGAACAAGTGGATGTGCTGCTAGTTTCTACGGTGGGTAAAACAGTCGCTGCCGCTTAGTTGGATAGAGCGATCGCCTGCTAGCGAAGACACCATTTCTAAACGACAATTGACCCGGCTGACTCCAATCAACCTACGTGAAATTTAGGAGTCGGTCGGGTCATGGTTTGTCCAGCTTGTTGGGAGTGTAGGGTTCGCCCCGGTCAGCCTTCGTCCGGTGCTATGGCTGTAATTGCCGCAATTTAAGGAGGGGGCAACTCTGGCACAGTTGGCACGACAACAGGGGCTGGCGCTGCAGGTGTGGGTTCAGCCGGGGGTAACTCAGCCGGAGCCTCTTGAGTCGGTGCGGGTGCGGGTGCGGGCGGTGGCGCAGGTGCTGGCTTGGGGGCTGGCGGTTCAACCACAGTGCGGCGACGAGATCGAATGGGCTGCCCTTCAGTCGGAGCCTCAACCGCTGACCGTCTACGTGTCGATTGTGGCTCAGCCGTAGTTGATTCAGCCCGATCGCTAACGACTGCGGCAGGACGCATGGCTGCTCGGCGGGCGGCTTCGGCCCGTTGTGCTAACTCCAACTGGCGTTGCCGCTCTGCCTGCCGAATGGCCTCAATTTGCCCTGCCCACTGCGCGATCGCAGAGCGTGCTTCACTATAGAGGGCGCGTCCGGGTGCAATTTGGCTGGCAACATTGATCGCGCCGCCTAGCGAACCACGCGCGGCGAGGGTGCGTGCCCGTGTCAAAACTGGGCGATCTTCTGCCATTTGAATTAAGCCCGTCCAGCGTTGAATCACGGTTTTCGCCTGGGGCGAAAGGGCCCGATTGGGGCCAATCTTGCTGGCGAGTTGAATCGCTGGCTGCAAATTACCCTGTTGCGCCAGAGCTTGGGCTTGTTGCAGAATGGGGCGATCTTCCTGGATTTGGATCAGTCGAGTCCAGCGGGCGATCGCGGCTTCTGCATCAGCCCTCAAGACGCGGTTGGGAGCAATCTTACGGGCAATTTGGATGCCCTCTTGTAACCCTTCTACGGTTGTGCTGGCTGCCCGCGCCTCTGCTTGCTGCAAAATCGGGCGGTCTTGGGCATACTGCAAGTCTTTTTGCCAACGCGCAATCAACGACTGGGCCACCAAACGATAGGGACGATTGGGTTGTACAGCCGCCGCCAGTTGAATCGCTTGTTGATAACTCGCAGCTTCTTTTTTGCTAGCCACTGCCGTAGCAGCATGCAAGCGAGTCAGGTCTTGCATTTGACTTTGCAGAGTCGGCAGCAACTGCTTTGCTTTGGGGTACACCAAACTATTGGACTGAATTCGTTGCAGTTGAGGCAGCACCGCCCAAAGTTGAAACAGACGTTGTGAAATCGACTGATTGGTTAAAGTCGCCTGACGTAAAGGTTCAGCTTGCTGATAAGCCAGAATATCGCGCACCAGGGTTGGCGCTGTCACCGTCTTAGGAAAGGCTGCCGCGATCGCGACAGCGCCCGCAAAGTCTTGATTAGCGAGCCGCTGACTCACAATTTTGTTAACGCCAGCCACAATCCGATCAACTTCCCGGTTTGCCAGGGCACGCACATAACTGTCAGGCGGAATTTGCTGCGCCCGTTGCACCATGCGGTTAACAGCTTCCATATCGGCAAAGCGACCCACCTTAATGAAATGTCGAACGGGTTGCAGCTTGAGATACGCTAAGCGCTCATTTTTGAGGCGTTGTTTGAGTTGCAGCGATCGCTGGACATTCTTGCCACCACCGATGTCAGCTAACAATGCGATTTGCCGTTCCGCTGCATACCATTGTTGGCGTTTAAGTGCCTGGATTGCTTTCTCTTCAGTCGTTTTTGCTCGATTTTTCAGTGTTTCCCAGGTGGCGATCGCTTGCCGCGCTTCGTCATAAATCGGAACGTTGCCGGGAATCGTTTTGGCGAGCGTAATCGCTTCTTCTAACTTGTCTTTTTCAGCAGAGATTCGCGCAACGGTTAGCAGGGCATCTGACCATTCGGCGGCTAACCCCTGGGCACGGGTAAAAAGGGGGCTATCGGCAGGCCAGGTCTTAACCATGCGGAGTCCGGCTAACAACGCACCGGGTTCACCCGCACGAATGGCTTGCTCAGCACAGTAAAGCCGATCGCTTTCTTCAACGTTAGCGTCAATCGTTTTGCAGGTAGGCAGAGGTGGCAGGCTCAACAAGCGCCAGAATGCACCCGCACCCACCCCCGTCACCCCTGTCAGAATGCCCAAAAAGATCAGAGGTAAGGGCAGCGCTGAAATTCGCAAGCGTCGTTGAGGCGACGATAGATCAGCCGCAATCTGCAAGCCATCCCTCGTGTCACCTGGTTCAACCCCATTGACAGCCTCTGAAGCTAGATTTGCCTGATTGGGCAAACCTTCAAACGCGATCGCTTCGCCATCTGGGAGATAAGCGTGTTGATCGCCGCCATTGTCATTTCCATGCGTACCCGCCGAACTATTTTCCATCGGCTTTCTTGCCTCTCACACCAAGCAACCGTAGAGTTAATTTAAATTTTTGACGCTTGTACCGTCAGGTCTCAAGCCAACGTCGATAATCAACACCCTAGCGAAAGACTAAAGCTGAGAGTATTAGCCAAATAGCTACACCTCTCATTGGTACAAAACTGAGACTGATGCAATGAAAGGAGTGCTGTTGGCTACGGATACGAAGCATGGTGTAGCAAAGCTTTTTGAAGCCTCCAAGCTTGCCGCAGGCTGCGCTGTGTCATCGCCTAGAATGACAGCACCTAATTCATCTACTTAAGTCCTGAAGACTTTAAGAACTCCTGTACCGTTATTTTAGAACGGACAGCAAATTTTGCAACTATCAGAGAATGTAAGTTAATGACACTCTAACTTACGCTTCGGTAGAGCCTGAATCGGATTTGTTGCGATAACCGTAGAAATCAATGTGATATTCGGTGATGCGAACCCCGGTTTGTGCTTCTACTTGACGAACTAACTCTTCTGGAAGTTGCACATGCACATCTAAAATCTGTTGTGTGTCGATGCAATTAACATGGCTATGGGCATCGCTGATATTGCCATAGAGCCGCCCATCAGACCGCTCAATGCATTCAATAATGCCCTGCTCAGATAGTGCTTCTAAATTTTGATAAACCGAAGTGTGCCCAATCTCTTTGCCCTGACGGTTGAGGCGATCGTAAATTTCGCGAGCAGAAAGATGCTCTTTTTCTTGCCAGAGCAGCTCTAAGATATAGCGACGTTGACGACTGAGGCGCATCCCTAACGTTTGGCAACGATCAAGCGCATCGTCGAGAGAGCGAATAGGTTTCAAAGTCGTCGCGTCGTTTTGCATAAAAACTGCCCTCAGGGCTTACTTTAAAACTGCGCCGTTGTAAGTCTTACAATGCTCGCATTCGTTACTACCGTTGTATCACATGCTAAAGCAAACTCGCTACAACTTTGTTTTAGAATCCTATGATACGACTCTTTGTAAGATTCATTACAGCCCCAACCGTTTCCCAAAAGATCATTGCAGAATAAGCCTACTTGTATGTTTCGAGAGCAGGCTTGTCTATGCTACGCGCTTCGTATCAACCGCCTCCCGCCGAAACAGAGACGCGCAGTCGAATTTTGAAAGCGGCATTACGTTTGTTTTCGCGCCGTGGCTATGACGGCACAACTACGCGTGATCTGGCAGAGGCAGCAGGCGTAGCAGAGGGCACGTTGTTTCGCTATTTCACCAACAAGAAAGCCATTTTGGTGGAAGTAGTCAGTCAGGGTTGGGTAGAGTTGCTGACGGATTTGCTGACCGAGTTGAGTGAAATGGGCAGCTATAAAGCAGTGGCGCAAGTGATGCGACGACGGATGCTGCACCTGCACCAGAATGCTGATTTGCTGCGGGTCTGTTTTATGGAAGCGCAGTTTCATTCAGAGTTACGCGATCGCATCCAAACCGAAGTGATCAACAAAATGACGGATGTGACGGAAGCATTCTTTCAAACCGCAATGGATCAAGGCACTTACCGCCCGATGAATCCGCGTACGGTGGCTCGCGTGTTTTTGGGCATGTTTACTGTCGCTGGTTTCAGTCAAGGCACAATTATGGGTGAAAATACTTCCCCAGCTGAGATGCAGCAAATGGCTGAAGAGATGGCTGACATCTTCTTAAACGGGGTATTGGTCAAAGATGCCTGAAGCCTGCGGGCCGGAGGTAATTCGCAAAGTTATTTTAGCCAAAGTGCGATCGCGGGGGTTGCAGAAAACCATCTGTCCCTCTGAGGTAGCTCGCAGTCTGAATCCTACCGATTGGCGTGCGCTGATGCCGCTTGTGCGTGAAGTTGGCTGCGAGTTGGCTAACAGCGGGGCGATCGTGGTGACGCAAAAGGGCGTGGTGGTGAACCCTGAAACGGCCAAAGGTGCAATTCGTTATCGTGTTACGGAGCAGGGGTTAGAAGGGGTGTAGCGCATGGCTGAATGGCTTTACACGAGCGCTAAAGCCGGGACTTGTTGCGCGATCGCCTGCGCTTGAATCGCTGTAATGGCTACGGTATTCACAATATCCGTCACAGTACAACCGCGACTCAGATCATTCACAGGCTTCTTTAACCCCTGCAAAACCGGGCCGATCGCCACCGCATTCGCCGACCGCTGCACCGCTTTGTAAGTGTTGTTGCCCGTATTCAAATCTGGGAAGATGAACACCGTTGCATGACCTGCCACTTTGCTATCAGGCAGCTTTGTTTTAGCGACATTTTCATCCACGGCTGCATCGTATTGAATTGGCCCTTCAACTTGCAGGTCAGGCCGTTGCCGTCGCACAATTTGAGTTGCCTCGCGCACTTTTTCGACCTCTTCGCCTTTGCCTGATTCGCCTGTGGAGTAAGACAGCATCGCAATTAACGGTTCGATACCAAAGGTTTGGGCCGTCTCGGCCGAGCTGATCGCAATGTCGGCTAGCTGTTGTGCATTCGGGTTTGGATTCACCGCGCAGTCGCCATAAACTAACACGCGGTCTTCTAAACACATGAGAAAAACACTCGACACAATTGAGCAACCGGGCATCGTGCGAATGAACTCAAGCGCCGGACGGATTGTATGAGCTGTTGTGTTGACCGAGCCTGACACCATGCCATCGGCTTTGCCGTGGTAGACCATCATCGTGCCAAAGTAGCTGATGTCGTGCATCACATCGCGTGCATAATCCAGCGTGATGCCCTTGTGCTGCCGTAACTCAAAGTAGGTTTGAGCAAAGTCGTCATACCACTCAGACTGAAATGGATCGACAATGCGAGCGGCATCGAGACTTAAGCCGAGCGTGGCAATTTTTTCGCGAATTTGCGCCTCATTCCCCAGCAGCGTCAGATCAACTACACCGCGTCTCAATAGAATTTCTGCAGCTTGAAGAATGCGCTCCTCGCTGCCTTCAGGCAACACGATATGTTGCCGCTGGGTTTTGGCGCGTTCAATCAAGTCATACTCAAACATCAAGGGTGTGACCCGATCAGAGCGCGAAACCGAGATGCACTCCGCCATTTGGTTGCTATCCACATACGTTTCAAATAAACCCAGCGCCGCTGCAATTTTGCGGTGATTGTCATAGGTCAGTTGCGATCTCACCCGGTTAACTGCTGTAACCGTTTCAAACGTGTCGCTGCTGACACTAAAGATGGGAATATTCCAGCGAGACCCCTTCAACAGATTTTGGACAGCTGATGCAAGCTCTAGACCGCCCGTGAGAATTAAACCAGCAATGTTGGGGCAGTTGTCAGAAAAGGTAGCCGCCATGCAGGTAAGGATGATGTCGGCGCGATCGCTCGGCACTAAAATCAAACTGCCTTCTTGCATCCGACTCAAAAAATTGGGAATCTGCATAGCCGCCACTTTCGTAACCAACACCTCGCGGTTGAGGTGTTCGCGATCGCCATGAATAAATTGAGCATTCACAGCATCCGCCACTTCTGCGATCGTAGGCTTTGCCAACACAGGGTCTTCGGGCAACACAAACACGGGATCTGTTCCATCCAAAATTGTGTTGAGCTGCTGAACCGTGTCCCCAACACAATCAGGTGAGACGCGGTTAACCACGGTCGCTGCGATCGTGCAACCTGCCTCTAAGAACGCATCCCGTTCGGTTCTAACTGCGCTAATCACCTCTTCGGTGGTGCGTCCCTGCCCATTTGCAACCAGTAATAAAGGGGCAGCTAGATGATTCGCCACCTCAGCATTAAAGTTATCCACAAAGGCGGAGTCAATGTCGAGTGAGTCAGTGCCTTCGCACAAGACAAAATCACATTCACGTTCAATCACCCGATACTTCTCAATAATGCGTTTGAGCAACTCATCGGTTTCGCCATTTGCGATCAGACGACGAGCTTCGGCATGGGTGAGCGCAAAAAAATACTCGTGGGGATAGTTCAAACTGTAGCGATCGCGAACTAACTCAATATCTTGATTGGAGCGGTTACTGGCATGAATCACAGGGCGAAAAAAGCCAACCCGATGAATGCGTTTTGAGAGTAGCTCCATCAAACCCAGCATTACGAGAGATTTGCCGCTGCCAGGTTCAATTGCTGCAATGTAGAGATTTTGTGACATCTGCATCCCTTTTTTAAGATGGAAGGTAATCAGTCTGGCACTTTTGCTAAACTCAGTTTCTACTAAGCTTCTGATTATCGTTAAGCCTATTATTCCCAAACGACGCAGGAGGAAAGCGTTGGGATTTGTTTTTTTAGCTTAGCAAGTAAAAAGTAGGGATGAAGTATCGTACATTGCGTGGTGAGCCAATTAACTGCCCGGAAGATGATGTAGATGGGCTGGCATATACGAGCGATCGCCCAACCGTTCTAGGCGCGGCCCATATTTCTCAAACGCAACAACACTGAGCGAGCCAGCGGGGACATCCAGGCGATCGCGATAGCGCCCCAAATCGATGCCCAGTAAGCTACACAAAATGATCCGTATCGTTGCTTTATGCGAAACAACCAGCACATTCCCTTCAGAGTAGGTTGCCTCAATTTCAGCAATCACTGGTAAGGCGCGATTGGCAATTTGCAGAGACGTTTCGCCGCCAGGGGGCGCATGCCACGCGGGTTCTGCTACCCAGCGGGTATACTCGTCAGGGTACGTTTGCTTAACAATCTGGGCGTTTTTGGTTTCCCAGTCACCATAAGCAATTTCTTTTAAGCCCTGACGCAATTGCATTTCCATTTGAATTGCATTACATAAGGGCTGAGCCGTTGCGATCGTGCGGCGCATAGGGCTGGCATAGACGGCTAACCAGGGCAGAGGGTGATAGGCTTCGGCAAACGCAACGGCCATTTGCTCACCCTCTGGTGTTAGCTCTGCATCCGTGTCACCGCAATAACTATTGGTCCGGCTGTAGATCGTTTCCCCGTGGCGTAAGAAATAGATTTTGACTCCCATGGGGTTTGATCAGGTTAATTGCGGCTAGTGACTTCTGCACTGTCCATTGGCAGCGTTTCACAGTGAATCGAAACTTTGTTGTCTCCATCAGGAATCGCCTCACAGTGCATCCGGTAGAGGGGGTTATCAAGACCTAACTCGTTCATCACAGAACGCGTGTGTAAGATGCGATCGGCGATCGACAGGGCATCGCTCAACACGCTAAATAAAGAAATCTCTGCTTCAACTTTACGCAACTCGCGATGCAGCTCTAGTTCACGTTCTTGATCGACGGTATCGAGCTTACTCATCAACTGGCTCCGCTCAACTTCGTAGTGAGCATGAGAATCTTTGAAATACTCGTGGAGTTGGTTAATTAACGAAGCAACGGACTGGTGGTCAACTAAAAACTTAGGGTCTTTGCTGGTATTCATGTTTGATCCGAATCGTGCGAGATAGAGTTCTGAGTTCTAAGCTTGTCGTGTAAGACACATTCAGACTACGAAGACAAATTGTGAGCGTCAAGGGGTCGGTAAGAATCTTGAAGAAACCCCATCAAACGCAAGAGTCGAGATGGGGTTCTTCACATCAATATCAGCTTAACGAGAAGCTAGGGGATTGTTCGACTGAAGCAAATTGGGAATTTGGAGGTAATCTCCAATTTCTACGGGGATAGATTTTGTCTGCCAAAAATCGTTACTGTAATCGCTAATTGAGCGATCGCTAGAGAACTTACCCATCCGCGCCACGTTGAGAATGGACATACGAGTCCAATTCTCTTGGTCACGGAAGGCATGGTCGGCTCGATCCTGGCAGTCGATATAAGACCGATAGTCAGCCATCAACATGTACTGGTCATGGCCGAGCAAGTCATTGATCAACGGCTTGAATAACTCGGGATCACCATGAGAGAAAAAGCCAGAAGAAATGCGATCGATTGCTAACCGCAACTCATCATCGTGTTCGTAGTATTCCCGTGGATTATACCCGGCTGCCTTTTTGGCATAGACCTCTTCAGTGGTCAGACCAAATAAGAAGAAGTTTTCGGCCCCAACCTCTTCACGAATTTCGATGTTAGCTCCATCGAGTGTGCCGATTGTCAAAGCGCCGTTCATGGCAAACTTCATGTTGCCCGTACCCGAAGCCTCCTTACCCGCCGTAGAAATCTGCTCAGATAGGTCAGCCGCCGGATACACACGCTGAGCAAACTTCACATTGTAGTCTTTTAAGAACAAGACTTTGAGGCGATCGCGCACATCGGGATCACGGTTCACCACATCACCAATTGAGTTAATTAATTTGATAATCAACTTCGCAATGTAGTAACCGGGAGCAGCCTTACCACCAAACAAGAAAGTGCGGGGTGTAATTTCAATGTTGGGGTTTGCTTTGATGCGGTTGTAAAGCGTCACAATGTGAAGCGCATTCAGGTGTTGGCGTTTATATTCGTGAATTCGTTTTGACTGAATGTCAAACAACGAAAGTGGATTAACTGTTAAGTCATAATCTCGTTTAATGCGATCGGCCAGGTCTTGTTTGAGTGCCAGTTTGATCTGACGAAACTCGTGCCTGAAGCCGGGATCATCGATATATTGCTCGATCCCACGAATATCATGGAGATTTTTGATCCAATTGTCACCTAGCTTAGCTGTTACCAAATTAGTCAACCGGGGGTTACTCAACACCATGAACCGTCGGGGCGTGACACCATTGGTTTTATTGCTGAATTTAGCTGGGTAAAACTCATAAAAGTCTTTCAGCACATCTTTTTTCAACAACTCGCTGTGGAGAGCGGCAACACCATTAATGGCAAAACTGCCAACACAGGCGAGGTTTGCCATCCTGACATAGCGTTCCCCACTTTCATCGATGATCGACATGCGACCAACACGCTCCATATCATCGGGATAGCGAATTCGCACATCATCTAAAAATCGTTTATTGATTTCAAAAATGATTTCCAGGTGACGCGGCAGTAGATCTGCAAATAGTGGCAACGGCCAGCGCTCTAAGGCTTCTGGCAGTAAGGTGTGGTTGGTGTAAGCAAAGGTTCGCGTGACAATGCCCCACGCTTTATCCCACTCCATGTCATGCTCGTCGAGCAGCAAGCGCATCAGCTCGGCAACGGCGATCGAGGGGTGCGTGTCATTTAACTGCACCACAAACTTTTCAGGGAACTGTTCAAGGGGCAAATCTTGACGCTTCATGATATGAATCATGTCTTGCAGAGAACATGATACGAAGAAGATTTGTTGTGCTAAACGAAGACGTTTGCCCTGCGAAATGTTGTCGTTGGGATAGAGAACCTTTGATAAGTTCTCAGACATCATTTTTTCTTGAACAGCGCCCACATAATCCCCTGCGTTGAAAGCTTCAAAATCAAATGATTCCGGTGCTTCAGCTGCCCATAGACGGAGGGTGTTGCAAGTGTTGACCTTATAACCCAAAATTGGCGTGTCGTAGGGGATGCCCTTCACAATTTGGCGAGGTATCCATCGCACGCGGTAGCGCCCATTCGTATCGACATAGTTTTCGGTATGACCGCCGAGTTTCACTTCAACAGACCACTCTGGGCGAATGATCTCCCAGGGGTTGCCAAAGCGCAGCCATTTATCAGTGACTTCGACTTGCCAGCCATCGCGAATATCTTGATCAAAGATGCCAAATTCGTAGCGAATGCCATAGCCGATCGCCGGAATTTCGAGGGAGGCCATTGAGTCCAAATAGCACGCGGCTAAGCGTCCCAAACCGCCATTCCCTAAACCGGGTTCTTCTTCTTGATCCATTAATTCGTCAAGATTTAAACCTAGTTCTTCAACGGCTTGCTTCACCTGGTCAAAGATGCCCAAGTTGATCAAGTTGTTGCCCAGATGCGGCCCCATCAAAAACTCGGCTGAGAGATAACAAGCGGTGCGAGCTTTTTGCTGAGCATAGGTGTGAGCGGTGCTTAACCAGCGTTGCAGCAGGCGATCGCGCACGGTGTAGGCTAACGCCATGTAGTAGTCATTTTTGGTCGCAATGCCTGGAAACTTGCCCTGAATGTAGAACAAGTTATCTAAAAAAGCCCGCTTCAGTGTCTCAATACTTAAGCCTGTGCGGTCATCTTCAACCCTTACAGTTGGACACCCTGGTGGGATTTGGTCTTCGAGTGTTTGCATAATTTTTATCCTCAAAAGAAATCAGACGTTAACCCACTTCAGCGAGATGAAAAGCAGCACCTAACCCCGCGCCTAATTCATCGGCTGTAATTTTGCCGTCTTTGTTTGCATCTAGGGCGTCAAACACTGCATCCGAACCCATCCACTCTTCGCGCGTGATGAAGCCATCGCCATCCAGGTCATAGGTCTGAAAAATATCTTCAGCCGCATGGTTAATCGTGGCCTCCCCATCTAAAGCGAGTAGTCGCTTAGATAACAATTTCTCAAGGGCAACCAGTGCTTTGGTAAAGCCAGTAATGCCTTCATCTAGCTTTTGAGAAGCCATTGGGTCAGCCGCATGCATTTTGTCAAACGTTTCTTTGTCAATGGTGAGCCGTTCAATCTCCATTGAGGCGGCCTTGTCGGGGTCAAGTTTACGTGGTAGTTCTCCTTCAGTTGCTTTTAACTCACCCAATAAACTGGGCGAGATGGTTAACAAATCACATCCAGCTAATTCTGTGATTTCGCCAATATTGCGGAAGCTTGCACCCATAACTTCGGTGGTGTAGCCAAACTTTTTGTAGTAGTTGTAGATGTGCGTCACCGAGAGTACGCCAGGGTCTTCGTGGGGGGCATAATCCTTGCCGGTTTCAGCTTTGTACCAGTCTAAAATGCGGCCTACAAACGGCGAGATCAACGTGGCTTTGGCATCTGCGCAGGCGATCGCCTGGTGTAGCCCAAAGAGGAGGGTGAGATTGCAATGAATTTCTTCTTTTTCAAGAATTTCTGCAGCTTTAATGCCCTCCCAGGTTGAGGCGATTTTGATCAGCACATGTTCTCGCGTGACTCCAGCCTTCTCGTATTCAGAAATAAGGAAACGTGCTTTTTGAACGGTGGCTTCCGTATCGTAAGACAGTCGTGCATCAACCTCGGTCGAAACACGCCCAGGCACGATTTCTAGAATGCGTTTGCCAAAAGAAACCGCAAGCCGATCAAACGCTGTTGATAAAATCTGCTCATCGGCTGCACCAGAACCCGCGTCTAGCTTTGCCTGTCTCAGAGTTTCATCGACAATCTCCTGATATTCCGGCATTTGAGCCGCTGCTGTAATCAGGGAGGGGTTTGTCGTTGCGTCACGCGGGGTGTACTTCGCGATCGCTTGAATATCGCCTGTATCTGCAACTACAACCGTCATTTCGCGTAGCTGCTCAAGCAGATTTTTAGCCATTCTTTACTCCAAAGCGGTTGCAAGAAGATTGCATCATTATCTGCAAAAGCCTGTGCCGTTTAAGTCGCATATAAGACGCTTCTTTCGACAAAGACTATCGCCCTTTACAGCCAATACTAGCTAGGAATTGTTAAAAGCTCTGGCATCTCCCAAAAGCTTTAAGCTCTTGCTGCGAAGCCTAAGAAACATTGCAAGTAAGCTTAACGTACGTAACGAGATGTGGAAAAAAGTGAAGAGGCGTAGAGGGTCGAGGGAGTCAGGTGGGGTAGCGAGTCAAGGGGGAGTGTTTTACATTTCGACCAAAGTCTAATTCTCGCTGGATGCTTGCCCCGCTTAACCTGGAGCCAACTTAAACGAAGCGATCGCGAGGCTGATGACGCATGGTGGTGTCATTGCTGCCCTGCCTGAGCGGCACTGAGAAAAACAGCTCCGCGATCGCCTTACTCACCGCTTGTAACCTAGGAAGCGACCTATGCCTAGACTCGATTATTTTGCTCCAGGTATCTACATCGAAGAGATTGATCGGGGAAGTCGCCCGATTGAAGGTGTTCAGACCAACGTTGCTGGTTTTATCGGCTTTACCGAAGATGTGCGGGGTGGTGCAGAACTTTATAAACCGATGCTGGTCACGAGTTGGAACCAATATTTGCAATATTTCTCAAAGCAAGGTTCGGATGGTTTTACTGATTTCAATGCTTATCTGCCTTTTGCGGTCAATGGCTGGTTCTTAAATGGCGGTGGTCGCTGCTGGGTCATGAGCATTGGGACTCAGTTACCTGGCACTAAGGCTCCAGCCCTACCCGAAAGTGGCTTGAAGCTAGCGACTCGCAGTAACCGTCCTGCTTTGGGCTTCTCGCTGAAACCAGAGGAGCATGAAAACGGGCGCGTTGAGGTGCGGGTTGATGGCAGCTCACCTACTCCGCCTGCTGATCCAGAGGCAGAGCCACCGATCGACACAGGTGAATTCTTCAGTGTGATTGTGACTCGCAATGGTGAAGAACTGGAGCGTTATGACCACCTGACCATGAATCCCGATGTGGAAGCGGGAGTTGGGGTCTATGCTGTTGAAGCACTTGCTTCATCTGAATATATTGCCGCTGTTGATATTTCACAAACGGGGCAGCCCTTGGCTCGACGTCCGGCAAACGGTAACTATGAGGTGAATCCACCGATTCTCCCAGCTTCCCCGGATCGCTTCTCCCGTGATATTCAAGGCGTCCGGGACGATCGCACCGGGATCCAGGGTTTGTGCGAGATCGACGAAGTCACGATCATGGCGTGCCCTGATTTGATGCGGGTCTATGAAGCGGGCTTAATGAACCTCGATCAAGTCCACGGCATTATGGAATTGATGGTGAGCCTCTGCGAAAACGCCACACCAAACCCGGCAAACCGGATGGTGGTGCTTGATACACCCCCCGATCGGCTCAAGCCTCAGCACGTTGCCAACTGGCTCCAAAACGAGTTCAATCGGCGATCGATGTATGCAGCCCTCTATTACCCCTGGATTAAAGTGCCCAACCCACGCAATGCGGGTCGCCCAATTATGATTCCCCCGTGTGGGCATGTGATGGGCGTTTGGTCGCGCACCGATGAAACCCGTGGGGTTTACAAAGCACCTGCGAATGAAACGCCGCGTGGGGTAATTGGGCTGGCCTACGACACCAATTTCCGCGAGCAAGAGCTGCTCAACCCAATGGGGATCAACTGCATCCGCACCTTCCCCAACCGTGGGATCAAGATTTGGGGCGCGCGTACTCTGGTTGAGCCAGATAAGACGGAATGGCGTTACATCAACGTGCGGCGTCTGATTAGCTATATCGAGAAGTCGATTGAATTGGGGACGCAGTGGGTTGTGTTTGAACCCAACGACGAAGACCTCTGGGCGCGGGTTCGCCGTACAGTCAGCAACTTCTTAGAGCGGCTGTGGCGTGAAGGCGCGTTGTTTGGTGGCACTCCCGAAGAAGCGTTTTACGTGAAGTGCGACGGTGATATCAACACTCCCGACACCATGATTTTGGGTCGGTTGTATGTCGAGGTCGGCATTTGTCCGGTACGCCCCGCCGAGTTTGTCGTCTTCCGCATCAGCCAGTGGAATAGCCAAGACGAAGAGGAATAGGGTGAGTTGATTCAGCAGAGTTCCTAACAAAGTGGACTTTAACCCTACGAAGGCGCTCTGCTACTTCATTTCAATTCGTAAATTCCAGTCCATTTATTTCCGGGAGGGTAGGGGCGATCGCTGAAAACAGAATCACAAAGGTTGATCTGAACCCTGCCACCTTTTAATCACATCGATTCACAGGTAATGAGTCATGCCACAAGAAGAAGTCCTCGTCAGTTGTCGATTTTACTTTGAAGCTTCTCCCGGTGTTACGGAGAAGATGATTTTAGAAGTGTCGGGGTTAAGTGCTGAGTCCCCGGCGGCTGGAGGCGACAAAGTGTTGGGTTCAGGTAAAGGCGCAATCAACCTGCGACAAGCCGCTCCAACTCGGGTCAAGTTCACCCCCGTTACAGTCAAGATTGTTGCCACGACAGATCGCGCGCTCTACGACTGGTTTCAAAACTGCAATAAAAACGAGGGAGGTAAAAACTCCTGGTCTAGCCAAAACCGTAAGGAAGCTTCAATCAGCGTGTTGGATCAGGCTGGCGAAATGAAAGCCCGCTGGGAACTGATCAACGCCTACCCGACGAAATATGAAGGGCCGAAGTTAGAAGCAGGCGGCACGGATGTTGCCAACGAAACGATCACTCTGATTCATGAAGGCATTAAACGCGTGATGTAACGCAGATAGAGGGTGTCGCTTTGCCACGCCCTCTATTTTTTGCCGATTTATTCTTTGTCCTGCAAGTTCAGGTGCGATTATGGCAACTCCTGGTAGCCTGCCCGAAGTATTAACCAACTGTCGCTTTTACCTAGAGCTAAAGCTCGATGGTGGCGATCGACCCGCTGATGCTTACTTTATGGAGTGTCGCGGCTTTAAAACGACTCAAGAAGTCGTCGAAGTTTGCGAAGTCACTGCCCAAAAATGGGGCCAAGCCAAGCACGGCAATGTCGTTCGCACCAAGGTGCCAGGCAATGTAAAAGTCAACAATATCGTGCTGAAACGGGGCATGACCCAATCCATGACTGTATGGAATTGGTTTAAAGCTGTGCAACAGGGCAAATGGGCCGAGCAACGTCGCAACGGTTCCCTCAGCATCTATGACCAGGATGGCAACATGCAAGCTCGGTTTGAGTTTTTTGGTGCCTTTCCAACCAGCTACACCCTGGCTGATGTCAACTCCGCCGGAAACGATATTGAAATCGAAGAGATGGAACTTGCCTGCGAAGAGTTTGTGCGATCGCAATAGCACTCAACCCTTCAACCAACGGGCGTTGTTGAGCAGGTATATGAATTTTGTAAGGGCGTTTTGCAAAACTCTCCTAGCGCACAGATGCTTACCCAAAAATCATATCTACACTCAGCAACACCTCTTCAAATGAAACTCATTTTCCAAGTACCGAACTCACTGCCCTTAAAGTCGCTAAACTCAATCATTCAACTCTCACCCGTGCGACCTTGCGGGGGTGGTAGGGGGGTGAGGCCCCTACGAGCTGGGGAACAAAGTATTTTTCACTGACGCTGTGCCAGCGAAAATGCTTTGGCAGGGGGGAAGTCCCCCGGTCTTGCGGCTCCGCCGCCCCCAAAAACTGCGCGATCGCCCCGTCTCATACCGATTTAACTGATATTATTTCAGCCAAGTCACTAGAGTCTGGTTTAAAGCCTTTTATTTGTACAGGCGGGTTCAGCAGACAAACCTCAGCCAGGAGTGGATTGTAAAAGCAAAACCTGCCCCGACGCACCCGGAATTGCTGATTGATGAACCGAGCTTGATAGAACCATAGAACCTATGTTGCAAACCGAATTTGAGTTCACCCTACCCAAAGGCTACCTCGACGCTGATGGCATCCTCCATCGCAATGGCGTCATGCGCCTTTCCCGCACAATGGACGAAATCGTTCCCATGCGGGATCCCCGCGTCAAGACAAATCCAGCCTACGCAACTGTGATCATTCTTTCCCGCGTTATCACCCAACTCGAAGGCATCGACGAAGTGACCCCCACCCTCATCGAAGAGATGTTTGCCTGCGACCTCAATTATTTGCAACAGTTTTACCGCGCCATTAACGAGCTAGAACCGATCGCTGAACCCGACACGCCAACCGAAGTCTTTGCAGAAGAGTCGCTAGATCAACTCGTGTAGCGGCACCCCCAACCAACCCAAAAAGTTCTCGGCTTGCTGGGTCGTCGGTTCTGCCACCGGAACAATATGATAGTGTGCAGGTCTTGGCTCACCTAACAACAGCGGACTTTGCCGCAACTCATCTTGGTGGAAGTAGCTCACCTGAATCACGTCACCTGGCTGGACTTCGCGCAGGCGATCGCCCCATTGCTCTGGTGTTGCTCGCCACCCGTTAATCGCGATAATCTCATCGCTAGCATCAATGCCCGCTTGCTGAGCCGGAGAATCGATTTCGACAAACTTCACCAGATGGCGGCCATGCTCAACTTTGAGCGTCATCCCCGTAAATGGTAGGTCACTCCCCTCTGGCTGAAGTTGCAACCCAAACCGGAGCAGGTACTCGTTCAGCGGCAACTCTTCTGTGCTGTGCAGGTAGCGCTCAAAGAAGTCGCTTAAATCAATACCTGCCACTGATTCAATTGCTTTTTCGAGTTGAGCTGGGGTAAACCCAATTTCGGGTTTGCCATATTCCTCCCAGAGTAGCCGTAGCACGTCATCAAACGATCGCTGGTTGGCATGGCGATCGCGAATCAGCAAATCGAGCATCAGCGTCACCATCTCCCCCTTTAAGTAGTAGGAGATCTGGTTGTTTGGACTGTTTGCATCTTGCCGATAGAGCTTGATCCAGGCGTCAAAACTCGACTCACTTAACGGTTGCACCTTGCGCCCAGGTGTCGTCAAATACCGTGATAACTCTCGGCTTAAGGAATTCAAGTAACTCCCAACCGGGTAAATCCCGGCGCGAAGAGGAATCAGTAAGTCGTAGTAGCTCGTTGTACCTTCACTAAACCAGAGCGATGGCGTGTAATTTTCTTGCTCGTAGTCAAACGTTTCTAACGCATCGGGTCGCAGCCGCTTAATGTTCCACAAATGGAAAAATTCGTGGGCTACGAGTTGCATAAACCGCTCGTACTTATCCCGCACGCGGAACCCAAACCGATGGTAAATCAAAGAACAACTGTTGCGATGCTCTAACCCACCGTAGCCGTTGGTTGCGAGATGCAGCAAAAAGAGGTAGCGATCGTAGGGCAACCCGCCAAATAAGTCAGACTCGACTTGAATGATTTTTTGCATATCCGCCACAATTGAGCTGGGGTTGACGTTCCCTGTGCCCCAAATGGCGAGTTGGTGAGGTTTTCCAGCCGCTTCAAAGTCGTAAATGAAATGATTGCCGATTTCAAACGGACTATCGACCAAAATGTCAAAATTTTCTGCAACAAAGGTGTTGGTTGCATCTGCTAAAGCGGCTAAAGCGGTGGAAACATGCCAGTTTGCGGGTGGGGCGATCGCAATCTGATAGGGCTGCCGTTGATAACCCGCCACGTAGAAAAACAAAGCGGCTCCATTAAAGTAACCGTGGGTTTGATCGAGGTGATTTGTTCTCACGGTTAACTCGTTGGCATAGACCCGATACCGCACCGTAATCGTTCGGCAACCCGCCGTATCAATTTGCCAATGATTTTTGCTCAGCTTACGCCACGATCGCGGGGACGCTTGCCCCTCTGCCGTTGCTGTGAAATCTTGCACATGCCGCGCATATTCCCGCACCAGGTACGACCCAGGAGTCCAGACGGGCATTTTGAGGTCTAACACTGCCTGTTGCCAACCCGACACACAGAGCGTCACTTCAAAGAGATGGTTGGCAGGCGTTGGCATCGCCACCTGATAGGCCAAGGTAACTTCAGTTTGTGGTTGAGTAGCCGTCGCTGATGGGGCCTGGGGGCGATCGCTGCGGTAATCGGTTATAGCGTCTCGATCACTCGTGAAGTCTTCTTGATTCATAGATCTATTAAGTGCTACTGAGTTTTGCTCGCAAGGTTGGCCAATTGCTTCATATTCACGAGATGGATCAGGTTGTTGCTAGGTTCAATCTTGATCCAGCCTTTGCTGTCTAGCTTTTCCATGATTTTAGTCGTCTCTTCCACCCCAATGTCGCTGACATCCGCTAGATCTTTGAAGGGAATATTGTAAATCTCGGTGCCGTTCGAGCTTTCGTGCCCATAGGTTTCGCCGAGTGTAACCAGGGTGTTTGCAAGTTTTACAGCTGGGGGTTGATGCCGCAACTGAAACCGAAGATTCGTCTGACGCAAGCGGCGAACCATGAGTTGCAGCATCCGATGGTGCAACTGGGGGTCTTTAAACAGCGTTTGGATAAAGCGCTGCGCCGAAATGCTGATCAACTTTACAGGCGAAAGTGCAATCACATCGGTGGAGCGGGGCGATTCATCTAAAATGGCCATTTCGCCAAAAAAGTCGCCTTTCCCCAAAATGGCTAAAGTCACAACTTCTTCGCCAGATGACAGTCGCCGCACTTTCACCCAACCTGACACGATGAAATAGACCGCATTTCCCCAGGCGTCTTCCATTAAGACCGCGCGGTTGGCTGGGTACTCGTGTTCGACTGCGACAGAAAGCAACCAATCAAGGGTTTCGGCATTCGCAGAACTCAACAGCGGAAATAGCTCACTAAAGGCTTCTGTTTGCATGAAAAAAGCAGGGCGAATAAAAGGTAGTCAGTGAATTAGGTTAGGTGGAGGCAAATTTTATCGGATGGGAGAGCAATCCAATCTGCTATCGAATATGCCAGAAATCCTAGCAATCTTTTCATTAAATTCGCAGCACATTTGCTTTAGATGTATAGGAAATGTTGAGAATCTTGAGCATGAGTGCAGATCTGGTAAAGGAAGAGCCAACGGTCAGGATTGCTGGAGAGAGCCATGAAAAAGCTACAGCGCGATCGCTGCTTTGAGCCGGGGGCGTAGCTCCTCAACATAGTTTGCCCAACCAATTAGCATTGGTTGATGGTGCGTCAGCGTTTCTTGGTCAAGTGCCGCTGGGTTAAATTGAATCGGCTCCCCATCTAAATCACAGCAGGTCAACCCCGCCGCGATCGCCAATGCAATCGGGCCACATGTATCCCACAGCTTGACGCGGCGATTGAGATAAACATACATTCCCGCTTTCCCTTGAATCACCTCCAGCACTTTTAAGCCAAAACTGCCATGTGAGTGAAACGTCGCTCCTGGAATCTGTTGCAAAATCGTTTCGCCAAACTTTGTTTTGTCGCGTTTGCCAATCAAAATTGGGCAAAAAGTTGAAGTGAGCGGCAGCGCCACAATTTCAAGCGATTTAGGCGTGGATCCAGCACTTGCTTCATACAACCCCCAGCCTTTGCCACCCCAACAAAACCGATCGGTTTCAGGCGCATAAATCCAACCCGCGATCGGTTGATAATTTTCAAGTAACCCAACCATCACGGCATACTCTGTATTGCCTGCAATGAAGTCTTCGGTGCCATCCAACGGGTCAACACACCAGAGCCGCTTAAAAGACTCTGTGAACTGTAGGCGCGAGCCAGGATTTTCTTCCGTAATTAAGCCATCTGCCGGAAACAGTGATTGAATCACCTCTGTCAAACGGCGATCGAGCGCGGCATCAACACTGGTTACGTAATCCCCTGGCCCTTTTTGAGCAATTTCAAAACTACCTTTCATTTGCTCAATAATGGTACGGCAACCAAAGATGGCATCGCGCATCTGCTGCTCGTCTTGATCCAAAATGGGAGTCATAAATCGCCCAACTCACTGCCAAACATTTACGTGGTTTTATATTGAGAAGACAAATAGAAAGTGACCTGGGCTGCTTGGGAAAGAAGTCAACCAGGTAAAAACCCCAGTGAGACGCTGGACGAAACCTCTAAGTAAGTGGTGCGACTGAACACAAATTAGCAAGAGGGGTAATTGCACTGTAAAGCCTTTTCAAGTAAACATTTTCAGAAAACAGTAAATAACGCCTGGTAAAAGGCTGCTTTATCTCAACAGTACCCAAAATTATAAAGAAAGTTATCATTATCTTTACAGAGTGGAAAGTGTTCAGGCGATCGCTCTTCATCAATCAGGGCAGCGAAATCAGTTGAGCGATCGCCTAAACAACAAAAAACGGGTTAACCACCTCGGCTAACCCGTTAGTCTGGGAACGCTCAGAGGAACTACTTTTGCAGAACCAACTTCACGTTTGCGTTTTGCAGACCTGGGCGCTTAACTTCAGCCAGAGTCTTGTTTACAGCGTACTTCTGGTTGATCGAGTTGATCAGTTCGGTTTGGTTGTGCTTCTTAGCAACACCCCAGAGGTCAGCAATGAGGTCAAAAGTGCCATCAGCATTGCGAGACCAACCTAAATCATATTCGCCTTCCAGAACGGCAACGATGTCAGCCCGAACACGCTGGCCATTATAGCCACGGACGTCTGCTTCGTTCTTAACCGAGATACCCAGATCGCGGAGGGACTGCTTCAGGATTTCAGCTTCGGTGATCTTGGTACGCAGGGTGCTAAAGTGAGACATTAGGATTTCCTCCTGTAGAGACTTGAGAACAACGTTTTTGAGAATCGGAAGTTTGGTTTATAGCTGGCGCAAAAAGTAAAACCTTTGCATCTTAAGCTAGTCACCTATTTAGTTGCTGCTAGCAGTTGCTAGCCTTTCCTCCTGTGGGAAGCAGGAGAAAGCTTTTAGAACTCCAATCGCTGATATTCAGCAACTGAAGCCGCTGCCGGCCTGGCTCGTTGACGGGCCCAATCGCGCAGGGCCGTCACTTGCTCTGTCATCGTCTTCGACAGAGGCAGCGTTGACTTGATGGCAGCAATGATATCGAGTTGAGTAAATTCGCGATCTTGGGCGAAAGCGTCATACATTGCTGCAATCAAAGCTTGTTCAATTTCAGCTCCAGAGTAACCATCGCAAACGTTAGCGAGCTGATCTAAATCAAAGCGGGCGATTTCACGTCGGCGCTTTTGTAAATGAATTCTGAAAATATCTTTGCGCTCTTCAGCCGTTGGCAAATCAACAAAGAAGATCTCGTCAAACCGACCTTTGCGGAGAAACTCGCCAGGGAGACGCTCTACTCGGTTTGCAGTTGCCATCACAAAGACAGGAGAAGTCTTTTCCTGCATCCAGGTCAAAAACGAACCGAAGATCCGACTTGAAGTACCTCCGTCCGAGTCAGCCGAACCTGCACTGCCTGCAAACGCCTTATCAATTTCATCAATGAAGAGGATCGCAGGAGAAATCGACTCAGCCGTCTTGAGAGCGTTGCGCAGGTTTGCCTCCGATCGCCCCACCATAGAGCCGTCATAAACTCGACCCATATCCAGACGTAGCAGTGGCAGCCCCCACAAACGCGCTGTGGTTTTTGCAATCAGCGACTTTCCGCAACCGGGAACACCTAAGATCAGCATCCCTTTAGGCTGAGGCAAGCCATACTCTCTCGCCCGCTCGGTAAAAGCGTTAGAACGTTGCACTAACCAGCGCTTAAGCTCCTCTAGACCACCGACTGACTCAATGGTTTCATCTTCTTCGATGTATTCTAAAATGCCGTTACGCCGAATTAGTTGCTTCTTCTCAGAGAGAACAACGTCAACTTCTTCTTCTGTAAGACGACCTGCTGTCACCTGAGCCTTACGATAAACCTTATCTGCTTCATCACGCGTCAGACCTAAGGCTGCTTTTAGTAGCTTTTCTCGTCCTTCGGTAGAGAGACGCCGACTCCGCGCTTGTTCAAGATGGAACGTGAGCACCTGATTCAGCTCTGACATATTCGGTAGAGCAAAATCAATCACAGCAACTTCTTTCTCAAGCTCAATCGGAATTTGCTGCAAAGGAGACATCAGCACAATCGCCTTTTGAGTGCCCTTAAAGCTTGCGATCGCATCTCGCAACCAACGAGTCACCTCAGCATTATCGATAAAGGGGTGCAAATCCTTAAAGATAAAGATGCCAGGCTCTCTCTGACGCATAACCCACTCAATTGCGGGCTGAGGAGAAACAGTGCTGTGCTGAGTCACACTGCGAGGCTGACCGTACTCAACGATGCCATGCGTAACTGTCCAAACAAACACCCGACGCTGAGGCCGCTGTTGAGACGCAATTGTTGCGATCGCCTGCTCTGCTCGCTCCTCCTCTGAAGTCACTAAATAAATCAGAGGATATTGGGCTTGAACTAGTACATTTAGCTCTTCTTGCATAAACAAAACTGCTCCGACTAGCGTGAATACCAAACCCAAATTTCAGAGAACTTAGGCAAAGCGATACATCGTAACAAACCAACCAAAAGCGAAAGCTTTAAACTAACAAGGGACTAAATTGTCTTCCCCTTGAGCATTCGCTGTTACAGCACCCACACCAACAACACTAAGGGAAAGCTCTTCTACGTCTTCTTGAATGTGAGCGCTTAAACGATTGCTCAGGGAATGAAGATCGCCATCACGGACAACAACTGAACTAGAGCAGTCGGGGCAAGAGTAAACTCGATGCGCATGTCCATGAACGGTTTCTGAACTTTCAACCAACTCGGCGTTGGCTAGGTAAAACTCGATTGCCTTTTGGGCTAAATCGGTCATCGTCGCTGAGTCAACGGCTGCCCTGACTTTGAGCTGTCTGTGTAACTCGTGCGGAAGATAAAGTGTAACCTTCTGTTTTTCTTGCATAGAACTCTCAGTTTTCGTACCCGGGTATGGATAAAGAGTAAAGGCTGCAATGGAGGATGTCAAGACAGAAAAGCGTTTTGACGTCAATTTCGTTACATTGCTTAACAAGCGCCTTTAACTCTAGGGCTGGCTTCTACCTAAAGCACGAAACCTTAAGCGATATTGGGTGGAATTGAGTTGGGCGATCGCTGGTTCAAAAATGTACTTTCTACGAGCGCTTGAATGTCACTGCGTTGAATCTCGGTGCCAGTCGTTAAGTTGCCGGGTGTTTCAAAGAAGATGGTGCTATCGACAACATCCATGGCCAGCATTTGAAACAGAATGTGGATGGTTGGAATCGGCAGCGCAATTAAATTTGGGTCTTGCATTGGATAGGGACTTTGACTGGTATCCTGTAAAGAAGGGAATGCATAGACTACCGTCTTCTCTACTTCAGGTTGGGTGTTGTTACTTAAAGTTGTGATGACCCAGTCCTGATCCAGAGTTTGCACAATGTAATACTGAGAGTGACGCAGCTGCTCAGCTAAGTGCTTAAGTGCAGGGGCGATCAGAGACACATAGGCGATCGTGTTTTCGTCGTCTGGAGCGTCTTCAATGAGCGTCTTGACCTGTTCTTCTAAGTCCATTGTTTATTCTAATTCATTAAATTTTGATAGGAACTTCATTCTAGACGTTGAATCTGGATGTCAAAAGCTGGACGCGTAGAGTGAATGTTGCCACAATTAGTTAGCAAGTAGTGATTAATTGCCTGAAAAGTTCACTTTTAGCATTGTTAGGCAAGGGTGACCGTTGAATCAGACTCTCGACACAGTAAGAGAAACGACGCAAACCACGGACGCAGTTTTACCTCTGCTGCTCGAGGAGTTGCGCGTCGCAACAAAAGCTTCCGATCGCGATTGTCAGGCCGTTGCTAGTCGCCTACTGCAAGAAGTGACTCGCATCTGTTCTGAAAGCAAGCGCATTCAAGCATCGGGTGACGTTCAAGCTTGGGCGACGACTTTAGCAAAGCATCGGCTTCAACAATGCCTGCGTTACTACAAACTCGGCTCTCGCCGGGGGCGCATTGAGCTGCACAGTACTTTGAGTGCTGTCGTTTATCGCTATATTACGCCTTCCCAGATGCAGGCAAGTTATCAGGCTCGACTAACCTTAATCGAAGATTTCTTGCAAGGCTTTTATATGGAGACGCTCAATGCGTTTCGGCGTGAGATGCAACTTCAGCCAAATTACCAGCCCCGTACGCTGCTGGAGTTGGCTGAGTATATGTCTTTTACCGAGCGCTATGGCAAACGGCGCATTCCTCTACCCGGTCAGCGCAACCAACAGTTAATTATTTTGCGGGCGCAGACCTTCTCCCAGCAGCAGCCAGGGGATGCCCTGGTCGATATGGAGCGAGCTGCTGAGGGGGTTTCCGGTGAAGGTGAAACCTCTTGGAATGCTGCCTCAATGCAACAGGTGCGCGAGCAAATGGTTGCCCATGAGCCAGAGCCGACCGAAGATACGCTGCGCCAAACCGTCATCAATGAGTTGATGAATTATTTAGAAGAGCGGAAGCAGAGTGATTGTGCTGATTACTTTGCGCTGCGTCTGCAAGATTTGCCCGCTCATGAGATCGAAGTGATCTTGGGTTTAACCGCTCGCCAGCGCGACTATTTACAGCAGCGCTTCAAATATCATCTAATTCGGTTTGCGCTTTCGCATCGGTGGGAGCTGGTGCACCAGTGGCTAGAGGCTGATCTGGAGCATAATTTGGGTTTAACTCCGCATCAGTGGCAGAATTATCGTGCGAAGTTGACCCTCCACCAGCAAAAATTGCTCGACTTAAAGCAAGACAAGGTTGCAGATGGGGCGATCGCTCAGCACTTGGGCTGCACAGTCAACCAGGTGCAAAAGCAATGGTTCAAATTATTAGAGCAAGCCTGGGAAATTCGTAACTCGATAGTGTCCGGAGCAAACGAATCGACTGATGAATAGAGGTTTAGAACCATGAATGGTGAATCAGAAGCTCTACAGAGAACCTTTCTCAAGTTGCTGCAAGAACTGATTCCAAACGCCTCCCCTGCGGATGCTGAGGCAATTCGTCAGGGGCTTGAGTCAGGAAAGGTTCCCGGCGATGACTCGTCTGGGGTCCCCCATGATTCATTCACCCCGCAGGTGCAGCAGCTTAGAGCGAATGACCCAACTATATCCATCAGCGCATCTTGTGATTCGGAGGCGTTTTCCAATCAAAGAAAATCGTCACATGACCTTGGAGAGTTACCTGCTGTGCAAGATCGTTTTCATGCCCTGTTGAAACGTCGTCTAGAAGCTGAAATTCAGCTTAATCCTCCTCTCTTCCCCTGGGAAGCAGAACTGCACGACTATGACGCGAGTGATGCAGGCTTTGCCCACGCGGCTTATGCAGCCGAAACCCCAGTTCCGGTTTCCCGTTCTCGGGTGCCAGCAGGGTTGTGGCTGAGCCAACTTCAGTCGTTTAACCTGCCAGTTGCATTACCAGACGCAGTACTGGCGAAACTGTTCCGGCGTTGCCAAACAGCAATTCGCTCCTCTATGCGAGAAGGAACCAAATTGGTTCATGCCGTAGAAGAGCTATTTCCTGAGCGCGAGCAGGTGTTGAACTATCTGGCCGGGTTAGTCTTAACTGCCCCTGCCCGATCGCCTGCGACCGCACCTGCTGATGCCCACTCATTGCAAAATTACGAAGCAGCCGAGCCAGCACAACAGATGGTTCTGTCGTTGTTGGCAGCCCGCGAAATTTTAGCCGCGTTGACGTTGGCGGTTGCCCCCCAACAGCCGGTTGAGCGAGAGTGGCTGACTGATCTCGGTGCGTTACGTTTAACGGTGAGCTACCATCCAGAGCAATCAAATCGCCTACGTGTCGAAGGGCATTTACCAATGGGCGGCGCACTCCTCTTACGAGGGGGAGCTGTTGAAGCGTCTGCCCATCGCGAGAATGCGGGTTTCTTAAGTGTTGAGCTAGGAGACGTCGCGATCGCTGAGTCTTATGAGCTGGAAGTTGCACTAACAGACACGCAAGAAGCCCCGCTTGTGTTTGCTATTAAGCTGAGCTAAAAGAAGTCAGGGTTAGCTATCCCAGATAAATAGGTGACGTTCGAAGCAACCAGTAACTCGTTTATTGGTTGCTTTGTTTTGACCGTGCCTTTGCTGTGGGCAGTTTAGCCAGCCTATGGTTAGGATAGCTATGAATTTGTCTTCTTTTCTAGCAAATATGTCTGGTAGTACCAATATCCGTCAGTGGCGATCGCTGCCCTTGGTGCGGCAGGTCGTGCGCCGAGTCGAGGCAACCCCGCTTGAAGCCCCAGAAAACTCGATTGCGCTGCGGGCGCTGGCGCAGGCCATGGTGACAGTGGGGATCATCGCCCTGGATGTTGCGGCTGGAAGTGATGAAAAGCTCAGTTATTGGGCGGTGCCATTGAGCATTGCCGGGGCAATTTTAAGTTACTACCGACGTCGCAAACGCAATGTTGCCGTGAAATTTGTGCTGGCAATCATGATGCTGCTGGCACTTTTTTCATTTTTTGCGGGGTTGCGGAGTGCGACCAACGACACCCGTCTCGTTCTCGCAGAACTGTTGGTGCGGCTCCAAGTGTTGCACACGTTTGATTTGCCTCGGCGCAAAGACCTGGGCTACTCAATGGTGATCGGTCTGATTTTGATTGGGGTCGCGTGTACTCTAAGTCAAACAATGGTGTTTGGGCTGTTTTTGCTCGCTTTCTTGGCGATCGCCCTGCCCGTTCTGGTGCTGGACTATCGATCGCGGCTGGGGTTAGAAGGGCCAACGGTGCGATCGCCCTTTCGGCAGGTGGGCTTGTCACCCAAGCAACTCGGTCTCTTCTTGCTGGTCATCTTGTCTTTGGGGCTGACGATTTTTGCGATGATGCCGCGCTTACCGGGCTATCAACTGCGGACTTTTCCGGTCAGTTCTCAAATTGACACCCCGCAAGGTTTTGATAATAGCCAGATCATCAATCCGGGCTACGTCCGCAATGGCAATCCGAATAGTCAGGGATCGGGTGCAGGGGGGGTAGGTGAGCAGGGGCTAGAACCGGGTGAACTCGATTCAGAGTTTTATTACGGTTTTAATACTCGCATGAATCAAAATTTGCGAGGTCAGATGCAGCCGAAAGTCGTGATGCGGGTGCGATCGCAGGCAGAAGGCTACTGGCGCGTCCTGGCTTTTGATCGCTACCTTGGTCAAGGCTGGGAAATCTCGCGAAATAAAGAATCCAAAACGGTTAGTCGCCCCCCCTGGTTGTATCAGTTCTTCTTACCGCGTCCGGTGATCGCATCTCGCACTAAAGAAGTGGTGCAGACTTACACGATTACAACTGAATTGCCCAACATTATTCCTGCATTGCCGCAGCCCAAAGAATTGTTCTTCCCCACGGTGCAGGTTGGGATCGACCCGGAAGGAAACTTGCGATCGCCGCTGGGTTTGCGGGAGGGCTTAACCTATACAGTAATTTCAGAGGTGCCTTACCGCGATCGCACCCGGTTAGCCAAAGCGCCGACAAAGTATTCCAAGCCAATTCAAAAGCACTACCTGGAGGTGCCCGCAAAGATTCGCGAACGGGTGCGTCAACAGGCAGAAGCGCTACTGGCAAAGTCAGAAAAACCACTGACCAATCCTTATGAGAAGGCACTATTTTTGGCCCAAGCCATCAAGCAAAACTACGCGATTCAGCCTGATATGGGCTACCTGGGAAAAAATGAGGACTTAGTTGAGGCTTTCTTATTTAAGTTCAAAGGGGGCTATCCCGATCATTTTTCGACTACCTTGACGATCATGCTGCGATCGCTGGGAATTCCGGCGCGGCTGGCAGTCGGCTTTGCTCCTGGCGAGTTCAACCCGTTTACGGGGCTGTATGTCGTGCGAAATACCGATGCTTATGCGGTAACTGAGGTGTACTTTCCCAAGTATGGTTGGTTTGCGTTTGATCCGATTCCGGGGCATGAGTTAATTCCCCCGTCGATTGAAGAAGACCAAACCTTTACAGTGTTGCGACAGTTTTGGAATTGGGTTGCAGGTTGGCTGCCATCGCCTGTCTCAAGTGCGTTGGGTCGCTTCTTTGGCACCGTGTTTGGATGGGTCGCCAACGTCATTGGTTGGTTTGTCAATCTATTTTCGCAAGGCTGGGTCGGACTGTTGATTGCCCTGTTAGTGATGGCGATCGCAGGACTGATTGGATGGCTGCTTTCCTTACTCTGGCTAAACTGGCGACATCAACGGCGGTTAGCCGCACTACCCCCAATGGAGCGTTTGTACCAGCAAATGTTGGGTTGGTTGGCACAGCAGGGTATGCCTAAGCCAGCAGCCCAAACTCCGTTGGAATATGCTAGTGACCTGCAGTCAAGACAACCAGGCGATCGCACCGAGCGTGTCTCAACCATCTCTGAAGCGTACGTGCGCTGGCGTTATGGTGGCGAAAACCCTGATCTGGGCGGGTTGCAGCAGCAATTGAAAGCGTTGACTCGGCAAAAATCGCTCCGCCGAAAATGAGCTTCTAAGGTGTCACCAACACTTTAGTCGGGACCGATTGTTTGCCTGTTAAAAAGTAAGCTTCGATCGAGCCCTTGCCCTTGATTCTCACGATGCCACGCGGTTCAAACGTGTAGCGATCGCGGAGGGCTTCGTAAGTCGCCTGAGTGACTTGAATTTTACCCGCGACTCCATGCGACTCCATGCGACTCGCCACATTAACGGTGTCGCCCCACAAGTCATAAATAAACTTCTTAGTGCCAATCACACCTGCTACAACTGGGCCAGTGTTGATCCCAATCCGCAGGCGGCACTGGTAGTCATAGCGCTGGTTAAACCGCTCGATCTCAACTTGCATGGCTAGAGCCATTTCGGCGATCGCTTCGGCATGGTCTGCTCTTGGCTTTGGCAGGCCACCCGCCACCATGTAAGCATCACCAATCGTCTTAATCTTTTCTAATCCATACTTTTCAGTCAGTTGATCAAAGGCTGAAAAAATTTCGTTTAATAAAACAATTAATTCATTTGGGGGAAGTTGCTCGGCTAATTGGGTAAAGTCCACCAAATCTGCAAAGAGAATCGTGACGGAGGCAAACCCATCCGCGATGCGTTCATCCCCAATTTTGAGCCGCTCGGCGATCGGGCTGGGCAGAATGTTGAGTAATAAACCTTCTGATTTTTCTTTTTCAACGGTTAACTCGTGGTTAGTGGCTTGCAGTTGTCGCGTTCGTTCATACACGCGTAACTCTAGCTCTTGTGAGGTCTGACGCAGCCGCCCGATCACGATCGCGATACCCGCTAAACCCAACCACGAGAGCGCCAGCAAGGTGAAAAATGTATTGCGTAACCCCGCATTGGTTTGCGCTACAAACTTGTCCAGCGGCGTAATGATTTCAAGTACGCCACGCACATCGCCCACTTTCCAATCACGCTTTGGGCTGTCGGACAGGGCGTTATGGCACTCTACACAGGTCTGCTTCATGATGTCAGCCTGGGCATAGCGAAGCGCTGGCTTACCTTGAATTGACACAAACTGAACGAAGGGTTGGTCTGGGTTTGCCCTTAGTGCTTTGAGTGCGGTTCGCTCGTAGTCATCGCGTGGACCACCTTCCTTTTGCCGTTGCGGAAACGGATAGTCGCTGTATAACCGCATTGACATGCCATTATCATTGCTGCTGATGCGATGGCCCAACTCAATCAGGTAGACGGCAGGTAAGGGAAACTCCTTTGAATCGCCTGATATATCTGATCCGATCGCAACTCCCTCAATTTTCTTTAACCGATCAACGACAGCACTACTGTAAAGCGTGCGAGCTTCCTCCATGGTGCGAGCGTAGAGCGCCGCATTACTGATTGCCTGCGATCGCATCAGGTTGGTTGAAAGTTGTGCCATATTCCACAATGCCCCTGCAACTCCGGCACAGAGCAACAAGGTCAACACGAGAATTGTGCGTCGATTGAGCAACCCTAACCCAGGCTCAACCACTCGTTGAATGAGTGAACGCCACCATTGAGGGACAGGCGTTGGTTTCATGGTCAAGTCTCCTACCAGTTGCTAAAAAACGAATCACCCTGGTTAGATACACGAGCCTCGCCCCCAAATAGGAATCGATCATCGCATTTGCTGTCTTATTTGTATACGAATATTTTCCTTATACAGATGTCAACTCACCATCAGGACACTTTCACTTTCGCAAAACCGAGGTAGTAAGACTCAGTTTTCCCCCTCAGATGTTTGCTGCTGTATGCGTGTCGTAAATTCTGCTTCGGTCAAACGCTCAACGGCTCGACCCGGTTCAAAGCATTGCGCCAGATAAGCCAGGTTTTGCTCTAATTGGCCTGTGCTAGGATCAAGCACGAGTACGTCCATACCGCCATCGGGGGTAGCGACGACCTTGACGAGGCGATCGTCGATCGCAAAATACCAGGGAAATCCAGCTTTGTTATCGCTCATAGCTTTTTGGGGTTGGCAGCAGTTAGACCTCTGTTTGTATTCTGTAGCAAGCACCACGGTTCTGCGGCAAAAAATTTCTTAGGTTAGTAAATCACCTGGAGTCTGTGCAGACTCAAAAGTGTGGGGAGTTGATCAGGTTCGGCCTTATACACATCACCAATTTGGAATTGGGTCAACTTTATTGTTTTTTTCGAATGAAGCATTTATCGCGTCGCAAAACGCTTGCTATCTGCGTGTTTGGCTCGGTTACCTGTGTGGCATTTGGACTTGGCTACCTCTACTTGCAGATGAATCGGCACCAGTGGTGTGTGCACTTTGCCTCTGATACCAGTCAAGAAGTCACGTATAGCCGTGGGTGCATCAGTCCTAACCGCTTTAAAAAATGGGTCATCACTTCTTGATTGGCAAGTTTTTACTAGAGTAGTTCATGTTTTCTTAATGGGTTGAACCGGGGAAGCCAGGGGCGATCGCCTAAACACCAACGTTTCAGGCTGTGAACATATTTAAAGAATTGCCTTAAAGCTGCAAACCCTCGATATTCTCCTCAAATTTGGTCACAAAGACGCATAGAATATCTTGTGGGTTATTGATTGATTTGCTAGGAGCAACTTATGCCGCTTGCGGTAGGCGTGATTCAGACAAATGGGTTTCCTCCGGTGATTGCAGCGGCAGACGCAATGGTGAAATCGGGGCGAGTCACTCTTGTCTATTTTGGTTTAGCAGAGCGAGCAGAGTTTTTAGTGGCAGTGAGGGGTCCTACGGCAGAAGTGCGGCAAGCCGTCGCAGCGGGAATTCAAGCGGCTCAAGCAACGCCTCCGGGTGACAGACTGGTTTCACACTATATCGTGCCTAATCCCCCCGAAAACGTGGAATCGGTCATGCCAATCGACTTTACACCTCTAGTCGATGCCTTTCGATTTTAGGTAGCGTTTGTAGCGAGCAAGTTGTTTATTCATGCAGGTTAACGAGGAGAATTAGGAATGCCGAAGGCGGTTGGTTCTATTGAAACGAAGGGTTTTCCGGCAGTATTGGCAGCGGCTGATGCAATGGTCAAAGCGGGTCGAATTACGCTGGTTGGATATATTCGCGCAGGTAGTGCTCGATTTACCGTCAACATCCGGGGCGATGTCTCGGAAGTGAAACGAGCAGTTGAAGCAGGGGTGGAAGCGGCTTCTAACGTTGAGGGTGGCACAGTTGAGACCTGGGTAATTATCCCCAACCCGCACGAAAACGTTGAAGTTGTGCTGCCAATTGGTTACACGGATGAGGTTGAGCGCTTCCGTAATGCAGTTGAAGGGCGAGTGCTAGGCCCCGCCAGTGGCGCTTAAGGGTTAGGGATTAAATAGAACGCAATCTTTGCGCAGGGCTTGGGCATTGCCAAACCTACATAGCAAGGAATTGGTTCATGTTATTTAATGAGAAAAATAAGCTTGCCCCGATCGCCCGTTAGAGGTCGGGGCAGTTTTTTTAACCAAAGGTCGAGCCATTCCAGCCCCACATTGCGCCTTTTGCATCGGCAAACTCAATGTAGATTCGGTTGGTTGGCACGTTGAGCGAGTCACTGATTTGTTGACAAAAATCCTGGCTCATGGCTTTTGTTTGAGCCGGGGTCATGGAACCAACGCTTTTAACCTCAACGTAGGCGGTTGGGTCCGTTGTGCCGCCAAAAGTCATGGGGACATCGGCTTCAAACGCAGTCATTACGTAAGACTCTGGTTTGCCTGTATGCTTGGCCAGGCTACTCGACAACTGCTTCAATAAACCACCCACCTCAAGGTCGGCTGTTTGGGGCACTGAGGTCTGCACTTTAATCAGTGGCATGTTTGAAACTCCTGAGCAATACAGGATTTAGCATACTGGAAGGTGCCCGCGATCGCAGCGTTACTTCGCCATTGCCAACGGTGGATGCTTCTCAGAGATTTGGGCAACCTGTCTAGAAATGTCTGGGTTGTAGATTCTCAAATAATTCCAGTAGTTAGCGAAGACCGATTTAACGTAACCCCGCGTTTCTTGATAGGGAATCTTTTCGACAAACTCATCGACATCGACCCCGGCTCTTTCCCGTACCCAACGAGCCACTGCGCCTGGCCCAGCATTGTAGCTAGCCACAGCCAACATGGAGTTGTTGTTGTACTCGCGATGGGTGTAGTCGAGATACCACGTGCCCAGCTTGATGTTGTCTTCGGGGTGATTCAGCCGATAGTTCTTAAACTGAATCTGTTTTGCCACCCAGTCCGCCGTATCTGGCATCACCTGCATTAAACCCACGGCTCCCGCTGATGAGCGGATCCCAGCCATAAAGCGAGACTCTTGTCGAATCAACGCTGTAACCAATAGGGGATTGAGTCGCCGTTCTTGTGACCAACTTTCAATCGGATCAAGATACGGGAAAGGGTAGAGCGACTCCCAATAGGCGCGTTGGCGTTTGAGGGCTTGATACTGCTCCTGTTCTTCTGGCTTTTCACGCTGGCTTAAAAAAGAGAGCATGAACATGCCATCTAAATAATCACCGACCCCAATTCGCAACACGCCATCGGTGAACTGTTCGGCAACGGCTGGGTTAGCTGGATCCTTAAATTCCACCTGCCACAGCTCCCAGGCATCTCGGTCTTGCCCCAGCCGAAACAGCTCCTTGAGTATGTCAGAGCCAACCGGGAGATCAGGCCGATTTAAAGGACGGTTTACAGCTGGGTTGAGGTCACGTACCGTATCAAAATCGCCGACCTGCCAGCCCAAACGCGTCGCCGATCGCCACGCATAATAGGACTCAGGGTAGCGGCGCAACACTTGCTCATAGGCTTTGCGGGCTTGCTGTTCTTGGCGCATTTGCTCAGACCACTTACCCATCCAGTAAGCGGCCATGGGCGCGTACTCACTTTCGCCATTGTCGGCAACGATCCCTTCTGCCCAGCGATAGGCCGACTTGTAATTCTTTTCGGCGGCGCTCCTTTGAGCCACTTTCCAGCGGTACTCTGCTGCTGAGTTAGACTTACCATAACGATTCAGCAAACTCTTGCGAGCTTCTTGGGCTTCTTTACCTTTGCCTTGTTGTTCTAACAGATTGGCTTTATCAAACAGCGCCTCACCCGCCCGATCAGGAAACCGACGAATCACCTGATCCAAATAGCCGATCGCGGTCGTTGGTTCCGCCAGCCGCGATAGACGTAGCAGGGCTAAAGCGGTTTCGTCACTTTCAGGAAACGCCTGAATCATGTTTTGATACGCGACTTTCGCCCCTTCCCGATTGCCCAGCTGAAAGCCGCGTGCGATCCGATAGGCGTTGCGTGACGAGGGCGACGAACGGGCATAGGCCTCACCCGCTTTGCCGTAGAGCTGTTTCTCCCAGTAGCCAAAGGCGATCGCTTCCCAGTCTTCTGGTTTCAGCCCTGACCCATGCTCCTTAACCAGAGCATCGAGAAAATCGGTATAGCCTGAGAGGTAGTGACCGTGACGGGCAATTAACAGCTTCAGCCCTCGGTTTTTAGGATTCTTTTTTAGCCCCTTTTGAGCCAAAGCCACGGTTTGGGGATGCGCCGGAAACTGGGCGATCGCTTGCTCCGTCTGCCCCAGTTTGATCAGACCTTCAGCCGTTACCGGATTGTCAGGATATTGATTGACTAACGCCTGCCAGGTTTCTTTAGCTTTGGCGCGATCGCCTGTTTGCTCATAGGCAACCGCCCGATTCCGCAGAATATGGCCTCCCAGCAGAGGATAGGTGGTTTCGAGATTCTCTAACCACTTCAAAGCTTGCTTGGGGCGGTCTTGTCGCAGCAACTCAGCCGCTAACAGATAACGAGCGCGATCGCGCTCAACTGAAGCGTTCCCCTGAGCCAGCGCTTCCAATCTTTGCAGCCGCTCCTCTGAACTGAGCCGATCCAACGCGATGGATTGCGAGTCTGAAGTGGGCGGCTGTTGCTCGCCGACCAAGGGAAGCGGCGACTGCCCCTGACTCATTCTGAAGCCGGTTTTGACGCCTGCCCCAATCAGCAGCACGCAGAGACCTGCCCCAACAACGAGGGCGGTCTGTGTCATTGCATGTTTTAGCATCGCCATTGGCTCAACCTAACCCAATTAACCGCAGAGTCTAGCATTTTTAAATTAAAGTGGTGCACCGTTCTAATCTCCTCCCAGAGAGGAATTAGCACAGCTTTGTTTTAGAAACAATGCGGGTTTTCTTGCGATCGCCCTCTGACAATTCTTCCCCGGCTTGCAACCGCGTGGCATTGCTTTGAAGTACGGTTGCTGCTCCCTGATCCCCCATTTGTAACGCGGTTTTGGCAGCAGTTTGCAGCATGGTGGCAGCAGCTTGGCGATCGCCTTCTTTGAGTTTGGCTTCGGCGATCTGCGTTTGCCGATATTTTGCCAGCGCCAGGATGTGTTGCTGCACCTGGGGATTGAGTTGAGGCTGAATGCCGTTTTGATAGTGAGTCGCGATTGGCAGCGAGTCAGAGAGAATTTGTTCTTTGCCCGTGAGTGGGTCATCGTAGCGAACTTGGAGATGGGCAATCACCTGATCGCCTTCTGGCATCTGGCCCAGGTACAGGTTGGCTAACACAATGCGTGGAATATCGGTCATCAAGTCGCCCAACCGGACGATCGCCTGTGTACCTTGCTGCGTCACGGGTAGTTCGATCGTGTCGGGGGCGACCTGGGCGACAGGTTTTAGCTCAGCCAACCGCACCCCTGGGGCGCAGGTAATGAGGAGGTGGGCATTGGTCAACCCGATCGCCTGGACTCGCTCAAACAACTCGCTAAACTTGCCAACCGCATCTTCAGGGCGCTCAATGTAGGTGAGATTGCCGCCACCTGCGTCGGCAATTTGCTCCAACACGTCCTGGTTCCAATGGTTGCCGAAGCCGAGGGTGTTAACGGTCAGGTTGTAGTCAGTCGCTAGACCTGCCAGCTTTAAGCAGCGATCGTTGTCGCCGTGTTCATTCTCGCCATCGGTCAACAGCAAGGCTTGAGAGATTGAGTCTTTTTTGCCCTTTGCCAGTTCTTCAATCCCCAGGCGCAAGCCTTCGTCGATCGCGGTGCCGCCACCCGCTTTTAATTGGTTGATCTGCAACTTGGCACTGGCAGGGTTGTCAATCACCTGATTGGGGATGAGAACTTTCGCTTTATGGTCAAAGCCGATCAGGGTCAGGCGATCGCCCAGAGCAAGCCGATCAACCAGTCGATTCGCGGCTTCTTTGACAGTCTCAAGCGGTTTACCACCCATTGAGCCACTGTGATCCAAAATCAAGCAGAGGTTGAGGGGCACATTCCGCCCGCTGCTTTCTGGAATGGCTGAAACGGCGATCGATAACTGTCGCTGGCTGACCGATTTTGTCGCATCGACCCCACCATCACTGAGCGTCGCCTGCAAACCAACTCTCATTCTCTTTACTCCCAATGAATCGCATATCGGGCTGCACTGAATTATTCAAACTAACAAGCAGAGAATTCGTAAATTTGTAGCAGTATCAAATAAATTTTCAAAAATTCTGCTTAGGTTGCGTAGAGTCTGTCTGTCCCAAGCATAGATGAGACACCTAGATGCATTCAAAAGGTTCTATGCACGGCTGTCTCTATAATCTCAGGAATCTTACAAAATTCCTACAGACACCTTTTAATTAGCATAGCCTTTCGCCTTTGAGGTGAATCCTATTGCAGCCTTACACCCCCTCTGATATTACGGAAACCCGTCCATCTCCGTCATAAGCTCCAGGCTCACGTTACTATGAATAAACAGTGCCCTTCTGGCTGAATCTGTTTCGAGAAACACGTGCTATGGAAACACCCATCAGAGCTGCTCAGTCTGCCTACTATTACGGCGAAACTTACTATCGCACCCCCCCGCCAGATCTTCCCTCGCTTTTGTTAAAGGAGCGCATCATTTATCTGGGTTTGCCGCTGGTTTCCTCAGATGATTTTAAGCGCCAGTTAGGGGTAGACGTGACAAAGCTAATTATCGCTCAGTTGCTCTATCTTCAATTTGCCGATCCTGAGAAGCCAATCTTCTTCTACATCAACTCGACAGGTACATCCTGGTATACGGGTGATGCGATCGGGCAAGAAACAGAAGCCTTTGCCATTTGCGACACGATCAATTATGTCAAACCACCCGTTCACACGATTTGCATTGGTCAAGCGATGGGAACGGCGGCTATGATTCTCTCGGCAGGTACAAAGGGCTATCGAGCCAGTCTGCCCCACGCCACGATTGTGCTGAACCAACCGCGTATGGGGATGGGCCGTAGTCAAGCCACCGATATTCAAATTCGTGCGAAGGAAGTCTTAGAAAACAAGGCGGCTATGCTCGATATTCTGTCCAAGAATACGGGGCAGGCACCTGAGAAAATTTCTAAAGATACCGATCGCATGTTCTACATGACCCCGCAGCAGGCCAAAGAATACGGCTTAATCGATCGCGTGCTAGAAAGCGCGAAAGATCTGCCGCTGCCGCTGCCCGCTGGTGTTTCATAAACAATAGGTAAGCCCTGTGGACGAAATTTTACGTGTGCCGTACAACGTTCCTGGTAGCCCCTATTGGCAGTGGATCAGCATTTACACGCGGATGAGCCAGGAACGGATTGTTTTTATCAACCAGCCGATTACATCGGGGTTAGCCAACTCGATTCTGTCGGCGCTGCTTTATCTCGACTCTGAAGATCAGTCAAAGCCGATCTATCTCTATATCAACTCTTTGGGCGACCCCGTGTTGGCCGGGATGGCAAATGAAGGCGCTGGCATGATGTCGGTGGCAGCAGGTCTGGCCATCTATGACACGATGCAGCATGTCAAGTCAGAGCTGGTCACAATCTGCTTGGGGCAGGCGATCGGCATGGCTGCTTTACTGCTCTCTTCGGGCACCAAGGGCAAGCGGGGCTGTTTACCGCATTCAATGATTGCGCTTAACCATACGCTGACTGGCACCCAAGGGCAGGCGACGGATATTCAAGTCAATGCTGAAGAGGTGATTTCTAAGCGGCGGTTGGTGCTAGAGATCCTGTCTGAAAATACAGGGCAGCCAATCGAGCGCCTGACCAAAGATATGGATCGCACCTTCTACATGACCCCGCAAGAAGCCCAGGCCTACGGTTTGATTGATCGGGTTCTGCAAAGTAACAAAACTGCCAACCTGCCAACGGCTGCAATCTTGTAGCGATCGCTCCCATTCCGTTTAAGTTCAATTTTTTAGGAGATTTTTGCAATGCCGATTGGTGTTCCAAGCGTTCCCTATCGTCTTCCTGGTAGCCCCTATGAGCAATGGATTGGGATCTACGAGCGACTCTTTCGGGAACGGATTATTTTCCTCTCTGAAGAAGTAGATGACAACATCGCCAATGCGATCGTTGCCTACCTGCTTTACCTTGACTCTGACGACCAGAACAAACCAATCTACCTCTATATCAACTCTCCAGGTGGCTCGGTAACCGCAGGGATGGCGATTTACGACACGATGCAGCACATTAAGTCAGAGGTTGTGACGATCTGCGTTGGGTTGGCTGCTTCGATGGGCGCATTTTTGCTGGCTTCCGGTAGCAAAGGCAAGCGTTTAGCGCTGCCCCACGCTCGGATTATGATTCACCAACCGCTCGGTGGTAGCCGGGGGCAAGCGACGGACATTGAGATTGAAGCACGGGAGATTCTGCGAATTCGAGGTTTGCTGAACGAGATTTTGGCAGAGCGAACGGGGCAGCCCCTCGCAAAAATTGAGAAAGACACCGATCGCGACTACTTTATGTCGGCTCAAGAAGCAAAAGAGTATGGCCTGATCGACCAGGTGATCGAAAACGTCACTCAAGCTTAATCGATCGCAGGTGTTTAGCGTTTGGTTGCTTCCACTGAGGATGTTAAAGAGAATCGTGGGAGATGATGGATTTGAAAGCAGCGAGCTAAGCTCACAAGGCAAACCCTCTTTTCTGACTTTCCCGACTCTCCCTTCCCTTTTGGTGTCATCTCAGTGGAAGTTCGTCAATTTAATTGTGAGATGGCAGAATTCTATTCAATTGCCAACGTTAAATAAGCAATGGATCTGGCTGAAAGCTATCGCATTCTAAATCTAACTAAAGACGCCTCCTTTGAGGAAGTGAAAGCTGCCTATCGGCGATTGGCGCGGCAGTTTCATCCAGATGTGAATGCGGGCGATCGCGCCGCAACGGAACAGTTTATCCGAGTCAATCAGGCTTATAAAAAACTAACGGCTCACATGGTTGATTCACCCGCTGGGTCGTCTGGGTTTGCAGCAGCTACCCCCGCCAATGGGCAGGCGGCGAGTCAACCAAAGTCTACTTCTGGCACTGGCAAGAAAGTCACCTTTACCGTGAAGCAGCCCGCCTCACCACAGGCACGAGTGCAGTTTAACCCAGATCTATCTCCCTTAGAGCGACAACTTAAAGAGCAGTCTTACGCACGCTTGCAGGTGCTTTTAAAGACACAAAAACTGCCGCAGGCAATCGCTTTAGTTGAAGGTTTGGTGCAGCGAATTCCAAATGATCCCGAAGTTTTACAGTGGCAAGCGATCGCCTATCAACGTTGGGGGCGTCATTTAATTCAGCAGGGGCAACTTGAAAAAGCGCGCATTTATCTAAAGAAAGCTCTCCGCGCTGATCCCCACAATCGCACGCTTTGGGCTGAAGTTGAAAAGGATTTTCGCCGGATGGAGAAGGTTTATTAATTCGTAGCCTAAGTAACTTTTTCACTTCAAAATCTGGCATAAGTTTCAGCTAGAAACATTGAAAATTTGTATTGAATGGGTGCTGATCACCAGTGCTTTGATATTATGAAAATAGGGTCAATTAGCAATTGGCTTGTTTTAGTTGGTTTTATTCTTGCTGTCAGATTTTGTTAGCAAGTTACCCAATTTGAAATTGAATAATAAATTGCATTTTACCTGTTACGTAGGTTTATTCGTCTGGGTGTGTGACGAACGCTTTTCTAAAAAAGCGCACTGTCTTCAAGTTAAGCAATTTTAATTGCTGTAGTTGCACATTCTATCGAGCGTTGTGGGGTTTTTTTGGTGATTGCACTCACTTCCCGCCCTGCTAGGCGAGTCTGGAACACAGTTAGTTTTCCATCCACTCTCTACTTAGTTCCGATCCTCGACCTCTTGCTTGCAGAAATTCCTTCTCCCTGGCAAGCTGAATTGCGCCTGGGGCTGCAAGAGGCACTGGTGAATGCCGCAAAGCACGGTAACGCCTTAGATCCTCGTAAGAAAGTTTTCGTCCGGTTCTTGATTTCTTCAAATCAGTACTGGTGGATCATTTCTGATCAGGGATGTGGTTTCCGTCCGCCTCAGTGTTGCGGCTTGTATAAGGCAGAACATACTCATGAAGAACGTGAGTGTGGTCGTGGATTGTATATTCTCCATCAGATTTTTGATGAAGTAGAGTGGAACGAAAAAGGTACAGAGCTGCGCCTTTGCAAACAGATGCGGAGTTCTGAAAAGTCGCCTGCTGTGGTCTAGGTTAACGCACTGGGTGATGATCGGCTTGCTTCATTTGAGATATGAGGGTCATTTCCAAATATGGATTTTTGGAGAACCGCTTGACCCACTTTGGGTTTAGTGCGTTTCCTTACCAGAGTTACTTTTAAGCGAACGGCCTGATTTCGTTTGGTGCGGTAGGGGCAGGATCGCGAATTTTATCAATCCGCAAACTATACGAACGGATTGAGCAGACCCAATTGCACCCTGCCATGGATTGAACGGCAGCATTCACTGCTACCCAACATTGAACTGATTTAATTGCCGTTCTTTAGCTTGCGATCGCCGCTGCTCAGATTGAGCTACCACGAGATCGGGCGACGTTCCGGACGGGACTAAACATCTTCGAGAAAATGATAGGGTGGCAGCGGGTCGCTACACCGGATCTGCCAGTCAGCATAGTGCTGTTGTAATCGCGCGATCGCCATTTGTAATCGCTGGGGGGCGGCCTCAACTAGCAGGCAAACCTTACAAACCGATGCCTCTGGCGCAGATAACGGACGTAGTTTTCCAAGCTGAGCTAACAACTCAATCAAATCGCGCTGTTGGTGTTGTAGCTTGGCTTGTTCCTGGCTTTGTTGCTCATACAATCGCCGTTTTGCGAGAAAGTATTCCTTTCCCTTTAAATCGGGGGCGATCGCGGCCTTTTGTAAATCGGGGGGAGTCAGCTCAATCGTGTATTCCGCTTTGTTGGCGAGAGCTGTGAGCTGCTGCGTATAGCGATCGCAGTTTTCTGTTAAATGGGCTTGTAGGGCGGCAATCGATGGAAAGCAGGTGCCAAATCGAAGTGGCAATACCGTTGTTTGTTGAAATACCGATTGAATGATGTGGTCATGTTGCATCACCGCTTGCAGCAGCCGTTCATCACTTGTTTGTAAGGTTTCTAACGGCAAGTCTGGCTCAGCCACGGCGGCGATCGCCCCGACTTGCACAACTTCTAAACGGCTGTGGATTCCCGGTGGGAGATGCAGCGGTTGTTTGGGTAGCTGAACGAACGTGTAAACGTAAATCATCCCTAGCCACGAATCGGAAAGAACTCAAGACTCAAATGGAGATAAAGCGTGCCCGTTTGCCAGTCGGTTTGGCTGTTTTGATATTCAACAGAAACCCCATCGAAGAGGTAAGCCAGCTCCGGTGCGCCCAGGCAAACCTGTTGGCGCAGGGCAACTAAGAGGGTTGCCACATCACTTAATTGGATGTTAGCGGGAAGTTCTGCACTTTGAGCGATCGCCCAGGGACGCAATGTGCCAACCAGCGCCGAGGGAGCCTGACGTGTGGCTAAATCAAGGCTAAAATTGCCTGTTTCTGTTCGTAACTCAACCAGGGGCGCTAGCCGCAAGACGCCGCTTTGCCAGGGCTGAGGGGCAGGCATCACCTGAGCCGTTATGCCTCCGACTAAGGCCATGATGTCGTGGTTACTGCCAGTCAGCGTCCACAACAGGCGCGGCAACAACTCACCAACACTTTCAGCTTGCACGAAGCACAGCCTTAGAGGTGCTTCACCATAAATGCGATCAGCGGCATCATAGGCGGCTGCAACTGCTAGAGGAAGCAGGCGATCGCTCTCGCAGGGGCGAGGTTGCTTGAGCAGCTGTTCAAACGGTTGTTGAAGCGCGAGCTGGTTATACCAGGCCAGCAAACGAGGATCGGCCAAACGCATTGTCTCCGCGATCGCTGTCAACAGCTTGGGTGGTTCTTCAGGTAAGGCGGCTGGAGTGGCTGGGAGACTGGTCAGCGATAGGCTGGCTAAGCCAGAGGCAGGTGGTTCAAGTAGAGGAACAAACTCTAGCCCCAGCCGAAGTTGCAACTCGCCTGCTTGCCAATCTTTACCCGGTGCGAGCCAGTCGGCGCTGGAGCGCTCAAAGAAGGGAGTCAATGCTGGCGTCAGAGCTTGCGCACGGCGCTGAATTTGATCCACACAGTCTCCAACTGACTCTGGCTTATCAAGGCTTGAATCAACCAATGGAGGCTCGGCACATTTAATGTGAGCGGATAACGGGAGTAAGGTCGGGGGCGGCTGCAGAGTGGCTAAGTCTAGCACCCAGGCCGGATCAATAACCTGAGCTTCGAGGACAAGCACCAATCGCAACATGCCCTCCTGCCACTCATCCCCCTCAACTGAGCAAGTCGCAGGGATGCCTTCTAACAGTTGCATGGTTGGGTAGGAACTGCGCGCGATCGCCCAAAGTAATTGCGAGGTCAATGTTTCTAGAAACACGAAGGTGTGTTGTTCCTGTGTGATCGCAGCTTCTGGTTGGAGTTGGGCTGCTTTCTCGGCCTGTAAGGTGTCGAGTAGGTCGTAGGCTTCTTCGCTGACGTAAGGCACCAGGTTTTCGGGTGTTGGAGTAGCTTCTGACTGCCAACCACCTCCCGGCGATCGTAGACGCTGCACCATGCCCACCAATCGCCGCATCGCTGCCAGAGCCTCGGCTGAAAATTTAACACCACTTCTGGAGGGTGATAAGAAAGGCCGATGCAGGCGGAGTACGGTGCGGTTGTGAACGGGGGACTGGCTATCTTTAGCAAGAGAAACGTCGGAAGGCAATTCGCTCATGACCATTCATGTTGGGGTGTTAAATTCTGAGGAGGGGGAAGGCTGTAACCCTCAAAACTTCTTGCTAATTAATCGGTTTGACCGCTCTCCTCAAGCCTATGAGGAACGAGTGACGATGCTTGAGATGGCACAAGCCTGTGGTAGACGCGGCTCTTAGCATTCTTAGTATGCCCCTACCCTTGATGCGGCTAAAGCGAAACAAAACGGAAGTTTGCAAAACGTAAAGTGCGATCGCACCCACAAAAAAGCCCCCGCCGAAGCAGGGGCTAAAACCTGTAAATTGAATTCCAAAACGCTTACAGAGCGTTACCGCGAGGCAGAACCTCTTCGGGGAATATAAAGTTTTCGTGAGGCTGATCTTGAGGTGCCATCCACGCACGGATACCCTCGTTCAGCAGGATGTTCTTCGTGTAGAAGGTTTCAAACTCAGGGTCTTCCGCTGCACGCAATTCTTGC
>DVDV01000437.1 GCA_015296075.1 Leptolyngbyaceae cyanobacterium M33_DOE_097 | reverse complement strand
TAGCCTTTGGCATGGCTTCGCTAGGGCTGCGCTAGCGCCCCTCGTAAATGGGGTGTATTTTGGGAATTAGTCCAAACTCCAGTTAAGACGGCGCTCTAACACAACGGCAGCGACTCAGTTTGTAGCTTTAGTTTTCAATTTTAGAAGATATCTAAAATATTACTTACACCTTATAAATTGCTTATTTTTCTTTTCTAGAGTTCAAGCTGGGACAGTGCGAACCTAATCAAAAATTAGATATAGCGCTACGCATAGAAGTTGGTACAAGAGGATGTGGGAGCTGCGCTCCCAGCCAGGGGTTTCACCCCTGCACCCCGTCCTAACATTTTCCAGTATTGCTATATGTTACGGTCATGCCACAAAAATCACCATCTCGAATTCATGTTCTGGGTAAGCCAACAGGCGCGATTTGCAATTTGAACTGCTCTTACTGTTTTTTTCTGGATAAAGAACAGCTTTACCCGAATAGTCGCTTTCGCATGACAGATGAAGTTCTAGAAACTTACATCCGTCAATTGATTGAGGCTCATCGTTCATCTGAGGTGACAGTGGCCTGGCAGGGAGGGGAGCCGACTCTAATGGGCATCGACTTTTTTCGTAAAGCGATCGCGCTGCAAGAAAAGTATCGCAAACCAGGGATGTCATTTGAGAATACGCTGCAAACAAATGGCACGCTGCTCAACGACGAATGGTGTGAGTTTTTCAAGGCGAACAATTATCTGATTGGTTTGAGTCTGGACGGGCCTCGCAAACTACATGATACTTATCGGGTCGATAAAGCGGGTGGTGGTACGTTTGACCGTGTGATGCGAGGGGTACGGCTGCTTCAAAAGCACGGAGTTGAGTACAACATTCTAACGACGGTAAATCGGGTAAATGCCGAGCATCCGCTGACGGTCTATCGCTTTTTGCGAGATGAAGTGGGCACCGACTGGATTCAGTTTATTCCGGTGGTTGAGCGGTTAAATGAAGGGGGTGTCACCCTTTATCAGGAAGGAACTGAGGTTTCAGAACGTTCGCTTCGATCAGGGCAGTTTGGTAATTTTTTGATCGCGATCTTTGATGAGTGGGTGCGGCATGATGTGGGTAAAGTCTTTGTTCAGACATTTGAGGCTACCGCTCGAAGTTGGATGGGTCTACCCCCAGGAATGTGTGTCTTTTCGCCAACCTGTGGAGCTGGTGTAGCCCTAGAGCACAATGGGGATCTGTATGCCTGCGATCACTTTGTTGAACCCAACTATCTCTTAGGTAATATCCAACAGACTTCGATTGCAGAAATGGTTGGGAGCGATCGCCAACAACAATTTGGTCAGACGAAGTTAACGGCTCTACCGAGCTATTGTCAAAGCTGTGAGGTACGGTTTGCCTGTCATGGAGAATGCCCTAAAAATCGATTTCTCATAACACCGGATGGTGAACCAGGGTTAAACTACTTATGTGCAGACTATAAACAGTTTTTTAAGCATGTAAATGAACCATTCAAAATTCTTGCAACCCTGATGCACAAAGGCTTGCCTGCAACAGAGATTATGCAATGGTATGTCATGCATGATCGGAAGCTCAAAGAGCAAGAACTGTTGCGATCGCGCCTAAAACAAAAAGCGATGTCTAAAAAACAAGGATTTGGCACCCCAAAAATACGAAACCAGAGTCACAAAAAAGCATAATGTGACAACTCTGAGGTCGGTTGAGCTAAGTAGAGAATGGCGTACTGGAGAGAGTGATGATGGCGGCAGGGGTTGGGGTGGAACCTCCGGCTGGGAGTGTAATTCCCCCATCCTCTTGTACCAACTTTGATGGGTCTTGCTATAACTGGGTTATTGAAAGCCAATATGGGCGATCGCCCCCAGATACTCGTAGTAGGTAATTTGCCCATCACCATCGCGATCGACTTTGCGAACAATGACCTCAATCTGGGCAGCATCAACTGGTAAGACGAGTTGATTAGCAATATTTACGGCCTCTTCAAGCGAAAGCAACCCATTTTGATCAAGATCGAGTTCACGGAACTTTTTGAGAATATAGAAATTAGGTTCAACGGCTGCAACAAACTCCTCAAAATTAATGCACCCGTCGTGATCTGCATCCTGATTTTGAAACTGTTTTGTGCGGCGGTTTTTCTCACGTTTTAGGAAGTATTCAAGATACTCTTCAAGCTCAATCTTGCCGTTTTGATTAAAGTCGAGTTCATTAAAAGTTGCAATAATGGAGCTTAACTTTTCTTCAGGTAGTAATGCTTTGATATCTTCTGAAATTTGAAAATTAGAGCCTTCAGTTGTCATAATCTATTTTCTCAGTCACATAGTTAGTAGTGGTCTAAATGCAGATTCAATAGAAGTCTGCCATGATTTGCGATTTACTCACAGAAAGCGTAGCGGTAGAGTGGGTGATCCTTCTGAGCGACTTGGGTTGAGTGCTTGAGAACAAATCTTCTTTTGATGGCTTTTGGCAGATGGAGCGATCGCCGACGATTGAGAACCGTGACTGCAAGCATCATTTAGTATCTCGATTGATTGGATGTTGGGGCTTCTCTAATTGCTGCGGATGATAATCTTTTTTTGAACAGTTGAGCGATCGCACTCAGGCAGTAACCAAGCCCTGCCACCAAAATAATGGTTGCGCCAGATGTCAGATTAAGTAAATAAGAGAGCCATAGCCCGCTTGTTGTAAAAACAATGCCTAAAAGACTGGCTAATGCCATCATTTTTTTCATGCTTTTCATGTATTGTCCACTGATGGCGGCAGGCATTGTGAGTAGAGCGATAACCATGATCAGACCAACCACGCGCATCATCATAACAATTGTCAGTGCGATCATACACATAAGTGTCAGATAAATGACATTGACGGGAACATTGCTAATGGTGGCAAAAACTTCATCGAAGGAAATCGCTAATAGCTCTCGGTAAAATGCGATCGCTAGTATCACAATAACAATATCCAGAATCAACATGATCAATAGATCGTGGGATGTCACTGTGAGAATGCTACCAAATAGGTAGCTCATCAGGTCAGCCTTATATCCCTCTGTTAAGTCAATTAAAATGATGCCAATCGCCATGCCAATCGCCCACATCACCCCAATCATGGTGTCGGCTCGCTGATGCGTGCGACGTTGCACGATGCCCATACCGAGAGCGGCGGCAACACTAAAAATAACGGCTCCTAAGACTGGACTCAACTTAAAGAAGTAGCCTAAACCAATGCCACCATAAGCGGCGTGGGCGATTCCCCCACTGATGAAGACAATCCGGTTAATCACAACGAATGTGCCAATGATGCCACAGGCAACGCTGACAAGAGTTCCTGCAATCAGCGCATTTCGCATAAAGTCAAATTGCAAAGCTTCAATCATTCTCTGCCTCCACGCTCCCGTGCTTGTTTGATTTCCTCAATGAAGTGGCTGGAAAAGACCCGATGCGGTATGCCGTGGGCGATCAAGTCAACAGGACAGTTGTAAACGGTGTTCAGCATCTCTGGTGTGATTTGTTTTTCACCGTGATAGAACAGCCGTCGGTTCAAACAGCCTACGGTTTTGACACAAGCCGCGATCGCCCCGATGTCGTGGGAGATGAGCAGAATTGTCAGGTGGCGGTTGAGTTGTTTGAGCAGTTCATAAATATGGCTGCCAGCCTGGGGGTCGATACCAGCGAGCGGCTCATCTAATAGGAGAATTCTCGGTTTGGTGGCTAAGGCGCGGGCAATATAAACACGCTTCCGCTGCCCTCCTGATAGCTCGCTGATCGCGCGATCGCGCAGGTGCAGCATGTCTACATCACGCAGAGCATTAGCGACGATCGTCTGGTCTTTTGCTGTATAAGGCTGAAACAGTCGCCGTTTGCCGAGTCGCCCCAATAACACGACTTCCCACACACTAATTGGAAAGGCATGGTCAAACTCTACCGACTGGGGCACATAACCGATGTAGCGTCGTCCTTTCTGCACGCTCATACCCAAGATACGTACCTCACCGTGCATGGGTTTGAGCAACCCCAAGAGGACTTTAAAGAAAGTTGTTTTGCCGCTCCCATTCGGGCCAATTAACCCAATAAAGTCTAGCTCTTCAACAGAGAGATTAATGGCTTCTAGAACAGGTTCATGGTCGTAACCCGCCCAAAGGTTGCGGATGGAAATGACTTCGGAAGGACGTTCTGCAATGTCTGAGGTACCCATACGTTTTAGGTCATGGTTGAGCAGAAGAGGCAGTCAGGGAAGGCAAGAGCGGGGCTGATTGGGCTAACGGATAGATGCTGAAGGGGACTCGCTTGCCCTGAGAGGCTTCTAATTGATGCTGGTGAGCTAAAACTCTGGCAAACGTGTTAGCCACCTGTTTCATGTTGTTCATCCAGTCGGGGGAGAGGGGGTCAATGAGCAACACCGCTCCGTTAATCTCACGCGCGATCGCTGCGGCTGACTGTTGGTTGAATTGAGGCTCTGCGAAGATCACGTGTGATTGTGCCTGTTGAGTGATAGTAATGATTCTGGCTAACTCAGCGGGGCTAGGCTCCTGCCCGCCAACAGCGATCGCTATTTGTTCGAGGTGATAGTCGCGGGCAAAATAACCCCAGCTAGGGTGAAAAACGATAAACTTGCGGCTTTTGATGTCCTGAAAAGTCCTTTGAAGCTCTGCATCCAGAGCATCCAGGTCTGCTAAAAAGCGTTGCAGATTTGTTTGATACTCTGGTTGATGCTTGGTATCTAGCTGGACGAGTGCGTGATAAATGGTCTGCGCTTGAATTTTGACGAGTCTGGGTGAAAGCCAAATGTGTGGATCGAGGTTTTCACCTGCATCGGTGGCTTGTTTTTGGGGGTGGGACTGTTCTGAGATAGGAAGACGCTGTATCCTTTCTGTGGTATCAACAATCAGCATTCTAGGATTGACCGCGACGAACTTGTCCATCCAGGCAGACTCAAAATCGATCCGAATTCGCATGTAAGCGTCTGCTCGACTTAATAGCTGAAGTTGGGATGGTTTCGGTTCAAACGTATGCGGTTCTGCGCCAGGGGGCACCATCACGCTGACATTGACGCGGCGATCGCCAATTTGCTCAACAAAATACTTCTGTGGCAGAATGCTAACCACAATTTGTAATTTGTCAGAAGTGGGTGTAGGTACTGAACTTGAATGGCAACTGCTGACAACTGTGAGGCTAATGAGTAGGGCGGCCCAACTAAGTTTGAATCGATCAGCCATGCTAGACCCCTTCGTAGATAAAACTTAGCAGAGAGCTAACAATGTGGTTAATTTATGTAAACTGGTTTTTACACCTTAATGGCAAAAACAGGAATAATCCTGTTTAAGAAAATGATATTCATTTTAATGCGTTGATTTGTCTTTTTAGAGACAACTCTTAATCTATATACTCCTCACAAGATCCTCAAAAGCTGCTTGTACAATTAAGCATGAGATATTGTTACTTCGGGTGTGAAGGGTTCTAATTTCAGCATAGGAAGGAGTGAGTGATCTATGGATGTCAGTATGCAAGTACAAATCATTGCACTCTGGGCTGTCTTTCTGTTTGGCATGGTGTTTCATAGTCAGTTGGCGATGATGCCGATGCTGTATGGTGAAGAGGTTGCGATGCCTAACTCTACTGGGAAAATGCCTGTTTCCCATCCCTGGCTGATGTTGGGGTTTTATGCGATTCCTATGGTTGCGATCGCGGCAACGGCAATCACGGCTACCCAGCCCTATCGAATCATCCATTTTGGCTTGACTATTGCTTACACGTTAATGAACTTTACCCACGCTGCTGCTGATTTAGCGGTGAAGCCGATTGAATGGTACCAGATTGCTTTGATGGTTGTTGTCTTCATTAACGGTATTCTTTTGAACTTTGTCGCGTTTCAGTGGATGCAATGAGTGTTGCTCGTAAGGCGATTACCCTGATCACTCTCGTTCTGATTTTAGCGATCGCTTCTTCAAAGACTGTTGTTCATTTATTAACAGAGGTCTGGTGGTTCAGCGCAGTCCAGTTTGATAGTGTTTTTTGGACTCGAATTACCTGGAAGCTGCTGCTTTGGTGTGCCTCTTTTGCTGCCTATACCGCTTTCTTGTGGGGTAACTATCGGCTAGCTATGCGAAACGCTCAGTCGCATCAGTGGGCGTTATTAGAAACAAAGGAACGGCAGTTAAATGCTGGGGCTGACCTTTTCTCAAATTTAGTTGCAACTGGGCTGATTTTTTTGACAGCGTTGACGGCGGCAGTTGCGAGCTTGCCCGCTTGGGAAACCGTGTTGAAGTTTTTACACGCCACTTCTTTTGGTAGCAAAGATCCAATCTTTGACAGAGATATTGGTTTTTACCTGTTTCAGTTGCCCCTCTACGAAAGCCTGCATCAGTGGCTTTTAGGAATGGTGGTTCTAGCGATCGCGCTGGTTGCTTTGGTTTACTTGCTGAAGGGCATGATTGTCTCAAATCAGCGATATAGAGTAGAAATCAGCGATCGTGCAAAGTCTCACTTAAACGTGCTGTTGGGGCTACTCTTCTTGATGGTGGCTTGGGGATTTTGGTTGGCCCGTTACCATTTGCTCTACTCCTCTGGAAAAGCTTTCTTTGGGGCTGGCTATACGGATGTTCACGCTCGTTTACTGGCCTACCTGGTGATGAGCTTGCTCGCAGTTGGTGTGGCAATTTTATTTTTTATCGCGCTGTTTCGTCGGCGCTTTCGCTTGCCTGTGCGAGGGGTGGCGCTGTTTGTATTAGCATTTGTGCTGCTGAAGATTATGTATCCCTGGTTTATGCAGCAGTTCATCGTCAACCCAAACGAGTTATCAAAAGAAAAGCCTTATATTGAGCACAATATCCGGTTTACTCAAGCGGCCTATCATTTAGCAGATGTGCAGCAAGAAAACTATTCTGCGATCAGTCAACTAACGCGCCAATCTTTACAAAGCGAACAGCCCACAATTCGCAATATTCGACTGTGGGACTATCGACCTCTACTCAGCACCTACAGGCAGCTTCAAGAAATTCGGCTTTACTACAAGTTCTCGGATGTTGATGTGGATCGCTATACCTTTGACCAGATCTATCAACAGGTGATGCTATCGGCACGTGAACTAGCGTTTTCTCAGTTGCCCAAAGAAGCTCAAACCTGGGTCAATCAGCGCTTGAAGTATACGCATGGCTATGGCCTCGTGATGAGTCCAGTGAATCGGGTCGCAGCAGATGGTCTGCCAGAACTATTTGTTAAAGATATTCCACCTGTTTCGAGTGTGGATTTATCAATTCAACGGCCAGCAATTTATTACGGTGAGGAGACAGAGAACTATATCTTTACAGGTACGTCCACAGATGAATTTGACTACGCATCTGGAAATGCAAACGTAATGACTCGTTATAGTGGTATAGGCGGTGTTGCGATGCCATCGGCTTGGCACAGGCTGGCTTATGCCTACGACTTAGGTAGCATTCAAATTTTAATTTCTAACTACTTTACAAATCAATCTCGTATTCACTATTACCGACAAATTCAGGAACGAGTTAAGCACATTGCTCCTTTTTTAAGGTTTGATCCAGATCCTTATTTGACAGTGGTTGATGGTAAGCTGCAATGGATTTTGGATGGCTATACTGTCAGCGATCGCTACCCTTATTCTTATCCGATCAACCAGGTTCTAACAACTGATAAAGCTTTGCCAGCAGCCAGTGAGACAGCGATTAATGGCCGGAAGATCAACTATATTCGTAACTCGGTCAAAGTCGTAGTAGATGCGTATGACGGTTCTTTACGGTTTTTTGTCGTTGATGAAACGGATCCAGTTCTAAAGACCTATCGGAAGATCTTTCCCCAATTGTTTGAACCGAAAACCACGATTCCATCAAATCTGAAAGCCCATTTTCGCTATCCTGAAGGTCTTTTCAAAATTCAAGCACAGATGTACCTTGCCTATCATATGAGTGATCCGGAGGTTTTTTACAACCGAGAAGATCTTTGGAGCTTGCCAAAGCAGACCTATGAAGGAAATGAAGTGGTGATGGAACCTTACTACGTCATCATGCGTTTGCCAAAGGAGGTCAACTCCGGATTCATTTTGATCCAGCCATTTACTCCAGCAAACAAGGACAATATGATTGCTTGGATGGCTGCTCGATCAAACGGCGAAGATTATGGCAAGCTCTTGCTTTATTCGTTTCCAAAACACACTTTAGTCTATGGCCCTCGCCAGATTGAAGCTCGCATTGACCAAGACCCTCAGATTTCACAACAGTTTACGCTGTGGAGCCAAGCAGGCTCAAAAGTCATCAGAGGAGATTTGCTGGTCATTCCAATTGATCAATCGTTGCTCTATGTAGAACCAGTTTACTTACGAGCAGAGCAAGGAGAACTCCCTGAACTGAAACGAGTGATTGTTGCTTACGATAAAGCTGTCGTGATGGAAGAGTCATTAGAACAATCGCTGAATGCTATTTTTGGAGTTAAACCAGCGGCTACGATGCCTCCCCCAGTTGGAACTGAAGACCTCTCTACACTCAGGCGATCGGCATTGGAACTCTATCAAAAGTCACAAGCAGCTCTTCGTCAAGGTGATTGGTCTGCCTATGGACGCTATCAGAAAGAATTGGAACGTGTCTTACAAAAACTCTCTGAGTAGCTTGTTAGCTGCTTGCTTTCCCCTATTTACAAGAAATACCGGGAAATCTCCCGGTATTATTATTTTGCCACTTCCCAAAGCGATAAACTTCAGTCTTTGCAACTTCTAAATTAACTGTTAGAAGTTGTTGTTAAATGCTTTGGGCAGGGCAATGCTAGCCAATCATCCTCACACCTCAGTCAGAGCTGAGTTTTGCCTTAACTCATTGCCACATGGCTACGCTCATAATCTGTTACTTCGTTGAAGGGGGTACACCCTTGAATGTGGTTCCGGAAGTGAATGGCATTGTCTACCGAAAGCCCTATTTCTGCGTCCTTCCGAAGCAACATTGACTGTTCGCGTTTCCTAATTTTTCGTTGATGTTGCATCGCTAATTGGCGAATTTGTTCGTCAATTGGTACACTCCGCGTTTTGGCTGCTATAGGAACAGACGCAACAGAAACGGATGCTTTAGGTCTACCTGTTCTATAGAACCCATTTGGGATCATGGAAGATGGGTTAGAATGAGGCAAAAATGCCGTACTCCAGCAGTCTAACCGATAAAGAATGGGAAATCATCGAACCCCTGTTGCCTCAAAAGAAGCGAACCCGACCGCCTAAGTGGAG
>DVDV01000100.1 GCA_015296075.1 Leptolyngbyaceae cyanobacterium M33_DOE_097 | reverse complement strand
TGTTGCGTCTACCACTTCTTGCCAAGCTGCGCCACCTGGTTCTTGCAGGGCTTCAACCGATTTTTGCAGCAAAATGTCGCGCAAAATGCGGGCCTGCTGCACTGCGCCAATGATCAAGGTTTGCTGTGAATGTCCGCTACTGACAGAGGCTTCATACCACTTGGCGATCGCGTCGCCAATCCCCGCGACCAGAGTGCGTTGGGGAGCTGAACGCACCAGCTCATAATCCAACACGAGCAACTCTGGACAATGCGCCAGGGGGACATCGTAGAGAAATGCCCCCCGCTGAGAATAAACATTAGAAAGAGCAGTCCAAGCAGCGCAGGTTGCGCCTGAAGTTGGCACAGTCACAACCGGGAGCTGAGTCTGATGGGCCAAGAGTTTTGCCGCATCTAATGCTTTGCCACCACCAACGCCGATAATCACATCTGCCTGGTGCTGAGCCACCGCCTGCCGCATCTTTGCGAGAGATGCCTCACTGCAATCGGGGCTATAAGAAACGGGCGCGACCTGGCAAGCTTGCGCGGCTAACATCGGGCGAATCACGGTTTCAACGATCGCCCCTGTGTGCTTGCCACTCACAATAACGGGATGAGTTCCTAAACGGGCGATCGCGTCTCCTGCCTTGGTTATCACCCCCCAACCGCGTATCACCTGGGCAGGTGCAACAGCAAGAAACGACAAAGCATTGGTGGTCATAGGCTATAGCTTGGGTCAGAAACCTCTGGCAGCTACGATATTTCCCCGTCTGCCAGGATTGAACGTGTTAAATGATTATTATCGATGATTTCTAAACTTTAATGGATCGTTTAATAACTTGCACTCGTTCCGCAAAGCAGACTTTTAGGCAGTCGGCTTGGGCTTGGGCACCTGTGCCAAATTAGCCGTGTTAATTTCAACAGCTAGCTCAGGATCTTCTCGACGGGCGAGCGATCGCTTCACTTCGCCTAAAAAGAGCGGTTGGCTGACTCCTGGCTTTGGATGCAGCACCGTTCTGGCTCGTATCAACAATTTGCCATCATTCGCGCCTAAGCGACCGGGTGAGTAGAGATCAATGGCGGCCTGCCGTAGGGTGGCATCAAGCTGTTCGGCGGTGATGGGGTTGGGCACCGTGATCACAACTTGAGCTGAACCTGTGTCATAAACCCGGTTGAATCGAACCGCCCCTGGAATGCTGGGACGGCTATACAAAGCCAGGCTGAGGGCAAACAACCCAGCCGTCAACACACCAGTAAAGCTCGTGACGCCAACCATGCGAAAGCGAAAACCCAGTTTAAAGATCCAGGTAATGATCGTGATGACCGCAAAAAAGAGGGTGGCATAGCCAGCCCACTGGGCGGAAGTGAGAAATTGATCTGAAGTCATAGTGGGTATCGATTCAAAAGGCACTATCAGGAGCCAGCGAACAAAGAGGATGGCAAAGAAATGGGTGCAATTGTCCCCATTTGTAGGCAGGTGAACAGAAGCGTATGGTTTTCTACCGCGCTACTCTTCGAATAACCAGGCTTTGACTCGCTCCATACTCTTCCAGTCGGGCTTACGGGTCAAACCATCGGCAATGTTTTGCTCAATTTCTTCCCGTAGCTCAGCTGAAATCATCACAATCTGCTGAGCTACCTCAATGTGTGGTCTGACACCTTTTTTGCCACCGTCTAGCATCGCAACTGCCAGATTGACGCGTGCCTGGGGGTCTTGTGGGTTGAGCTTAACCGCTTTTGTCGCAGCATCGATCGCCAGAGAGGGCTTGTCCGTCAGCAGGTAAAGCCACGCCAAACAAGTCCAGGCAGAGCTTGCTTTTTTGGCGCGATCGCAGATGTCTTTGAAGACCGGAATCAGCGATTCTGGCGATTCTCCAGCCTTGTATCGTTCAATTCCTTGATCAAAAAGGGTGTCGATCGATTGTGTCATAGCCAAATCAAAAGGTTGTTGTCAGACATTCACAGAGATCTAGCCTAACAACGATTGACCCCAAAACATACCCCTAAGCTGAAAAGGATTTGCCACAACCACAGGTTTGTGTTGCATTGGGATTTGTAAATTGAAACCCACCCCCAATTAGCGCGTCGCTGTAGTCCAGCATGAGGCCATAGAGATAGAGCAAGCTCTTAGGGTCGCAAACGACTTTAAAGCCGTCATAATCGTAAACTTCGTCGGTGGATTGGATATTTGAGGGGTCTTCAAAATCCATTGTGTAAGACATACCTGAGCATCCGCCACCTCTGACCCCAACCCGCAGGCAGAGGTCTTTGCCTTGCTGCTCCCGCAACCGCGTAACATGACGAAGGGCCGACTCTGAGATTTGAATCCCCTGTTTCGGCGTTTGAGCTGTTTGCGTCATAACCGATAGTGCTCCTTATGTGTAAGCCGAGTGCTTAAAGTTGCGAATCTCCCTCCATCCTATCAAGAATCTTTTGGGTGTTAGGTGTGTCGTGTGATTGAACTTCACTAAAGCTGACCCTTAAAAAGCAGTATGGTAAACCTTTCATCGCTTGAAAACAGGGGCAAAAGCCAGGTTAAGACAGGTTGTGGATGAGATGGGCAAACGCCGGAGAAGCGGATGAAAATTCTTATGAACCCTCGCTTAAAAGGATGAATAACCATTGCTGTCTTGCTTGGTAGAGAGATCGGAAATTAACTTGCACAGTAATATGAGTATCTATCGCCTTTCGGCGTACAGGTTTATCCTGCTGATCTTGTGCTAAGGGTCTAACACTTATGTCTGGTTTTAATGCAACGACTCGACGCCGCTTGCTGCGTTTACCGCTGGTACCTAGTGTATGGGAGGGCGATCGCCGTGCCTTATCGCGAGGTGGGCAGGCAATGGCAGCAGATTGGAGTGGCGATGTGAATGCACCAGACGGTGACTGTATTTTATGGGTCGATGGAACGCAGGGCATTGTGCGGGCAATGGATGTGGTGCCACCCGATGTAGGTGCAGAGGCCGTCGCGCGGACGCTGTTGCGAGCGATCGAACAACCGCATAGCCCAGGAATGCCTGCCCGCCCGCAGAAAATTGTGGTGCGCGATCGCGAGTTACTGTTTTTCTTGCGAGGAGTGCTGCAAGGCTTAGACATTAATCTCGATCACGTGCCCGACTTGCCGCTAATTGACGAGATTTTTCGGGGGTTTCAAGACGCGATCGTTAACCGCCCGCCCCAATTGCCAGAAGACTTTGCTGACAGCCTCACAGCAAAAGCAATGGAAACCTGGAAGCTAGCACCCTGGCGGCAACTAGAAGATCATCAGGTAATCGCGATCGAGGTTAAGCATTGGGATATTGATACCTTTTACCTGTCCATCATGGGCAAACTGGGGATGGAGTACGGCATCCTGATGTATCGCTCGCTCGAATCGCTGCAACGCTTTCGTCAAACGGCTCTGCGCTCTAATGATTCTACCGAGGCCATGGAAGCGGCATTCCTGGGGCAAGACTGTTTGTTTGTCACCTTTGATTCGCCAGAGGGAGAGGATGAGTTCACGTTGTCACTCCCCTCAACTGAGGGAGAGATCGAGCCAGTGTTTGGTAGCTTGCATCCTTTAGAAGGTATGCGGGCTGTTTTAGATGAAGAAGAAGCAGCGGCTTTAGAAGCGAGTCTCGAAGCCCTCAACCGTTTTCTTAAGCAGCATTCTCGCAAGTTTGCCGGGGGAGAATTTCCCAAGCTGAGTAGTCGATTTCGGATTCCGACGCACGACCCCGACGCAAAGAGCGTTTATATCACGGTTTCCACATTGCCCGACATTTCAGAAGAGATGCTGGCAATGGGTGAAGAAGCTGAGGCCGAGACGGGCGAGATGCCTTACATTCGCGATGACCTGGTGCCCGACAATTCGTTTTTGAGCCTGGGAGTAATTCCCTGGGAAACGCTCGACTTGATTCGCAACGGGGCAGACCACTACCAGGCTGTTGAAAAAATTACGCAAGCAGGGGATGGCTTACCTGTAATCATGATTCAAACGTCGCGCCCTAAAGCGAAAAGCCTGATCGAGCAGTTAAAAGAAGCGGGTGGATTGAAGGGCATTTGCTTTAACCCTGGCGAAGATCCCTATGGCGGCGATCGCTACGATTTGGGGCTTTTGCAAGCGAATACCGACGATCTCTACCTATTTGGCGAATTTAATGAAGCCGATCCGGTGCATTCAGCAGCTCGCAAAAAGTGGGATCAACGCTGCAAAAAGACGAAAGGTTACTGTGGCCTGATAGTCGCAAAAGGCTTGACTGGCGCGAGTCGGGGCAACCCTAAATTAGGCGACATGATTGGCTTGTTTGAAGCTAAGGCGCTCACGTCGAAAGATTTGGGTTTGGGTACGCTACAACTCACGCTTGCGGTTGATTGGATGTAGCTGAATTAAAAAGAATGTCCAGCCATCAACCATTGAGAATACTTCTATCCAATCATGTAAAAAATTTGATAGATGGAGTTAAAGCGGGTTCAGACGGTTGCGGCGCGATCGCGCTATTCTGAATAGAGTTTTGAGTTACAGAACTTAACCAGTTCCTCCTCCCACGAACCCTATGAAGTGCATAATCAATCGTCGCGCTCAGTTTTCTGCTAGCCATCGCTACTGGTTGCCTGAGCGAAGCGAAGCCGAAAATCTGGAGTGGTTTGGTCCCTGTACGCGATCGCCTGGGCATGGGCACAACTATATTCTCTACGTCTCAATGGAAGGTGACCTAGACGAATATGGCATGGTGCTAAATTTGTCCGATGTGAAGCATGTCATCAAGCAAGAAGTCACGAGCCAACTTGATTTTTCTTATCTAAATGAAGTTTGGCCAGAGTTTCAACAAACGTTACCCACCACTGAAAATGTGGCACGGGTGATCTGGCAGCGTTTAGCCCCGCACCTGCCCTTGGTTCGCATTCAACTATTTGAAAGCCCAGAGCTTTGGGCAGATTACTACGGAGACGACATGGAAGCCTATCTCACGATTAGCACGCACTTTAGTGCCGCTCACCGTCTGGCACGGCCCGATTTGAGCTTTGAGGAGAACTGTGAAATTTACGGTAAGTGTGCGCGCCCGAATGGGCATGGACACAACTACCACTTAGAAGTCACGATCAAAGGTCAGATGGATCCCCGCACGGGCATGATTGCTGACCTGGTTGCGTTTCAAAAAGCTGTGGATGAATACGTGGTCGAACCCTTTGATCACACCTTCCTGAACAAAGACATTCCCTATTTCATGGAAGTGGTGCCAACAGCTGAAAATATTGCGGTTCACATTCGCGATTTGCTGCAACAACCCATTCGCGAGATTGGTGCTGAGTTGTACAAAGTCAAGCTGATTGAAAGCCCAAATAACTCCTGTGAAGTCTATGGGGTGCAACCCGTTGAGCCAACCTGGGTCAAAAGCGATCGCGAGCCTGTTCTCGCGAGCCGATAGCGCAACATCCTGCTGATTTGAGTCAACATAAAACCCCCGGATTTCTTGAGAGTCTGGGGGTTTCTTTTGTTCAGTAATACTTGTCAGTTGGACTTTAGCCTAAATGCAATTTTCCACTATATGTCAGGGCAAACAGCTGTTTCTGTCAGGGCAAACGGCTGTTTCTGTAAGGGCGAACAACCGTTCGCCCCTCCTACAATACGGTGTGTTTTTTGAATTAGTCCAAACTCCAGTTGTCAGGTAAGGGGCACGCTCCCTCCACCCAGAGCTTTCAGCGAAGGTTAAACCTTCTTCAGCCAGCTAAACATGGCCCGCAAGTCCTTACCCACTTCCTCGATTGGATGCTCCGCTTCGCGACGACGCATTGCAGTGAAACCAGGCTTACCTGACTGGTTTTCCAGCACAAACTCACGCGCAAACTGCCCTGTCTGAATTTCGTACAGAATCTTCTTCATCTCGGCGCGGGTAGCATCCGTGACGATGCGAGGGCCGCGGGTCAGATCGCCATACTCAGCGGTGTTAGAGATGCTGTCACGCATCTTCGCCAAGCCACCTTCAACGATCAGGTCTACAATCAGCTTCACTTCGTGGAGGCACTCAAAATAGGCCAATTCGGGTTGGTAGCCAGCATCAACCAGGGTTTCAAAACCCGCTTTAATCAGGGCACTCAAGCCACCGCAAAGCACAACCTGCTCACCAAACAAGTCGGTTTCGGTTTCTTCTCTAAAGGTGGTTTCGAGTACACCGGCGCGCGTACCACCGATCCCCTTTGCGTAAGCCATCGCGCGATCGCGGGCTTGACCACTGGCATCTTGGTACACAGCAAACAAGGCAGGCACTCCTTCACCTTGAGTGTAAGTCCGACGCACTAAATGACCAGGACCCTTGGGCGCAACCATGACCACATCCACATTGCTGGGGGGAACGACTTGGGCAAAGTGAATGTTAAACCCGTGCGCAAACAGCAGCACATTCCCTTCGCTCAGGTTTGGCTCAATTTCTTCTTTGTAAACCGTTTTCTGCACTTCATCAGGCAGCAAAATCATAATCCAGTCGGCCAGTTTAGCGGCTTCGGCAACTGGGTAAACGGTTAGCCCATCTTCTTTGGCTTTAATGGCTGACTTACTACCCGGATATAAACCGACGATGACCTTGACCCCGCTATCGTGGAGGTTGAGAGCGTGGGCATGGCCCTGCGAGCCGTAACCAATAATGGCTACGGTTTTGCCCGCCAATAAATCTAAGTTTGCGTCAGCATCGTAATACATCCGAGCCATGATCCGTAGTCTCCTTATGGGTTGCTTCGTGTCCCGTGCAAATAGATCATCCTATCAGATCACCAGCACCAAAATTGGACTTCTCTTTAGCGGGCAGCAATTCTCATTTTGAAACATTTGTACTGAAGTCAGAGCCTCTAAAGGCTTGTGCGCTCAATTTTATGAACGGCAGAATGGGTATTCCAGCCATTGATAGCTGTTCAAAATGAATATTTTTGTGAGAATTATTCTCA
>DVDV01000291.1 GCA_015296075.1 Leptolyngbyaceae cyanobacterium M33_DOE_097 | reverse complement strand
GAGAATGATTCTCATAAAAACGTCCGGTTTTAACGTTTATGAATGGCTGAAACCCGCATTCTGCCGTTTATAACATTGAGTGCACAAGTCTTTAGACACTCTGGCTACAGTACAAATGTTTCAAAATGAGAATTGCTGACTATGGATGAAGTCATTTCAACAACAGTTAATGCTTGAACTGGATCAGTCAATAGATGCGATCGCGCTTTCCTTTCACGCTTTGTCTGACCCAATACGCGTCAAGGTACTAGAGCTACTGCGTCAGCGCGAACTTTGCGTCTGTGAGTTATGCGACGAGTTGCAGGTTCCCCAATCTAAGCTTTCGTTTCATCTCAAAGTGCTGAAAGAAGCCAATCTAGTACGCACCCGTCAAGAACATCGATGGATTTATTACAGCCTTAACTTGTCACAATTTGTAGAGTTAGAACAATATTTGGCTGAGTATCGACGAGTTCGCTCTATCTTGCCTGCCCGAAACTGTCCGGAAGACGCATAGGTCGTCTAAGTCGCTCACCACGAAGCAGTCGCGACTGTAAATTTTTGCTGCAAGTGTTTTGCATGACACGACAAATCAATTTTTCTTGAAATGATAGAGAAATCCCCTCATATTACTGAAGTAATTTGACTATGCTTTCAATGGATTTAGGCAGCCTTAAGCGATTATTTATTTCTGTCACAGTTTTGGGCTTAGGCGCGTGCAGTGTAGAAGAGACAAGCACTCCTGATGCAGCCTCGCCACCTGTCACTGAGCCAGTCGTAGCCTCAACCAAGGTGCCACCGAGCGGCACAATTATCATTGACGGTTCAAGTACAGTTTACCCAATCACCAATTTGGCAGCCTCCGAGTTTCGTAAAACGAGCGAGGGCGAAAAAGTTCAAATTGATGTCAAGTTTTCTGGAACCAGTGCTGGTTTTCGGAAATTCTGTGCGGCTGATAGCGACATTAGCGGTGCATCGCGCCCCATTTTAGTGAAAGAAATTGAAGCCTGTAACCAGGCAGGGGTTCGTTTCATTGAGTTGCCAGTTGCATTCGATGCATTAACGCTGGCGGTTAACCCAAAAAATACGTGGGCTAGCTCACTCAGCCTGGCCGATCTGAAAAAAATTTGGGAACCCGCAGCGCAAGGCAAGATTACAACCTGGAAGCAAGTGCGGGCTGATTTCCCCAACGTACCTTTAAAGCTGTTTGGAGCTGGAAAAGATTCTGGCACCTTTGATTACTTTAATGAAGTCGTTTCAGGTGATCCAAAAACCAGTCGCACAGATTATGTCAGCAGTGAAGACGATAATGAGTTAGTTGCTGGTATTGAGAAAGAGCCAAACGCTTTGGGATATATTCCTTTCGCTTATTATGAAACAAATGAAAGTCGGTTAAAAGTAATCGGAATTGACAATGGTAAAGGTGCGGTTTTACCAACTCGAGAGACAGTAGAGAATGCAAAATATCAGCCCTTCTCTCGACCTCTCTTCATCTACGTAAACGCTGTTTCAGCACAAACTAAACCAGAAGTAAAAGCATTTGTTGAGTACTACTTAAAAAATGCAAAGCAGCTAGCCACAAACGTGCAGTACATTCCTCTGCCTGAAGAAGGCTACAGGCTAGCTCGCAACCAATTTCATCGGCTAGAAGTGGGTACTGTATTTGAAGGAGTGGCACAGCCAGAAGTAACAATTCAAGACTTGTTGCGACGACAAACTGTATTTCAACTGACGGCAGACCAGGCCCAACAAACTAAACAGTAAGGTCATAACAAGGCAAATTTTGTTAGAAGCATGATTTGCTTGCAACTTTGGACGAGTTGAAGTAGCCCTTGCAAAAGCAACCCGGGTGGACCATTTCTGGTGAGCTAGCAGGGGTTCGCAAGTTCTGTGCTGAAGAAATTGATGCATAAAAAAATAGAAGGATTGGCGCGATCGCCTACGTAATCAATGATCCTTCCACGACATCTATATCTATTCATTGGCTAAGCGTTTGGGTATTATACCAATTTTCTAAATCCCATTTGCAGATCCTTGCAGGGGCGGTTCGCAAACCGCCCTTACAGATAATCATCTGTAGCCCAGTTTTTACTGCTTTATTAGTTTTTACCCAGCAATTCTCATTTTGAAACATTTGTACTGTAGCCAGAGTGTCTAAAGACTTGTGCACTCAATGTTATAAACGGCAGAATGCGGGTTTCAGCCATTCATAAACGTTAAAACCGGACGTTTTTATGAGAATCATTCT
>DVDV01000040.1 GCA_015296075.1 Leptolyngbyaceae cyanobacterium M33_DOE_097 | reverse complement strand
GAGAATGATTCTCATAAAAACGTCCGGTTTTAACGTTTATGAATGGCTGAAACCCGCATTCTGCCGTTTATAACATTGAGTGCACAAGTCTTTAGACACTCTGGCTACAGTACAAATGTTTCAAAATGAGAATTGCTGACTCCAACTCCACTGTTTTTTGTTGCTGTCATGGTTAGCGCTTGGTATGGAGGTGTTCAGCCAGCGATCGTTGCGACTATTTTATCAACACTGACAATTAACTATTTTCTGCTTGATCCAATTCACATTTTTAGTATTCCTGATTTAGGAACGTTTGTGCGGCTCAGCGTTTTTGTCATGGCGGCACTGTTAACGAGTTCGTTAAATGAAGCTCAACGAATAGCTCGAAGAAAAGCAGAAGCCAGTCTAAAGTCACTGAGGGAGAGTGAAGCCCGGTTCGGTTGTTTAGCTGAGTCTAACATCATTGGTATGCTAGTCGCAGACCTGGATGGAGGCATCTTAGAAGCCAATGCAAATTTTTTGCAAACAGTAGGCTACACCCAGAAAGAATTGCAGGCAGGTGACTTACATTGGCGCAAGATGACGCCTTCCGAATCGTTGGAAAGCAGCGAACGAGCAATTCAAGAATTGCGGGCAACAGGCGTTTGCACTCCGTTTGAGAAAGAATATTTTCGTAAGGATGGTTCTCGCGTGCCAGTTCTACATGGGGCTGTCATGATAGGAACAGCGACTATGACAGGTTTTGTGTTGGACTTGAGCGAACGCAAGCAAGTCGAAGCGATTCAACAAGAAGCCTTGCGGCGCGAGCGATCGCTTCATGCTGAGGTGCAGGCAGCAAATGCGCAGCTTGAAACCGTTTTAGCAAGTTTGCAAGATCAATTTTTTGTACTTGATCCTGACTGGCGTTATCTCTACGTCAGCGATCGCGTGGTTGACATGGTTGGGCGATCGCGAGAAGAAATTCTCGGTCAGTCTATCTGGGAACTTTTTCCAGATACGGTGGGTAGCTCGTTCTACCATGAAGTGCGACGTGCTGTTGCTGAGCAGCAAATCGTTCATTTTGAATACTTCTACCCTGCATGGCAACGGTGGTTTGAGAATCGAGTTTATCCTTCTCGTGCTGGAGTTTCTTTGCTCGTCACGGATATTACTGAACGCAAGCAAGCCGAAGAAAAATTGCAGCGCACAAACCAGACGCTACAGACGTTGGTGGATGTCTGCCCTGTTGCGATCGCCTTTTTTGACCCGAATGGCATCATTCGATTATGGAATCGAGCTGCTGAGCGCATTTATGGCTGGAGCGCGAGTGAAACGATCGGTCAGTTTATGCCAACAGTTTCCCATTGGCCTCAAGAATTTCTCACCAGCGTTCAAACTGTGTTGAGTGGGCGATCGCTGGCTGGATTTGAAACACAACACCAGCGAAAAGATGGGCAAATGGTCAACCTGGAAATTTGGGCAAATTTAGCGCACGATGCTGATGGAAATCCTGGTTGTTTAGGAATTGCGCTAGACATTACCGAACGCAAACAGACGGAAGCTGCCCTGCGAGAAAGTGAAGCGCGCTATCAAGTGCTGGTGAGTAACATGCCAGGTATGGCTTACCGCTATGCACCTGCTAAGAATGGTAGAGCCGTTTTCACCTATGTCAGTACAGGTTCGCGTGAACTGGTTGAGTTAGAACCCGAAACCATTCTTCAAGATCCCAACGCGTTTCTCAGGTTGGTTCACCCTGACGATCTACCATCCTTTCAAGAATCGGTTGCTATTTCTGTAGCGAACTCCGATCTGTGGCAATGGGAAGGCCGATTGATCACCCCCAGCGGTCAACTCAAGTGGGTGCAAGGCCGATCACGTCCCCAACACACCAAGTATGGCGAAGCCTGGGATGGTTTGTTTTTTGACATTACCGATCGCAAACAAACAGAAGAAGCTTTGCGTCAAAGTGAGGAACGGTTACGGGTTGCTCTCAAAAACTCGCCGATCACTGTTTTTAATCAGGATCAAAACCTGCGTCACACATGGCTTTATAACCCAACCATCAATCTTGAACCAGCCGAAATCCTTGGTAAACAAGACCGCGATTTTCTATCAGAGGAAGATGCGGCTGTTTTAACTCAGCTCAAACGTCGCGTCCTAGAAACGGGATTAGGGGCACGGGAAGAAATTAAAGTCACCATGCCGGAGCAGGTTTTCTACTATGATCTGACGGTCGAACCCCTTTTTAATGGGAATGAGGAGACGATTGGTATTACCTGTGCGTCGATTGATATCACAGAACGCAAGCAAATGGAATTGGCTTTGCGACGCAGCGAGACGACCCTGACTGCGTTAATTGCCAGTTCACCGATCGCCATTGCACTGTGCGATCGTGACTTGCGCTATCTCCATGCCAATGAAGCTTTAGCAAACGTTAATGGAATTCCATTAAGTGAACATATTGGGCGTACCTTTGAGGAAGTTCTACCAGCATGGGCACCTGTTTTAACACCGATTCTGCAACAGGTTATGGCGACTCAAGAACCTGTGTTAAATCAGGAAATAGTCGGTGTCACACATCCTTCCGATGTGGTGCGGCACGCATTGGTGAATTTCTTTCCGGTGTGCTTGCCCAGTGGAGAAGTTTTGGGCGTGGGGGTGACATCGGTTGACATCAGCGATCTCAAGCGCATTGAAGATGAACGGGAGCGAGTTCAACATGAACTTCAGCAGACGCTACAAACTCTGAGGACGCTGATTCAAGCTTCACCTTTACCGATTCTTGTGATTGCGCCGGATCTAACGGTCAACTTGTGGAACTCAGCTGCCGAACGGTTGTTTGATTGGAGCGAAGCAGAAGTTTTAGGACGCCCTCTGCCCATCATTCCCGAAGAGAAGCAAGAAGAATGTGAGCAGCTTCGAGATGCTGTGATGAATGGAGAAGTCTTTTTTGCGGTGGAAACGTACCGTTGTCGGCGAGATGGTTCTCACGTGATCCTGAGTGTCTCAGCCGCGCCTCTCTATAACGATCATGGCAACGTCAATGCGATTCTTTTCATTTTGCAAGACATTACCGAGCGGCAACTCGCCGAAATAAACTTGCGAGATAGTGAAGAACGACTTCGACTTGCCCTGATGGCAGCCAATCAGGGACTTTATGACCTGAATATTCAAACTGGAGACATTATCGTTACACCAGCCTATGCACAAATGCTAGGTTATGACCCTGATGAGTTTCAGGAGACAATCAAAAGTTGGCGCGATCGCTTCCATCCTGATGATATCTCAGTGGCTCATCAAGCGTATCTAGATTATCTTGCGGGTAAGACAGATATCTATCAAGTTGAGTTTCGTCAACGTACTCGTTCTGGAGATTGGAAGTGGATACTTTCGATTGGCAGAATTGTTGCATTTGATGAGGCTGGACAACCTCTGCGGATGCTCGGAACCCATACCGATATTACCGACCGCAAACAAGCGGAAACTGAGCGAGAACAGTTATTAGCCCGAGAAAAAATGGCACGTGAAGCAGCTGAAACTGCCAATCGCATTAAAGATGAGTTTCTGGCTGTACTCTCTCACGAGTTGAGATCGCCACTCAACCCGATTTTGGGCTGGTCAAAACTGTTGCAAACTCGGAAACTAGATGCAGAGAAAACACAACAAGCATTAACCACTATTGAGCGAAATGCTAAGTTGCAAACTCAACTGATCGAAGATCTGTTAGACGTTTCGCGGATTTTGCGCGGTAAATTGGCATTAAATATTGCGCCCGTAACTTTAAGCAGTACAATTGAAGCCGCCTTAGAAACAGTACGACTTGCCATAGAAGCAAAAGAAATTAATCTGCGTTTTGAAGCGAGTCAAAAAGGCGGCGAATCAAATAGCGGAAAAGGACATCCACCTGCATCATCTCTTCAGGTAATGGGGGATGCAGCACGGCTTCAACAAGTCGTGTGGAATTTGTTGACTGAGATCTTGCACCAGTTTCAACAAGGGGTTGCCAAAGAAGGAAAAATCTGAAAGAAAGGGCGTAATCAAAATTTAACTGAACGGTTATGGAAACCATTGTTCAACACGCCCAAGGATTAGTGTATAGCCTGCT
>DVDV01000002.1 GCA_015296075.1 Leptolyngbyaceae cyanobacterium M33_DOE_097 | reverse complement strand
GAGAATGATTCTCATAAAAACGTCCGGTTTTAACGTTTATGAATGGCTGAAACCCGCATTCTGCCGTTTATAACATTGAGTGCACAAGTCTTTAGACACTCTGGCTACAGTACAAATGTTTCAAAATGAGAATTGCTGCCGTCACATTTGGAAAAGCGCTCATCGGCTCATTTAACGGCAACCGAAACAGGCGATCGCAGTCGCTAAAACACTCTGCTATCCAATCAGCGATGTCAAAAAACTCACCGCCCCAGTCGCGGTAGATAAAATCCCAGCCAAAGTTGCTCACCATCCAACAGGGGATACCTGCGGCTTTTGCAATTTGCGTCGCGAGTGGGGGAATGTCTGCCAGGATCAGTGAAACTCGATTTTGCTTGATAAACGAAACCTCAGACGCAATGATGCGATTTTGTTGGCGGCGAATCTCCTTCAGCTTTTCCAGGGTGGCCTCTTTGTCCATCGTGAGGCTATCACTCTGCACCACACCAATATCAAACCCGCGCGGACGGTGAATAAAATCACCCGGAATGTAAGCCTCTAGCAACCACCGGGGAGCGGTTGTCACCATGATTAAGAGGGCATCGGGCAAGCGTCGTTGAATCTCAGCCGAGATCGCCGCTGTGCGAGTTGTATGCCCAAAACCGTGGTTGGTGATAGCGATATAGATGATCGGAGGCGCAAGAGACATGAGTTGATGATTCCGAAACGCTACCTTTATTTTTTACCGACAAAGGGCGTTCCCCAAAAGCCCCAATTTTGTTTATTGAAGGGCGATCGCCAGCGCTCAATTAAAGCTGTTTCAAGCAATTGGCGATCGCGCGTTTGTTCGGGTGCCCACCGATAAAAACCAATATTCACCGCCGCACGCAAACCGTTACTGTGATGGGCCTCAACATAGCTCTGCACATAGCGTTTACAATCGTGCTCGCCTTTCCAACGCTGGTTAGACTTCACCGTTTCACCCACGTACAACAAGAGCGGCAACGCATCATCCATGACAAAGTAGTAAGCTGCCACCCCGACATCAATCGCCTGTCGTCGCCAAAACTCAATATTTTGTCGAGGTAGAGAGAATGGATCGATGCTGGCGGCCATCTGATCAATACTAGGGGCACCGGCAAACAAACTGTCTTGCTGTGTTGTCGTCTGTGCCTGCACCGCTTGTTGAAAGGAAAAGACGCGCTGTTTCCAGGTTTCAAGTGCCTGAGCGCTGATTTCAAGCGTTGTGGGTTGCGATCGCACCCGATAGGTTCCCCCCACTTCAGCCGCGGTAAACAACGGCATTTGTTCACCTTCTGATCCCATCTTCTCTACCTGTAGAGTTTCTTGTAGAAGAATACGCTAAATGTAGAAGAAAGCACAAAAGAATTGAAAACGGTGCCAACATCCCAGAACTTAGTCAGAATGACAGAATAAAGAAGTTCCATGCTGCGAACAACCATGCAAATTACTCGTTGTCTCCACACGGCAATTCTTGTTTCTGACTTGGCGCAGGCTGAGCGCTTTTATGGCGAAGTGTTGGGATTGCCCAAGGTCGATCGCAATTTGCGGTTTCCCGGTGCCTGGTATGAAGTTGATGGATACCAGATCCATCTGATGACGGCTGACGACTACGCGATCGAGTTGACGAATCCTGAAAAACTAGGACGCAATCCCCACATTGCGTTTGCTGTTGCGGATCTGGATGCTGCTAAAGCTCAGTTAATTGAGCAGGGCTACTCTGTAAGCCTGAGTGCCTCTGGTCGAGCGGCGCTCTTTACCCGCGACCCTGACGGCAATGTGATCGAGTTGAGTCAGGCTTAGAGAATTTGTGGTTGTCACCCTCCAGCCCGTTACCGAACTGCCTGAACTTCTGCTGCTCCCTCTGGTAGAAGAAAGCTTGGCGCAGGGCTTTCGAGCGATTCACCGACTGGTTGACGAGTGGCAAACCGAAAAAAATCGGTTCTCTAAACCAGGAGAAGCTTTATTCGCAGCCTGGTTTGCCGACCATGTAATTGGCGTCTGTGGCTTAAACCAAGACCCCTATGCTGATGCCAATCAAATTGGCAGAATTCGTCGTCTCTACGTGCAGCAAGCGTATCGGCGTCAGGGAGTTGGGCGGCAACTGGTTGAGCAAATTATTTGCACCGCAAAGCCCAATTTTGTCGAGTTGCGGCTACGGACAACCGATGCGATCGCGGCTCACTTTTACGCATCTCTCGGCTTTCATCCCGTTAACCTGCCCAACTGTACCCATTCACTGAAATTGAGGTAAAGGAATGGGCTTAGTCGCGTACCTGTTTCACGACCCGTTGTTAGAACCAACCCTGGAAGCCGCCTTTCCCGGATGGGAGGTCGATCGCGTTTATCAAGATGTTGCGACTCAGCCGATCGCTCGCCCCCAGTGGCAACAACTGCTGCAAGATGCCCAGACTCAAGCATTCGACCGCGTGCTGGTTCGGCAGTTAGAAGATTTGGGCGAGTCATTGCCTGCCGTGGGCGATCGCCTGGCAGAACTCGAAGCCCTCAACCTTTCGTTGCTAATTGCCGATCAAACAACTCCCGATTCTCCAGCAGCGCCGCTTCGCGCCCAACTCGTGCAATTGCTGCAAACTTTGCAAACCGAGCAACGCAGTCGGCGGATTCGCCAGGGGCACGCTCGCAACCGCCTCAAAACGGCCCCCCCACCTGGTAAAGCTCCTTACGGTTATCGGCGTAGCAAGAATCGGTATTTGGTCGATCGCGCCACTGCTCCTGTCGTGCGCGAGTTTTTTGAGCAATTTTTGCTTTACGGCTCACTCAGCAGTGCCGTCCGCTATTTGCGTAAACGCTACGGCAAAAAAATTTCTGTTTCAACCGGGCATCGCTGGTTAACTCATCCCGTCTATCGGGGCAATTTAGAGTACCGCGATGGGGATGTGATTCCCGATACGCACGAAGCGATTTTGCCGCGCGATGAAGCGGCCCAAGTCGATCGCCTGCTCCGCCGCAACCGTCGCCTGCCGCCGCGCACTGCCAGTTCGCCCCATTCGCTGGCGGGTTTGCTTGTGTGCAGTGGTTGCCAATCACCGATGACGACGATCCGAGCCAGTGCCCCCCGGCGCAAAAAACAATATCTCTACCTGCGGGCGCGAAATTGTCCCAATCAACCAAAGTGCGCCAGCCTCGACTATGATGCAGTGCTGCAAGCCGCGATCGCTCGGATCTGCGAAGACTTGCCGAAAGCGGTTGCAGGTGCCCCGTTGCCCGATCTGAATCAGGCTAAACAGGGGTTAGCGGGCGAGATCGCGGCGAAACAGCACATCCTTGAGCAACTCCCAGAACTGGTGCAGTTGGGTGTGCTTGACCCTGAAACGGCTGAACTTCGCGCTTTTAAGGTGCGGTCTGAGATTGCGACGCTGCAAAACCGACTCGCTCAGATTCCCCCGGTTGATTTAAAGGCGATCGCCCAAACGGTTTCGATTCCTCAGTTTTGGCTCGACCTCTCGGAAGCGGAACGGCGCTTTTACTTGCGAGAGTTTATTAAACAAATTGAGTTAATCCGCGATGGCAAAGAATGGAATCTGAAACTGGTTTTCATCTTTTAAGTACCGGGTTTCGTCGCGATCGTCCTGCTCTAAGGAAAAGCCTTTTGGGGGAGTAAAGCGGAGATTTTGGGGCGGCGGAGCCGCAAGATCGGGGGACTTCCCCCCGTTCCCCCGCTGTGTAGGGGACTCACTCCCCTACAACCCCCGCAAGGTGGTGCGAGTATGAGTTGAATGGTTGGCTAGCTAGACATAAGGGTGGAAAGTTTGGCATTTCGATCGCTGACAGAGGGTGCGGGTGACGTGAGGCGACGGTTATCTGAGGGCGATCGCCCGCGTAGGTTGTCTGAAAAACTTTGTATTGTGAACAACTCACGACAGCGATTTGCCCTTAGAAATCATCTTTTGTAAGGAGTGCAAAATGTGGTTTAAGCCTGCGTAGCAGGGTTCCCACTCCACCCTTAACCCCTTTTATCAAACACTGGAACGAGCACCACCTTCCGGAGGGGAGGTGAGGGGAAGCGGTCGTCCCCTCACGGGGGTTTGGGGGCGTCGCCCCCAAGGTTTGCTGGCTCGGAATAAAGTGAACGCAAAAGAAAGCTGTTTTTATCCCAGCAGAGGGGTTTGCTAGCGAAGGAAAACGGTTTGAGGTGGAGCTTTAAGGGCTTTAGGCAGGGCTGGTTAAGCTCAAAAGAGAAAACGTATCTTCTTTCTTGCTCCTTTAAGCAGCATTTGATATCAACCAAGGCAAAGACTGCTAAAACTTCTCCAGCAATAACCCTGCCCAAATTGGGGGATTTAAGAGGCATCGTCCAAGCCACTTTTTCGCCTTTCTTGCCAAAAGCAGCGATCGCCCGTCAGGATTCGGTAAGATCTTCATGATCTACACCACCTACGTTTGACATCGAGTGACCCATGCTGAGAGCCGGGATTGTTGGTCTGCCCAACGTTGGAAAATCCACCCTATTTAATGCCGTTGTTGCAAACGCGAAAGCCCAGGCAGCAAACTTTCCTTTCTGCACCATCGAGCCTAACGTCGGTGTTGTTGCGGTGCCTGACCCACGCCTACAAGTTTTAGCCAATATTTCTGAGTCCGCTGAGATCGTTCCCGCGCGGGTCGAGTTTGTCGATATCGCCGGTTTAGTCAAAGGGGCTAGCCAGGGCGAAGGTTTAGGCAACCAGTTTTTGGCCAATATTCGCGAAGTGGATGCGATCGTTCATGTCGTTCGCTGCTTTGAGAATGACGACATCATTCACGTTGCTGGTTCCGTTGACCCTGTGCGAGACATCGAGATCATCAATCTAGAGCTGGCACTGGCCGACTTAGGGCAAGTCGAGAAACGTCTCGATCGCGCCCGTAAACAAGCCCGTGGCAACAAAGAACTTCAGGCTGAGGTGGATGCACTAGAGAAACTTTTGCCCGTCCTCAACGAAGGGAAGTCAGCGCGTCTGGTCAACTTTACCGAAGAAGAAGAACTGGCAATCAAAGCGCTGGGAATGCTGACCCGTAAACCTGTGATCTACGCGGCCAATGTTTCAGAAGATGACCTGGCAACAGGTAATGAGTGGGTTGAGCAAGTTCGTGCCCTGGCTGCCCAAGAAAATGCGCAGGTTGTTGTTGTCTCAGCGCAAGTTGAATCCGAATTAGTCGAGCTATCGACTGAAGAACGCGCCGACTTTCTAGAATCCCTCGGCGTTACTGAAGGTGGTCTACAATCTCTGATTCGTGCGACCTATGACCTGCTTGGGTTACGCACCTACTTCACAACGGGTCCTAAAGAAACTCGTGCCTGGACAATTAAAGCTGGCATGGTTGCACCCCAAGCCGCTGGCGTGATCCACACAGACTTCGAGCGCGGCTTCATTCGCGCCGAAACGGTCGCTTACCAAGACCTGGTTACTGCTGGGTCGATGAGCGGTGCCAAAGAGAAAGGTTTGGTTCGCAGCGAAGGAAAAGAATACGTGGTTCAAGAGGGAGACGTGCTGCTCTTTCGGTTTAACGTATAGGCGACAAGTGCCTCTAACAGTCGAACTGTGGATCGGCTTCCACTAAATCAGCGATTGCCCTGTCCAAAACTTTAGGCAGGGCTTTTTAATGCAGCAATTCTCATTTTGAAACATTTGTACTGTAGCCAGAGTGTCTAAAGACTTGTGCACTCAATGTTATAAACGGCAGAATGCGGGTTTCAGCCATTCATAAACGTTAAAACCGGACGTTTTTATGAGAATCATTCT
>DVDV01000381.1 GCA_015296075.1 Leptolyngbyaceae cyanobacterium M33_DOE_097 | reverse complement strand
TGAAACATTTGTACTGAAGTCAGAGCCTCTAAAGGCTTGTGCGCTCAATTTTATGAACGGCAGAATGGGTATTCCAGCCATTGATAGCTGTTCAAAATGAATATTTTTGTGAGAATTATTCTCATACTGAGAATTGCTGGTCATTTGGCTTGCCTCAAATCACGTGTGCATCCAAGAGTCATGATAGACAAAGCACTTATAGCGATGTCGGTTCTGCTGCCAAGTAGGACTCAGACAAAACCACCCAAAAATCAATCAGCATAAGCTTTTGGGCAGTCTTTACTCACTCACACAGGCAATCGCAAAACCCAAAAAATCTATCTAAAGACAGACCATTTTGCCTCTACAGCTGCGATCTAGCTCACTGCGTCAGACTAAAGTTCTACCTAAAATGCTGGTCATCACCAGGTTAAGTCTGACTTAGGATAGAGGACACGTATTTTAAGAAGCGATGACAGGACGATCGCGCGATCGGATGACTATTAATTTTCATTTCAGGACGTACAAATACTCATACGCACCTTACAAAACAGTTACTAAGATAGAGTCTCTGGTTTTCCTGAGAATCGTCTACACAAAACTTCAAAAACCTGTATGCGTTTATAACGATCTATGACTCAATCTGAAGTTACACAAGCCTTAAATTTAGCGAGAGCGTTGAATTTGATTGTTGCCAGCCGCACGGTCAACGGAGCTTTACAGGTATATAGCGCTGCTGGCTATGCCCGTTCTTGGGAAAGCTTTAACAGTGAGTATCCACTCGAACGGCTACAAGCCATGGCAGAGCGCATGCGTTTGAGAGGTCTAGCAAGCTAACCTTGCTCGTTTAGAAGGGTCGCTTTGTTATACAAACTCATAATGTTGTGCATTTACGACTTTGCTTAACAATATAAGTTCTGCTTAGAAGAGGGAGGTTTTAATAAGCATCCCTTTTCTCATTTGCCATTCTTTGAGAAACCTCACGCATCATTCAAGACCGCTAAGGATAGCGAATTTAATCAATCCGCAAACTGTACGGGCGGGTTTAGCGGCCCCATCTGCACCCTGCAATGGATTGAACAGCAAAACCCGACCCAACCAAACATCGAACCGATTTAATTTCCAGCCCTAAAGAGAGACCAGTAGCAATTTAGCAGGGCAACTTACACCGAAACAAGGTTTGCGCTTAGAACTGATTTAAGAAGCGCAGGTCACTGCTATAGAGCCGTCGAATATCATCCAACTGGTGCAGCACTTGCGCCAGTCGCTCGACCCCCATACCACCAGCAAAACCCGTGTAAACTTCGGGATCATAACCAACCGCTTTCAGCACATTGGGGTCTACCATGCCGCAGCCCATAATTTCGAGCCAGCGCCCTTTCCACTGCAAATCAACTTCTACTGAAGGCTCTGTGAATGGGAAGAAGCTCGGGCGCAGGCGAATTGGCACTTCACCAAACAGTTGCTCAAGCAAGACTTTAAGAGTGCCCTTGAGGTCGGTAAAGGTCAGCCCCTCATCGATCGCCAAAAACTCAATCTGGTGGAAAACAGCCGTGTGTGTTGAGTCAACTGCATCACGCCGATAGCAGCGACCGGGAATGATGATGCGAACGGGCGGCTCATTGTTCTCCATGTAGCGGATCTGCACTGAGGAGGTATGCGTCCGCAACAGGTTGCCGTCGGGCAAGAAGAGGGTATCTTGCATGTCACGCGCCGGATGGTCAGGCGGAAAGTTCAGGGCCTCAAAGTTGTAATAGTCACTCTCCATCTCAGGGCCGTCTGCGACGGTGTAACCCATGCCCACAAAGATGTCGATGACGCGATCCATCATGGCATTGAGGGGATGCACCCGTCCCTGCGGGCGAAAAATCCCTGGCATGGTGACATCAATTGTTTCAGACTCAAGTTGCGCTTGAATCTGAGCCGCTTCTAAATCAACCCGTCGCCGTTCGATGTCGGCTTGAATGGCTTCTTTAATTTCGTTGGCGAGTGCGCCAATTTTGGGGCGATCGCTGGGGTCGAGCTTGCCCATGCCCCCTAACACTTGCGGAATCGGACCCTTTTTACCCAGGTATTTCACCCGTAGTTGCTCTAGTTGATCTAGCGTTTCAGCCTGTGCCAACGATGCCTGGGCTTCTTGGTGAATTGACTGAAGTTGCGCTTCCAATTCTTGAGACTGCACGACGCTCATAATTCTGTTAACGGTTACCTAAAGGGTCAAATCATCGGTGAGACTAGCATAGATTCGCTGATTCCCATCTTTACAAGTTTAGAGGCTGGGCTGCCGTGTTGAGCAAGTTCTCTTTAAAATCAGTACTTCCCAACAGTGGGGATCAAGGGGGGCTTTTTGCTAACATCCGTTACCGGATGCCAATATGCTGCCGATCGCCCATCTACTAAGATTCGGGCAAATCTGTTTTTTCTGACTTAAACTCCGATAGCAGGATGGTGTCAGCACAATCAATTCTTGGGGTCAGCAATGAAGTTGTTAATTAGTAACGATGATGGGGTCAATGCGCTGGGACTGCGAACATTAGTCAATCACCTGGCAGAGGCAGGGCATGATGTGATGGTGGTGAGTCCTGACCGTGAGCGATCGGCAACCGGGCACGGCTTAACACTGCAACACCCGATTCGAGCGGAAGTTGTCGAGTCAATTTTTCATCCCAATGTCAAAGCATGGATGTGTTCGGGCACTCCGGCTGACTGTGTGAAGCTGGCACTTTGGGCACTACTCGATGCGCCGCCTGACCTGGTGCTGTCGGGCATTAATCATGGCGCAAATTTGGGCACGGATGTGCTCTACTCAGGCACGGTGTCTGCCGCGATGGAAGGGGTGATTGAGGGAATTCCGGCGATCGCGTTGAGTCTGTGCAGTTTTCAGTCGCGTGAGTTTACTGTTGCCGCGCAGTTTGCCACTTCTTTAGTGGCTCAGTTAGAGCAAAATCCCTTATCGGAGTTGTTGCTGCTGAATGTGAATGTACCACCTCTACCACAAGAAAAAATTGCTGGGGTGATTGTGACTCGGCAGGGCATTCGCCGTTATATTGATGTGTTTGATAAGCGTGTTGATCCCCGCGGGAAGACCTATTATTGGCTGGCAGGCGAAGTGTTAGAAGAGGTCGAAGATTGTCCGATTTTTGCTGATCAGGCTCCAACCGATGTGGCTGCGGTGCGCGAAGGCTACATTACGATCACGCCTTTGCAGTTTAACCTGACCTCCGCTCCTGGCTTGAGTGAACTCAAGCAGTGGCAGGCAACAAACCTGAAATTTTAGGTATTCTCGACTCACAGCGATCTCCCCATTCCGGCAAATCGTCGGCTTGCAATTGTCACCTGACCCACAGTATTATCAATCCATAAAGAACGGTAAGCCACGCGGCTTACCGTATTTTAATGAGAGACTTCGGCATGAATCAGTGGCACTCGTTCCTAACATTGGGGAAAAGCATGGCGATCGCGGCTAAACCATTGCTTGGGTTGCGTTCAATCAAGCGGTTTGTTGCGTTTGTCTTGTTGGGTATGCTGCTCAGTTTTGGGGTGGCTGCTTGTTCAGGCTCAAACTCCGCTGGTCTTGTCAATGCTCCAAATGTCAACTTAGCCTCCAACCGTAAGCAGACCGTTGAGTTGACGCTGGTTGCCTACGCAGTGCCCAAAGCGGCTTACGACGTGATCTTGCCAAAATTTGCTGAATACTGGAAGGCGCAACAGGGGCAAGAAGTTCGGTTTAGCTGGAGTTATGGTGGGTCGGGCGCCCAAACTCGCGCTTTGATCGATGGCCTGGAGGCGGATGTGGTGCATCTCGCGATCGGCGCCGATGTTGAAAAACTCGTCAAAGCAGGCTTTGTCAGCGAAAACTGGCGGCAGCGTGTGCCCAATAACGGCATTGTGGGTGAGACGGTAGCGGCGATCGTGACTCGGGCGGGCAATCCAAAAAATATTCGAACGTTTGGCGATCTGGCGCGTCCGGATGTGAGGTGGGTGACGGCAGACCCCAAAACTTCAGGCGGTGCTCGTTGGAACTATTTTGCGCTGTGGAACTACGCCAAACAAACAGGATTAGATGATGCCAAAGCCCAAGAATTTATGACAAGGGCTTATCAAAATGTGGCAGTTCTTGCCAGGGATGCGCGGGAATCAACCGATGCCTTTGCAAACCAGGGTCAAGGCGATGCGCTAGTGAATTATGAGAATGAGATCATTCTGGCGCGGCAGAAGGGAGAAGAATTGGACTATACGGTGCCAGCGATTAACTTCTCGATTGATACGCCCGTGACTGTGATCGACAAAACAGTGGATCGACGGGGTACGCGAGAGGTGGCTGAGGCCTTTGTCAATTATTTGTTCACTCCAGAAGCTCAGCGCGAGTTTGCAAAGGTTGGTTTTCGGCCTTTGGGGGCTGTGGCTCAAGAAAAAGAATTTAAAGCGCAGTTTCCACCCATTCAGAAGCTTGGCACGATTGATGACTACGGTGGTTGGCAAGCGACCCAAAAAGTCTTTGAGGATGGTGGAACTTTTGACCAGGTGCGATCGCAACTCGGCAGATAATCCAAACGCACTGACTGCTTTAAATGACTCCGCAATTCGCTTTCCAAAATTACTCATACCCTGATGCTTGACTGAGTTTATGGCCATTTCTTCTTCGCGATCGACCCGTGCTCCCAGCAATTCTCCCTGGCGTGTGTTCTGGTATTCCATCATTGACATGCCCTGGACCTGGCGAATCATGTTAGGCTACCTCTTCGTGATGCTGGTCTTACCGATCGCCGCGATGTTATCAAAAGCCAGCACAATTGGCGTGGCAGACTTTTGGCGGATTGCGACGAGTCCGCTGGCACTCTCAACCTACGATGTCACCTTTACCACGTCCTTAATTGCGGCTCTTGTTGATGGAGTCTTTGGATTCTTAGTGGCTTGGGTGCTGGTGCGCTACGATTTTCCCTTTAAGCGGTTGATTGACGCCTCAATTGACCTTCCTTTTGCGTTGCCAACGGCGGTAGCGGGTTTAACCCTGGCAACGGTATACAGCGAAAGTGGTTGGGTTGGTTCCTTACTGGCACCGTTGGGCATCAAAATTGCCTTCACCCGTTTAGGGGTTGGGGTTGCCATGATGTTTATCTCTTTACCGTTTGTTGTGCGCACGGTTCAGCCCGTGTTGATGCAAATGGAGCGCGAAACAGAGGAAGCCGCCTGGTCGCTGGGAGCCTCGCCCTGGGAAACGTTTTGGCATGTCTTGCTGCCGCCTCTAACACCCGCCATTTTGACCGGGGTGGCGTTGGGTTTCTCGCGCGCCGTAGGGGAATTTGGCTCAACGGTGATTATTTCATCCAATACCCCCTTCAAAGATTTGATTGCGCCAATCCTGATCTTTCAGCGCTTAGAACAATATGACTATGCAGGGGCAACGGTGATCGCTGTGGTGCTGGTGTTCATTTCGCTGCTGATGTTGCTGGTGATTAACTTTATTCAAGCCTGGGGGAGACGATATGAAGGCTAATCCCGTTGCTGTAAACGGAGCGATACCGAACGGCACAACCGCCCGATCGCCCGCCAAACCGAAAAAATGGGTGCCGATTCTACTGATCGCGATCGCCCTCACCTTTTTGGCTCTGGTGTTGTACATTCCGGCGATCAACGTTTTTTATCAGGCGTTTCACAAGGGTTTTGGGCCATTGCTTCACAATTTGAGCAACCCTACCTTTTTGCACGCGGTCAGAATGACCGTTTTGCTGGCGGCGATCGCGGTTCCGATCAATACGATTTTTGGCTTGTGTACTGCCTGGGCTTTAGCCAACAAGCAATTTCGCGGTCGCACGTTACTCTTAAGCCTGATTGACCTACCCTTTGCGATTTCACCTGTGGTTGCAGGCTTAATGCTGGTGTTGCTGTATGGGCGGCAAGGCTGGTTTGGGGGATGGTTGCTTGATCACGGCATTCGGGTAGTATTTGCGTTTCCGGCGATGTTGTTGGCGACCGCGTTTGTGAGTATGCCGTTTGTTGCCCGTGAAGTGATTCCCGTTCTAGAAGAAGAAGGCACTGACCAGGAAGAAGCGGCTCACACTCTCGGCGCAAACCATTGGCAAACCTTTTGGCGCGTTACAGTGCCCAACATTCGCTGGGGATTGCTCTATGGCATCCTGCTCACAAATGCCCGTGCAATGGGCGAGTTTGGCGCGGTTTCGGTCGTTTCGGGCAACGTGGCTGGCAAGACGCAAAGCTTACCGTTGTATGTCGAAGAAGCTTACAAAGGGTATGAAACCGAAGCGGCTTATTCTGCGGCGGTCTTACTGGCCTTACTGGCGATCGTCACCCTGATTGTTAAGGAAATCCTGGAGCGCAAAACAGGCGGTTCGATGCGAAAGGGTCATTAGGGGATCTTAGCGATCGCTTTGGGAATCCGTATTTTCTTAAGTCGGTGCGAAACTTTCGCAAACATTGAGCGCATTCTTGTCGCCAGCTTTTCGTTCTGGGTTGCCCTGGCTTTGATAGGATACAAACCATCTGGTTTAAGGTATTCTCAAAAACGTTTTGTGGGTAAATCCCATCCCCGAAGTTCATGGCTAACTATCTCGTCTCACTCATTGTCGTAACAGCAATTTATGCCCTCTTTAGCCTGGGGCTAAATCTGCAATGGGGATTTACCGGGTTAATCAATTTTGGGCACGTAGCTTCTATGGCATTAGGAGCTTACACCACCGTTTTGCTCAGCTCAGAGGGAATTCCGCTGATTGTCGCGGTGCCTTTGGGTGCTGTTTTGGCAGCTCTTCTAGGTATCGTGATTGGCTTTTTTACGTTGCGCCTGCGCGAAGATTATCTCTCGATTGTGACGATTGGCGTCTCTGAGGTGATTCGCCTGATTGCCCTCAACGAAGAATGGCTAACGAAAGGTGCTTTTGGTGTACAGTCGTTTCCTTTACCCCTGCAAAATTTTCGCCCAACCCTGCTGAGCCGCTTGTTTATGATCGCGATTTTGACCGCGATCGCGGTTTGGGCCTATGGCAAAATCTTCTGTTGGATCCGGCAACGTTATCAAAAGTTAAACGGTTCAGTCGATTTAACCCTAGTGCTGGTTGGCCTGTTTGCCCTGGGTGGCGTGGTGCTTTACTGGGTGGCTGCAAGTGCCCTCTATAATTTCAGCCAAAACCCTGCTCGGAACGGGTTGATGTTGATCTCGGTGATTTTTGTCGCGATCGCCTTTTGGATGTTGGAACGGTTGGCTGATTCGCCTTGGGGTCGCGTCTTAAAGGCGATTCGAGAAGATGAAGAAGTTGCTAAAGCCCTTGGTAAAAATGTCTTCTGGTACAAGCAACAGTCGCTCATGTTGGGCAGCGCGATCGCGGCGGTGGCAGGTTCCCTGATCGCATGGCAGCTCACATCAGTCTACCCCAGCACGTTTGAGCCACTCACAACGTTTTACGCCTGGATTATTGTTGTTTTGGGTGGTTCAGGAAACAATGCGGGCACGATTTTAGGGGCGATTATTTTGTGGGCTTACTTTGAGGCGACTCGCTTTTTACCTAATCTGACCCAAGCACTGCACAGTGTGTTTTCTTTCATTCCTCCGGCGATCGATCCGGCGCGTGAAGGGGCCTTTCGCCTGATGTTGATTGGGTTACTGCTGATGATTTTGATGATGATGCGTCCGCAAGGCATTTTAGGCAAGAAGGAGGAACTTACCCTTGGTCGATAATTTTGCATCTTCTGACGCAAGTGATATGAATTCTCAGACGGTGAGCCAAAACTCAGGAACAAGGGTATTGGGTAGTCCTCTGTTGACAGCGAATGGCTTGGTCAAGCGGTTTGGCGGTTTGGTGGCAGTTGATAACGCGGCGATCGAGGTGCCCCAGGGCAGCATCACCGGATTGATCGGCCCTAACGGAGCTGGCAAAACCACGCTGTTTAATTTGTTATCGAGCTTCATTACACCAGATGCAGGGCAGGTTTTGTTTGACAGTAACCCGATTCAAAATCTGCCTCCGCACGAGATTGCCCATCGCGGTATGGTTCGTACGTTTCAGGTAGCGCGGGTGTTATCGCGGCTTTCGGTACTCGAAAATATGCTGCTGGCAACCCAAAAGCAGACCGGAGAGCGGTTTTGGAACGTGTGGCTACGTGGCAAGCAAATTGCCAAAGAAGAACGGCAACAACGCGATCGCGCCCTTGAAATTTTGCACTCGGTTGGCCTGGCCCATAAAGCAAACGATTATGCTGGGGGGCTTTCGGGTGGTCAACGTAAGCTCTTAGAGATGGGCCGAGCGCTCATGACCAATCCCAAGTTGATTTTGCTCGATGAACCCGCAGCGGGAGTAAACCCCACCCTAATCAACCAGATTTGCGATCGCATTCTTACCTGGAACCGCGAAGGCATGACTTTTCTCATCATTGAGCACAATATGGATGTGATTATGTCGTTGTGCGATCGTGTCTGGGTCTTAGCAGAGGGACAAAACCTCGCTGTCGGCACCCCTCAAGAAATTCAGACCAATTCCCAGGTACTAGAGGCGTATCTTGGCAATTAGGCTGAGTGCTGTTTGGATTTTTCCTTAACTTTGGGCTAAGCCTCAGGCTTTGGAGCCGCGTCTAATAAGCTGCAACCGTAGGCCAGCGAGTCGAAGATATGCAACTCAAACATGCGAGAAATTTCTTCGCAAACGGCGACTCCGCGCACACTGTTGCCTCGACAGTCGAGCAATGGCGAGAAGACTGCAATGCCAAGGTGATTAGGCACAACGGCGATGATGCCACCCGAAACCCCACTCTTGGCGGGTAAACCCACTCTATAAGCCCATTCGCCAGCGAAGTTATACATTCCCGAGGTATACATCACGCTGAGAATGTCTCGCACGTAAGCCGGAGCGATCGCCCGTTCTCCCGTACAGGGATTAACCCCCCGATTCGCCAGCGTACCCGCCATAACGGCCAGGTCACAGCAATTCACCATAATGGAACATTGTTGGAAGTAAAGATCGAGGGCTTCATCAACGGGTTCATCGATCATGCCAAAGTTCAACATCAGGTGCGCCATCGCTCGGTTACGGTGTCCGGTTGTGCGCTCTGACATAAACACCGATATATCAACAAACAAATCGTGTCCGGTATAGCGTCGAAACATCTCTAGCAGGCGATTGAGCTTCTCGGTGGGGTCTTTGCCTTTGATCAAGCTTGTGGTCGCGATCGCCCCAGAATTAATCATGGGGTTATCAGGTCGTTTAGAAGACTCATCCAGCCGAATTATTGAGTTGAATGGATCACCTGTTGGCTCCACGCCAACTTTCGTTAACAACTTTTCTCTGCCGTGGTCTTCCAACGCCATGCCATAAACAAAAACTTTAGAAATCGACTGGATTGTGAATAACTGGTCAAAATCACCCACCTTGTAAACTCGTCCGTCTGTGGTTGCCAGACAGATACTAAACCAATCGGGATTTGCCTTAGCTAACTCGGGAATGTAATCGGCTAACTTACCATCCCGCAAGGATTGATACTTTTGGTGCAACTGCTCAACAAATGCCTGAATTTCAAACTTTTCTGAGGTGTGCTGCGGTTGGGCGATCGCATCGTCGGTAGAGGTCATAGATAGTATTTTCAGATTGAGCAGGCTGAAGATTTCGCACTAGATTAGCAACTTTATGACATCGCTGATGTAGCGATCGCGAAACAGAAGTGCAGAATCCGCAATGGATGATCTATTCCCATATTTCTAGTTCGCTGGCCCAGTGGCGGAGAACTGCGATCGCTTGGCTTCGCCGCGCTTCAAATGTGGCTGCGATCCAAATCAGCAGTAGCCCCACAACAATTCCCAACGCCCACAGCAGCAGCGAATTGTCATTAATGTAGAGCCAGAGTTGCCGCAACAGTTTGAGCACAAAGGTCAACGTCCCCACATAGAGAAAGGCACGAATTCGCAACATCAGCCCTGCCAACACCAGACCAATCCCCAACAAAATCACCAGAAAGCCATACCAGAGCCGACCATCCGACTGATACAGAGCTGTCAAGCAAAACAGGGCGATCGCTAAACACCTTAGCCAGTGGCGTTGTTCCTTGCGCTCAATTGGTTGAAAGACCGGATCAACCTGCGCCACAAACAATAAGGAGGCTGTCACCAGAGCGACAAACCAAATCGGTTCTGTCAGTTTCCATTCAGCAAAAAACTTGAGAAATGCCCAGTCAGCCAGCAACACACTCACATAACTTAAGCGAATTTGGTTGGCTGTTCTGGCAAACCAGGCATAAACGGCTGCCGCCAACAACAAACTAGGAATATTGACGTTCGCGTAAGTCAGCAAAACGATCGCACCGGGTAGAAAAACAGACGAAATTTTCCAGGCTTGCGATGACCACCCCCACCGCCGCCACGGTAAGTTGTAAACTCCAAGCGCTGCCAGAGCTGCGATCGCTCCTCCCCACGGTGCTAAAACCGAAGACTCTAAAACCTGACCAACCAGCACATGACTTGCTAAGCCCAGTTGAGCAAAACCGAGGTAAACCCAAATCGGCTGGGTACGTCCTTGCCAAGCGGCATAGGCTGCCAAAACAACAACCGCGCCAATCCACAGCCAGGTACCCGTAGAGCTAAACCCACTGCTTAAGGCAAAGAGCGACAGACCACTACCAGCAAACCAGTGCAAGTGCGCCACCCAATCAAGCTGGCTTTGCTCAAGGCGCAAACGAGCCGATAGCCACCGATTGAACAAGAGATAGACGATCGCGATCGCTCCAGCCAGCCAGGTTAACACCGCGAAACCATCGCCGATTTGCCCCCCTTCAAACTGGCTCAACCAGTGCATTAAAAGTTCAAACGCACCGCCAGAAATTGTCAGCAATCCTAAAAAGGTCAAAGGCTTGAACGCAGCTTTGCGTCTGCCGACTCCGACGATGGTTAATCCCGTTGCCAGGGTGTAGAGTCCGGTAGTGGCGGTGAATTCCCGATGGGCGATCTCGCAACCCAGTCCCGCAAAGAGAATTGGGATAATGTGCCAGCTTGAAAAGGGAAAAGTAGCTTCAGCCGTAGAGTCTGGATTCATTCGGCGAACGGTACGATCGCCCACCTGCTGAGCCACTAGCCCCACAACAACATTTGCCGCTGCTAAAAACGTAAATTGTTCGGGTATTTGCAAAGCTTGAGCTGCCAGAAACAGCTCAAACGCCCAGGCCAAGCCATAAAAACCAAGATTACTGGGTCGCCGCCAAACATACAAAAAGCCGATCACGAGCGTAATCAGCAAAGCAGCGCGGGTTATTCCAGGTAGGGAAGCCTCAGTGTTAATCCACCCAAAGCCATTGAACACGACCGCAATGCTCATGATGCATAGCGTAATGGTTGCCAGCACAGCACCCCAGTTTTCAAAAGCGATCGCGTAAGTCTGTGCCAGTAAAGGACGCTGCGCCCTGGCAATATCACGTAGAACCGCCAACCCAATCAGCGCGATCGCAGCCCACAAGAAAAAGTCGAAGTTTGCTCGAAAAAGCTGTTGACTTGCAATTCCTGAAAAGATCAAACCAAAGCCGACCGCAAGTCGAGCTACTGAAAACTTGTGTAATTTTTGGCTGGCTAGGACTAATAAGATTGTTCCGACGCCCAGGCTCACCAAAAATGGCTGCACTCGCCAAACAGTCAGCGTTTGCGCGGCTAAAACAGCAACAATCCCCAAACCGGCTGTCAATCGAGGCTGAGCAAAATTGGGGCGAAAACTCAACAAGATCAACGCTGTCGGAATCAGTAACCAATACAAACCCCAATGCACTGCATCAAACTTCATGGTTGCGTGTTCGAGCAACAACCCGTAACTCCACGCGGCCAAACCCAGTCCCAGGTGCCAGCTACTCTTTTGCCATAGATTCGGTGAAGCAAAGGCGCAGAAGCTCCAGAGGGCAATCGCCAGTGCCAGCAACAGAAATGCAAGCTGTAACTGCTCTAGATTTGGGAAGAACCAGCTAATCCATGACAACAGCGCTGCAATGCCAGCGATCTGGGTCAAATATGCCAGCAAGGGTGGAATTTGGCGGCGTTTGAATAAAGTTGCTACCAGAGTGGCAAATCCAAATGAGAAGTAGAGCGATCGCACCAGTGGGTGCCAAATGGCGACAACACTCACCGCTAAACCCACAATCAGACTAAACTGCTCCGTGATTTTGACTAATTGGGGTTGCTCACGTTGGCGTAAGTAGCGAGCAAATGCCAGAGCAAGCCACAGATAAAGGAACAGCCACAAGCCTGCTAATGCAACATCAGCAGGTGGGATGCCGCCATTCTGCATGGCTTTCATCAGCGTCAGTCGCCAACTCCAGGGAAAACACCACCATGCCAACCCAAAAGAAACAAGCCCAATGCTCAGCAGCACCAGTAAATCTTTTTGTCGCCAATGCTGCTGGAGTCGCTGCCAGAAAAGTGAGGCGGCTAACCCGCCGATCGAGATCGCCTGCCACGGTGGAATAACTGAGGCGGTTGCTAGCCAGCCCACCAGCATCAAGGCAATGCCGATCGCATGGCCAAAGGCTCGATGACTCCGTTGTCCCAGCCAGCCCGATGACCACCCTAAAATTCCAAGTGCTAGCCCCAACTGATGTACAGGGACATTGGCAGCAAAAATGGCACGCCCGATCAGCAACAAACCACCAAAGGCGATCGCAACTAAACCGGGTTGAATTTTTGCCTCTTCCCCTGTTTCAGGTTCCCAACGATGCAGCAATGCTGCCGTTCCAACGCTGCCTACATAGGCTGCTAGTTGCGGCACGGCAGCAAAGGCCCAGCCCCAATGCAACCAGTTCAACCCTAAGTAGTTGACTTTGAGAGCTGGGGTGACGGCTTGTAACAAATCGAGGCTGATCAAAGACAATAGCAAAGTCGAGATCGCGCCTAATCCAACTCGGTAATGTTCTAGACATGGGGATCAATAAGGTCAAACCATCCGTCCAAATTCATATCGATTGATGAACAAGCCAATCACGATGTCATGCAACCATTGGGATTTTGAAAAGCAAATTGTCTTGCGGGCCAATCGCTTAATT
>DVDV01000385.1 GCA_015296075.1 Leptolyngbyaceae cyanobacterium M33_DOE_097 | reverse complement strand
TCTGCTCGAGTAGGTGCTGTTGGCGTTCGCTTAACTGGATAGCGAGGGCGTAAGGGGTCGGCATGGTACAAGAACTGCTGGATTTTAGACATCAGTTCTATTCTAGCTGTCTAACTACTCTTGCCTTCATGCACTAGTTGCCATCACGCGAATCAACACATGATGGGGTAAAACCTGAGGGGTCGGGATATCCGCTGCTTCAAAAATATCCGGACTACCAAACTGGGCGATAACTTGGGCTTTCATTGGAACTGGCCTCATAGAACTCATATTTCATGAGTACCATTGAGACATTGCTGTTCGAAAGGATTAACGGCAAAGTACATTAGTTACTTTTTGGTAAGCATAGCGATGAAGCTAGATTCTGAGAATACCCAACTGAATTACCTACCGCAGCCTGCGCTCGATCGCATCGCTCAAATGAACCTGTTTGACACAAATTGTGCAGGGCACCAGATGCTTGAACACATTGCTAATAAATGGACAGTGCTGATTGTGTACGCCCTAACACAGGGCAAAAAGCGGTATAGCGAACTGAAACAGCAGATTGTTGGCATATCTCCTAAAATGCTGATTCAGAATTTGCGTAACCTTGAACGATGTGGCTTGATCAAGCGAGAAATTTATCCTACTGTGCCGCCACGAGTTGATTACTCACTAACGACCCTAGGAGAATCTCTGGTAGAACCGTTAGCGATCTTGGGCGAGTGGGCGTATCGCCATATTTCGGAAGTAAAGGCAGCCATGGAACAGTATGATGACAACCCTCAAGAGAATTACTGGGAACCCAAGTAATGTAGCAGCAGGTCTATCTCAGGGTAAGCTGTTTTAACTTTCCACGCCCAACCTCGTTGTGCATCCCCGGGGGGGATCAGTTGCAATCATCGTGAAACTCGACAGCTTTGCTATTGAAGGCCGTTGGCAACTCACTGAAGTTCATGGTCTTGACTCGCAGTAGGATCACCAAAAAGGTCGCAACAAAGCTCAATTTTGCTCCATGCCACGCTAAATGGGGACGCAATGCGTCTCGATAGAGTAACCTCAAGCTCACTTTGCCGAAATCAGCAATGCTTTCTTTTTCGGTCAAGCTAATGTAAGGATAAAATCCAATTTGACCGCGTGCCTCATGCCCCACTCTGTTCGAATCGTCATTCGCCCAAAATGCAACTGGCTATTGCTCTCCGCCTCCTTCCTCATTGTTCATTCTTCACTTCCAATTTCCGTCTTTCCAGTTCCTCCATCCCTCGCTGCTCCCACACTTGCCCAAACCCCGGAGACTAAAAAAGCAGCGGATCGCCTGCTCGATCAAGGTATTCAACAGTATCAACGCAAGCAGTATGAAGCCGCGATTCAATCCTGGCAGCAGGCTTTGCAACTTTACCAAGAACTCAAAGACCGCAATGGCGAAGCAATCGCGCTGAATAATCTAGGCATTGCCTATCGGTCTTTATCTCAATATGAGACGGCGATTAGGTACTACAAGCAGGCGCTACCAATTTATCAAGCTGTTAAAGACCGTAATGGTGAAGCAGATGCGCTGAATAATTTGGGCAATGCTTATGGTTCTTTATCTCAATATGAAAAGGCGCTCCGGTACTACGAGCAAGCGCTGTCAATTTTTCAAGCTGTTAAAGACCGCAATGGTGAAGCAGACGCGCTGAATAATTTGGGTCTTGCGAATCAATACTTATCTCAATACGAAAAGGCGATTGGGTATTACGAGCAAGCGCTGTCAATTTTTCAAGCTGTTAAAGACCGCAATGGTGAAGCAGATGCGCTGAATAATTTGGGTCTTGCGAATCAATACTTATCTCAATACGAAAAGGCGATTGGGTATTACGAGCAAGCGCTGCCAATTTTTCAAGCTGTTAAAGACCGCAATGGCGAGGCAGGTGTGCTGATGAATCTAGGCATTGCCTATCGGTCTTTATCTCAATACGAAAAGGCGATCGGGTATTACGAGCAAGCGCTGCCAATTTTTCAAGCTGTCAAAGACCGTAATGGTGAAGCAGTCGCGCTGAGTAATCTAGGCGGTACCTATCTGTTTTTATCTCAGTACGAAAAGGCGATTGGGTACTACGAGCAAGCACTGCCAATTTTTCAAGCTGTTAAAGACCGCAATGGCGAAGCAGGTGTGCTGACGAGTCTAGGCATTGCCTATCTGTCTTCATCTCAGTATGAAAAGGCGATCGGGTACTACGAGCAAGCGCTGCCAATTTTTCAAGCTATTAAAGACCGCAATGACGAAGCAATCACGCTGAATTATTTGGGTCTTGCGAATCAATCCTTATCTCAGTACGAAAAGGCGATCGGGTACTACGAGCAAGCGCTGCCAATTTTTCAAGCCGTTAAAGACCGCAATGGCGAAGCAAGTGTGCTGATGAATCTAGGCAGTACTTATCTGGTTTTATCGCAGTACGAAAAGGGGATTGGGTACTACGAGCAAGCGCTACCAATTTATCAAGCTGTTAAAAACCGTAATGGTGAGGCGAAAGCGCTGAATAATTTGGGCAATGCTTATGGTTCTTTATCTCAATATGAAAAGGCGATTGGGTACTACGAGCAAGCGCTGCCAATTTTTCAAGCTGTTAAAGACCGCAATAGCGAAGCAGGTGTGCTAAATAATCTAGGCATTACCTATCTGTCTTTATCTGAGTACGAAAAGGCGATTAGGTATTACGAGCAAGCGTTGCCAATTTATCAAGCCATCAAAGACCGCAATGGCGAAGCAGCCGCGCTGAATAACCTAGGCATTACTTATCAACGTTTATCTCAGTACGAAAAGGCGATTGGGTATTACGAGCAAGCGCTGCCAATTTTTCAAGCCGTCAAAGACCGTGATGGCGAAGCGAGAGCGCTGAATAATCTGGGCTACATCTTGTTTGTCTCAGGTCAAGTGGCTCAGGCAGAGCAAACACTGCGGCAATCCATGCAGGTGCTGGAATGTCTGCGAGTTGGCTTAAAGGATGAAAACAAAGTCTCTATCTTTGAGGAACAAACCACAACATACCGGAGCCTGCAAACCACCTTAGTTGCCCAAAACAAATTTTCTGAGGCACTCGAAATCGCTGAACGGGGACGGGCGCGAGCGTTTCTAGAGTTGCTCGCCCAACGGTTCGGTGATTCCAATACCAAAGCGGTCAAAGACGGAGAATCTGATCCGGTAAAGCCTCAATCTAAAACAACCTGCACATCGGTCAAACCACCTACTCTGGCTGAGATCCAGCAGGTGGCTCAAGCCCAGAATGCCACCTTGGTGGAGTATTCCATCATCGATGATAAAACCCTCTACATCTGGGTGATTCAACCCAGTGGCGCGATCGCCTTTCAGCAGGTGTCACTCAAGTCCTTTTTGCAGGGCACTTCCCTGGCTCAGCTCATTGCTAATATCCGGGAAGATCAGTTGGGGGTACGCGGGTTAGGAGTAGTGCCAGTTCAGCGATCGCGCTCCACCCAATTACCTCAGAATCTCAGCTTCAAAACCTTGCATCAACTGATGATTGCCCCCATCGCCCAGTATCTTCCTGAAGACCCCAACCAGCGCATTATCTTTCTGCCGCAGGGGGCGCTCTTTCTGGTGCCCTTCGCCGCGTTGCAAGATGCGGAAGGTACTTACTTGATTCAACAGCATACGATCGCGATCGCTCCCTCGATTCAGACGTTGCAGTTCACGCAGCAGCAGCGCCAGCGCTTAGAGGCAAAGGACAGCGACACCCAACCCGCGTTGATTGTGGGCAATCCTGTTATGCCCAAGCTGACCCTGGAGGCAGGCCAACCCCCCGTTCAACTCGCCACGCTCCCCAATGCCGAAGCCGAGGCCAAAGCGTTAGCCCAGTTGTTACAGCAGCCCGCTTTGCTTCAGAATCAAGCGACTGAAGCTCAAGTGAAAGCATTGATGCCCCAGGCTCGCCTGATTCACCTCTCCACTCACGGTCTGTTTAATGACCGGCTGGGGTTGAGTAGTTCCGTGGCACTCACGCCCACTGCCAAGGAAGATGGTCTACTCACCGCCGCAGAGATTTTGGATCTAAAGTTGCAGGCGGATTTAGTGGTGTTAAGTGCCTGTGATACGGGTCGAGGGCAGATTACAGGGGATGGGGTAATTGGCCTCTCACGCGCCCTCTTCTCGGCGGGTACGCCCAGCGTCATCGTCTCCCTCTGGGCTGTCCCCGATGCCCCAACCGCCTTTCTTATGACTGAGTTCTATAAAAAATTAGAAACGACCGGCGATAAAGCCCAAGCTTTGCGACAGGCGATGCTCTCAACTCTGGAACGCTACCCCAAACCGCGCGAATGGGCCGCTTTTACCCTCATTGGTGAGTCTTAAAGCCACTCCACAACGAGCGATCAGGCAGTCCAGAGTTTTATCAGAGTGATGATCTCGCCATCAATACAAAGGAAAGATGCGATCGCTCGCCTTAATACCAGAATTTCAGCATCGACGTTTGGCATCTGCCTCAACACGGCTGCTCGGATCAATGAGGCATTTCACCTATTTGATTTTGCATATGTTCCAGACTCTGGGAGGGAAAGAAAAACAGAGCTTGCAAATTGGAGTCACCGCAATGGTTAGATTCCTGCTTCAAACTCAGGCTAAACCTCAAAAGTACACACACCAGAAATCATGCAAATCACGACTGTAATGACAACGTTCCTGGCACTTAATAGTAATCGAGCAGGGTTTGCTGCCACTGCTGATAGTGTGATTGAGATAACCAGATTGACTGGCAATCTTAATCACCTCAGAATTGCCTGACGGTGAATCAGCGGAAGCGGAACAAAAACCGTGTATCGATTTATTTGGTTGCAATTCTGTAAATATACGGAAATTCTCAGTCCTTCTAGCTAGAGAAAAATAGGATGATACAGTCTAGCTTCATTGGCTGAGCCAGCTCTGATGCGATCGCACCCTGAAGCGATTAACGCACTCTAGAAAAGTTTTGGTGTGTTTTAAGGATCTAATCCTCCTGTTGTGACGAGTTTGAGTCGTGTAGATTTGCAGTTTCTAAATTCTCGAAAACATATTCAAGGATAGTTTGATGATGAACCAATGGTTACCACTCTTTACCTCCGTTGCTTTAGTGGCGCTTAGCGCAGGCTCTGCATCTGCCCTATCGCTAATTGGGTCAGAATTAAAACTACGGACTGAAGCTCAATCAACTCCTACAAGTCAGTTGTTTGTCACATCTTTTCCTACCTCTGCGATCGTGAGCGAGACCCAGGCGGAGTTCCCCAATGTTGAAAGCTTATTCGACCCCAGTGTAGGGGTTCCACCTGGATTTGCAAACTCTCTTGTCGATGTTGCAATTGATGCGGGGGCAAACTATCTAGAGATTGATTTTGATAACGCAGGATTTGGTCGCTATGCAACTGGGTTTAAGAATACCTATGTATTCACATTCACTGCGCCGATCGCATTACAAATTACTAATGCTGTCATTGATCCACTGACCACATTAGGTTTAACCTCTGATCGCGTCACTTTTGATGGCAGCGAATTATTTGTCAATGTCAACGGGCTATTTTTCAATCCAAACTCTTTTGCGCGGCTCAATCTGACAACAGTTGCGGTTAACCCAGAGACACCGATTGTCCCCAACCCTACCCCTGTACCTGAGCCTAGCTCGATGCTGCTGCTAGGTAGCGCCACTGGTTTAGGAGCGCTCTTGAAGCGGTACAAATCGCGTCGCGCGATTCAGGCGTAAACTGACTTGAGCGATTCGTCTACTCATTAACGTAACTAGCCGTTGTATTCCCCCCAATGATCTCCTTCCTCCAAGAAGAAAAGATCATTTGGGGGAAAATTACGTTCTTTAACATAGTGGACATGAGATATATTGAAGAACAACGAGAAGAAACCGCTAAAATCCCGTCAGGGAAAAGCTTTCAAGTATTTCGCCAGACACCACTGAAACGTCTAATAGTAATGACTTTAAGGATTTCTGAACGGATTACCCAATGACTCTAAGTCATTCGCGTCAGATGAGTTTGCCGTTGGTAGAGAAATTCCTGAGTGTTATTCGGCTTCACCAATTAATGTAAATGCCGCCCAGCATAGTGGATCAGCATACCTTTGTCTTGTTGTTAACATCGCCTGCCGGAGTGTTTGCGCTTTGTCACTCGCTGTTCTGAGGTTCTTATAAAATTCCGTCATTAGAAGAGCAGAGTGCGGGGCTTCTTGCGTTTCACTTACCCGCTGAAGCGTATCTTTCAGTTTCATGGCTGTTGCTGGAATTAGCTGCTCTCTTACAGAAGAAAACGAACCCTTCACTGGAATCGTTGCCATACCCGAACTTCACCCAGTGAGTTTCGGCACTTGAATTCTTAAACGCCTTCCGATCTACAGCCTGTTCAAAATAGGAACACGGTTCTGACTGTGCCTGTGATGATCGTACCGTTTGTGTCCTGGTTTCCAGCGTTTGTAATTACTTGCAGTGTGGGTGTAATGCGAATTGCATCATTGATGGAAAAGTTATAGAAAGCTTCAAAGTTAGTTTGAGTTGCGTTGCCAATTTCAGTGGCAATCATCGGTTGAGCGGCAGCAATACCCGCGATCGCCCCTCGCTTAAATAAATCTGGAAAGGCAATACCCGCCATCCAGTAATCCAGGTTGACATCACCAAAGGCTGTATTGTGATAAGTGCCGATGCCGTACCTGCCAAATAGGGCGATTCCAGGCGCAAGGCGAACCTCGGCATTCAGACCAAAAACATCAAACCGATTATCAAACACCTCTCCGCCACTGTATTGCAGGCGAATCGCCAGGTTGGAAGATGGAGCATACTCGACTTCCAGCATCCCCTGGTATGTGTCTCCAAACAAGCCGCGATCGCCCAGTCCTAATGGATTGCTAACACTATTAGGATATAGAACTCGTGTAAAAGACGAAGTGCCTCGAATAGTTTGTTGGGAGTCAGGATTAGCGGCATTGGCAGCGGCATAAAGCGCACGCAAACTAAAATTCCCGACGTCCCAGTTGATCGCCGCTCCAGTACTGGGGCCATTAATTGGAAATAGAATGAAATTGTTGATGAGTGCCTGAGTACTGAAATCCCGAAAGCTGGTGTTAGCGTAGCTGTTGCGATCAACGTAGTCGGTAGTACGAATATTGGGACCTAAAGAGATCGTCAGATTCTGGCGCGGTTGAAAGGTGTAGTACAATCGTCCGATGCCAATGTTCCCGTCGCTGGGCGGTTTCACTGAATAATCCAAGACGCTACCGAAGTTTGGCTCTAAAATTCCCGTCACGTTATCGTTTGCGCCATTGCTACCCGTATCCATCCGAATTTTGAGTAAATCGCTGCCGATGAAACTGGTGTTCAGATCCAGTGACGCTCGATAGAGAAGTGTCGGATTTAAGTTCTGATCAGCAAGAACTCTTCCAGCAGAATCAATAATGTTGTCCCCTGCAAATCCACCCCCATTCACAGAAACAAGGGCTTGACCAGTCAGTTTAGTCGTGGTCGAAAATTGTTGAGTTTCTAAGCTTGTGCTTCGAGCTTCAAGGCTGACTATCTGCCCTCGCAGTGTTGCTAGTTCAGTAGCAAATTCCTGCTGAAGACGTTGCCAGTTTTGCCAATCTTCTAGTGGAACCAAATCTGGTGTAGCACTGGCAAGTTGCTGATTAATGGACTCAAGACAGGCACTCAGCCCAGCCGCAAACTCATAGCGAGTCAGAGATCGCTGCCCTCGAAACAATTGGTCAGGATAGCTGGATATACAACCGTAGCGTTCCACGAGCGATTGTAGTGCCTGAAATGCCCAATCAGTAGGCTGTACATCCGCAAGCTGACTCACAGATGTCACCTGACCCCTCATCGCTGCTTGAGCCGTAGCCCTAGGTAGAGTGCATGGAACAAGGAGCGCAGTACTGGTCAAAAAGGACAGAATGAACCGAGAGCAACACAGCATTTGAGACGACCACTCATAGGAAAAACAGAATTACAAGAGATCACCAAATGGTCAACGTTTCCTGGAGTGTGATTTTCCAGCTGTCAAAGATTGCTGACGAGCCTTCTCTCTTCCGATGAAACGTAAGGTGGCAACACCCTCTAACGGGTATTACTAGAAATTGTCTTTGATGCGGGGTGGATAGCGTAGACAAGTGTGGCAATTAGGATGCTTGCGCCAGCGAGAATTAATGGGGGTGCTAACCCAACCTGAGATACTAACAACGCACCAATGGCACCCCCTGCAAAGATTGATAGCACTGAGGCCAAGCGTCGCCCTAATCGGGGATTACTGCCGCCTGCGATCGCAGATTCCGCTGCGATCGCGGTTACGGTCAAGGTTAGAACTGTGGTTGTAAGGTCTGGAACCGCCAGTCGTCGCACTGTGGCATTGCGAAGTCCCATTGCTATTGCCGTGAGGATGATCATCGCGTAAAGATGATGGGTTGGAGTCAGAGTTTTAATGTCGTAGCCGATCGCGAATAGTGCTGCACCGAAAAACAGTCCTGTTTCGATCAATGCAATGGCAAGCAACCAACGGCGACGGAGACTGTTCGCCATGATCAGCCCAAAACGTCCGCCAAGAGCCGCACCGACCAAAAAGCCAGCGATCGAAACCAAATAGAGAGGAACAGATAACCCAGGTGTGCCTGCAACTGCAAATCCCAAAAAGACAATGTTCCCCGTCATGTTGGCTGTAAACACCCGACCCAGACCCAGGACGCTCACGGCATCAACGAGTCCGGTGGTAATCGTAAGAACAACCAGCACAAGCGGAAGTGGATAGAGTTGTTGGGAAATAAGAAGTAAATTGAACAAGAATGATCTGGCTCTTCCAGTAAACTGACTTAGCCAGCATCCAGATAGAAGTTCCAAAGTCCTGCTGCAACCAGCATCAGTCGGTCATCAAAATCAGTCAAACGATTCCTGTACACAACGGCGGCAGCGTTGTATCGTTTCACCCCCGCAAAGGCATTCTCACACACCACTCGTTCTCGGCTCAGCGCCTTGTTCTCAGCCTTCTGCTCCGGTGTCAATTCGCCGCCTCTCGGCTTTTTGTGCCCCATGCGAATGTTGACATACTCATTCTGTAAACCCTGAAAGCCTAAATCCACCTCAATCGGAATCGCATCAGGGATGGCGGCGGCCATCGCTTCCTCATCTAATAAGCGTTTGTCATGCACGGTCCCCTCCCGTGCTTTGCTCAACACCAACACTCGCTTGTGCTCATCGACTGCTGCTAGATGCTTGCGCGTGGTTCGCCGCTTTTTTCCCGAGTAATGTTCCTTTTGTCGCTCTTTGTCCTGAGGGCGTTGAATGGGCCGTTCCGTTCCATCAATCATGACCCGTTTGACAGTCGGAAACCGCTCAACAAACTCTTCGACACTGCGTAACTTGCGTTCCGGCAAAGCCAGCTTTTGCCCCAAGGCCGTTTCTAGCACGGGTAGGAGACGATGCGTCCACTCATGCGCCTGCGAACGGTCAAAGTGGAACAAGACGCTGGCTAGATCGAAAGTGGGATAGCACTTGCAATAAAACAAGCTGTAGAACAACTTGTCCGCCATCGTCTCCAAGGTCGCTTTGCGTCCGCCTCCAAAAGCCCGTTGGCGTGGCTTTTCGGGTGAGTTTAAGCTGTCCCAGTAGGCTTGAGCAAAGCTAGGCAGCAAGTCATCAAAAGCTTTCCGGTTCAGCCCCGTCAGGGCACGGAGCAAACGGTCTTGCTTGAGAATGCGCTTCAGGTCTAGCATCGCTTTCCAGTTGACGACAGGTTGCCTTGATTATCCCCTATTTCCCAACAAGTCT
>DVDV01000006.1 GCA_015296075.1 Leptolyngbyaceae cyanobacterium M33_DOE_097 | reverse complement strand
TGGCGATTCAAAATATTGCCCAAAAGTGGACGATGCCGATTTCCAATTGGAAACCTGCCCTCAACCGTTTCGCCATTGAGTTTGGCGATCGCTTTCCAACTTGAATTTTTACCTTTGACACAATCTATTTGACATACCCTTGGAAAATTTTTCAAATGTTCATCATAAGCTTCTTTTCTACACTCTTCGAGTTGTATATCAGGTTTGAGTTTTACAAATCTCTTTCTATAAAATGCAGTTCTTCCAATATGAAACTGATGACGTTCGTAAAATTTCTCAGATGCGATCGCCCCATAAACTCCAAGTGCTACCAATAAGAGACTTAGGGGCAACATATCAATTGTCAAACTTTTCTGAGCAATTATCCCAAGCGCTGCCGAAGCAATAACCAGCACAAGATTGGTCACTGTTGATCTTTGTTCTTCGGTTTTTCTCGCTTGTTCACGTTCTTCAAAATAGAACTTAAGGAGAATATCTGCATCATCTGACATCTATTACGACACCTCTTGCTAGAAGGGACGAATACTTCAAATAGTCTTTATTAGCAATGACTAAGAATATTTTCCTGTAACGAATAACTAATTCTAACAGAGATCCTCTAACAACTTTCTCATCTGGAATTGGAGCAGGCTAACTATTAGTGCATGGTTCTACATAACACCCTCATCCGAGTGTTGCGGCTGACTAATTTATTACAACTACCCCTGCTCACCCCGTCTGCCAAGGCAACACAGTACCCTCGCAGCTTCTCAAACACTCCTAAATCTCATCATCCTTCCACCCACACACTGAGCAATCCCAATGCACTCTCGGCGGCTCCGTTTGCTGCATCGGCATCTCGCACTCAGGGCAGCGTCCGGTAAACATGGGGTGATAGTCCAGCAGTTCCAACCGCGCCAGGTCACTCAACCGAAAAGAGCGATCGCGGATCACCTCACCACAGTAGTACCGTACCTCCTCTTCCTGGTGCCCTGGCTCTGCCACCCAGTCTAGCCCCAGGAAGGTCTGCCAATGCTGAGCTGCCCGCTCATCTTCCCGGTAGTCCAGGCAGCTTGCCTCGCTCACTCCGGTTGGATGCACCGAGCAGGGTAACAGGGCATTGCCGGAGAAGAACTGGCAGTGGTTGCACTCCGGGAGCTTGTGGAAGGGTGCAGGGAGGGACATGGCGAGGGGAAGCGAGAGTCTGCGACCAGTATGGCTCAATTTACTGCGTGACTGCAAAGAGGGAAAGCGTTACAACCTGACCTTCGGTGCCAGGTAACAGATCCTCGAAACACTACCTTTTCCGTGTGGAGCGGCTTTGAAATAAAATTTTTGGATCGAACTGAAGCCTTTACTTGCTACAGTCTACAAGTCTGGATGCGAGAGAAGACAACCCACCAAAACTCCACCACCCACAGCCCTAACCCATCCCCGTGCTGGGAGGTGTCCTACGGGACTACTGGTGTTGTAAATCACATCACTGTACCTGCCACTTGTCATCTTCCATCCCACTTCATAACAGAATTTATCCCAGGCTTCTTTATGATGTTCGCCATCAAGCTTTCCACCACATTTTAGGTAAATTTCTTTTTGAATACTAAATCCAAACTTTTCATTGCTGTACCGTACCCATAGCCCATCGATTGTTAGGAGTTCCTCACAGGGAAAATTGATCAGATCTTCTGGTTCAAACCACTGGCCTTCTTCTTTGCCAACCGTTGTGATCATTAATCGGTAGGTTTCCTCATCGGCTTCTTTCCACTGGCCCTGCTTTAGATAGTCTTCTAGCTGCTGATAGCGCGAGGTTTGTACCGTTTGTTTAAGACTGGCTAGCTCGGCTGCAAGGGCTGGATCGATTTGTTTGGTGGTTTCTTGCCAGCAAGCGTAGGCTAGATCCGTCGCCCCTCGCTCGATTACCATGCGGATGAATTGGCTGGGCTTCCGAATCTGCGCGACATAAAACAAAATCACGGGCTTCCACCAATCTTCCCGCAAATACTCATAGAGCAAGCTTTCTTGCTCCAGTCGAGCGATTTCTCTGGCCGCCAGGTATTCCTGAAAACTCAAGTGGGCAAATTCAAATTCCTCTGGTTCTCGCTGTACCAGGAGTTCACTAATCAGCTCAATCTCCTTGAGAAATTCTGCTGGAGCAATGGTTTCCTCTAGCGCTGCCAGGTATTGAGTGAGCCGCTCCAAGAGAACTTCGCGCTCTACCCGTTCCTCTTTGCGCTGCATCATCATGAGGGCTAACATTTGGAGGACGGTTTGAGCCTCGCAATCTACGATGGAGGTTTCTAATCCCCGTGCCCCTGGCCGATCGCGCAAAAGGAGCAAACACATTTCCTGATAGAGTTCAACCCGCCGCCTGGGTAACTGCACACTCGGATAGCGGCGATGAAAGGTTGCAATCATATTCAGCAACAATGGATTTTTCGCCAGGTCTGCAAGTTCCTGCCGTGCCTCAATTTGACTCAGCAAATCGGTGGCAGAATCCTTTGCCTCTTTGCGGATCGCAGGCGTATCTGTTTTGCCGTGATGATAATACTCCTGGCACCAGTACCATTGCTGCACAAAGTCTCGCCGCTGCCTTGGATCAAAATTCCGCACCCAAAGCAGAGTGTTAAAGTCAAGCCGATCGCCCCCCTCCTGCTCGGTGTAGGCTTTTGGACGAGCCGTGAGGATAAACACAGTGTTCTTATAAGTTCGCATCTGGGTATTTAGCCAACGGGCAACCAGAGTCCGTTTCGCTTTGGGTACTTCGTCAAACCCATCCAACATCACCACCATCCTGCCCTGTTTCAATTGATGCCGTGCCCAATCAGTCGGCATTTGCAGCCCTTCTGCACCTGGCAAACCAGGAATGTGGTGGGTGGTAATCAGGGTGGGTAGATCAACTGGGTTATCTTGGCTAAGCAATTCGCGATACTTACGCAGCAAAAGCAGTACAGGGATGTACCGGGGCACGGACTGAGGTTGCTGATTTTTTCCGAGGGTGTAGGCGACATGGCGTAGCAGCGTTGTTTTGCCATACCCACCCCAGGCAAGAATGGCAATTTGACTGTAGACCGGATCACGCTTTGCCCGTGCCAACAGCTTCCAAATATCAATGGTCGAAGAACGCTTACCCTGCTCAGTGTCATAGCCCTCTACAGCTTGATATCCCGGTGCCAGCATGGTGCTATCCAGTTCGAGAGGTACAAACACTTGCTGTAGCATCGGGGTGAAAATGCCACTCATTTTTCCAATGCCCTCGGTTTTGCTGGTTTCGCAATCCGCGGCTTGACACTCAAGATACCGCTCCTCAACTGAGGTCACTTTCGCGATCGCCGCTTCTCCCAGCCGCTCGATGCCTCGGTTTGCTGCTTCTCCTAGCTTCTCCAATCGCTGCTCATTGCCCCGATGAATTGGCTGGAGCAGTTTTGCCCCGTAAGATAGACCCACCCCAATCACCGCAGAGGCGATCGCCTTTGGAATATCGCTTTGCACAAACAGAAACCAGATCGCCCCCAAGCTACCCCCGGTCACACCCCCTGGCTTAATTATTTTCACAGCCAGCTCAGCCAGTTGGTCTGCCACGGATGGTTTTGCTGGGTCGGGTGGTTGAGTCACGATGCTACTTCCTATCGAGATACAGCCAGTTCTGACTACGTGATCAATATTCTCTGGTCAACGCTCTGCAACCCTCTACACCACGAATTTACTGCATTACTGATTTTTCACTCAACTTAAGACAAACTGAGCGCAGGCTTACTCCTGGCTGAATATAGCAATCCTCATCCTCAGTTTCTCTACTTGTGGCGATGACCAGAGCCGTGGATCACCTGGTCTTGACCTGCGATCGCGAGTCCCTGTTTGTGAGCCAGATAAAAGCGGCACTGAGGCAGGTTGTGTTGTGGGGACGGGGAGGGAAAACCCTCCGACGACCTGAGACCCGATTATGCCGCCATATTCGCTCTATTGGCGAAGGGAACTAGCTCGGTGCCTATTGGATAGGCAGCAATTCTCATTTTGAAACATTTGTACTGTAGCCAGAGTGTCTAAAGACTTGTGCACTCAATGTTATAAACGGCAGAATGCGGGTTTCAGCCATTCATAAACGTTAAAACCGGACGTTTTTATGAGAATCATTCTC
>DVDV01000269.1 GCA_015296075.1 Leptolyngbyaceae cyanobacterium M33_DOE_097 | reverse complement strand
GAGAATGATTCTCATAAAAACGTCCGGTTTTAACGTTTATGAATGGCTGAAACCCGCATTCTGCCGTTTATAACATTGAGTGCACAAGTCTTTAGACACTCTGGCTACAGTACAAATGTTTCAAAATGAGAATTGCTGCCTGCCACGACGCTCTAAAGACAAAATAGTAGTAGAAATAAACTCAAACAAAAGAAGCCATTAGTACAATGCTTTATCTTCTTTTTAGTATCATCTGAATCTGTTTGATAATCTTTTCGTATTTTCAAGACTCGATTGAATAATTGATTCCTGTTCAATGGTTTAATTGATAGGGATAGTCTTTAATGATGTACAGTGAAGCAGGAATGATATACCCTAACTCATTTAGAAAGCACTAAGCAGAGCAACTCTAGTCAGTAATAGCTTATCTGCAATCAGCCTCTAAGCTCATCTTTCGCAACTAAGCTTTGTTGACTAATCCAAGCGATTTATTTCTATTGATTGACGATGAAATACTTTAGTTTTTCTACACTTGGAACGTAGCACTGTACGACAGTTGGTGGCAACCAGAGAAAACATCTTCGCGATATTATAACCTGTTGCAACAGACCTGTCTTCTCGGTATAGCTACACACAAATAGCTCTAGGTCTTGAAATAAGCCAAAAGCAACTTACATCAAAGTTACCGAATACTATCATGAGTACCAATCGCTCAGCTTTTTATGATGCGCCCAGCCTAACGAAAGTAGCAGAAGAGTTAGGCCAGAAAGCACTACAAAAAGGATTAATCCACAGCTTTGTGGTGCGCCATTTTGCTGATAGTAGTCAGTTTTACATTCCTGATGAGCAACATTCGCCTCTCACCCCAGAGCAAGCTTATATGCAGCTTAAGTCACTGCTTGAACAGGCGACTCACCAATAATTTTCAGACTTCATTTGTTCGCTGAAAGCTCCTGGTGACTCATTGATGAGTGCTGTGGCAGAAGTATTTGCGTTCTATCAGTTTGTTATGAAGTCCCGTAGAATGAGATCCTCCTTTTGTCTCCTTGCAAGCGGGCTAGGGGGATCAACATTAATATGCAATCTCATACAGAATTGGTGTTAGCTTAGAGCATCGACTCAATAACGGAAAAGGCTAAGTAAATTTTAGCCTCCAAGTCTTTTTACAATAAAGGGGAATACACCCAAAAAAGTCCAATTGCGTTAGCCCCAGGGGACTAATGAATGATTGGTATGACAGTTTTTACATGACAGGTTTGGTCAGATTAGGAATTTGCAGGTAGATATTATCTCATTATAGGGGTTTGACAGCGCCAAACTCCCTGCTACAGGGACTTCTACAACTGGGATTTTATCTCAATGCTTCAAAACTGGGCTACAGATGATTATCTGTAAGGGCGTTGTCTCCGATAGAGACGCTACGCGAACGCGAACCGCCCCTACGAGGATCTATAAATGGAATTTAGAGAATCGGTATTACCTATTTGCAGATCCTGCATACTAACTTATTTATGCGGTGAGACTTTTGATCTTTGTCCTGTCACCTATTAATGTCCAATCAATACTTGTCCCCCCCTTCAACAATACCTGTCCCTTATCCCCACCTGAAACCAAAAGGCTTGTAACAACAGCGCTTTGAAGCTTGAGTACACGCTTAATTATTTTAAGCAGAAAGGCTAAATCCTACGCTAATTCAAGCCCATGATACAAACGAAGTTGGTAATTAGTTTCTCTCAAGGGAAACCTGAATGGCTATGGTCTTAATCAAATCAGAAACTTCTGAATCAGACACTAGCCAAGCACTCTATCCATAGTAAGCGCGCTAGAGCAGTCAAATCACCCGCCTCTAGCTAATTAGAACGATCGCAATTAGGAGACTCTTCAGTATGGCAATCGTCATGTTCTACGAAAAACCCGGTTGCACCAATAACACAAAACAAAAAGCTTTGCTCGAAGCCGCTGGACACACAGTGCAAGCCTTTAATTTATTGACAGAACCCTGGACTGTGGAGAGCCTGCGTCTATTTTTTGGTCCGCTCCCTGTTAGTCAATGGTTCAATCGGTCCGCTCCAGCCATCAAGTCAGGAACAGTCATTCCTGAAGAACTAGACGCAGAAACGGCGTTATCATTATTGGTGAAAGCACCGCTCCTCATTCGTCGGCCATTGATACAAGTGGGCGATCGCCGCGTTGTCGGCTTTGACCTTGCGACCCTGGATGATTGGATCGGGTTAAAAGCAGCTAAGCCATCTGAGCAAGCAACAATCGCAGCACTGCGGCAACAAGACTTGCAGACCTGCCCCCGTAGCCAAGAGAACATACCTTGTCCCACTCCTAAATGACATCTTGTTGCAAAACTTTAAATTAGAAGTACGTGGGTCAGCGAAATTAACTGCAACAAGGGAGTGTTGGGGGCTTTGCCCCAGGCAGGGGATTTCTACCCCCCCAAAAAAATCATCTTTAGTTTAATTGCCCCCACTGACTGATAAGAGAATTGTTGATTCACAGTTTCGATAGACGCACTACTTGCGATCGCGTCGAATGTTTCACTTATTTGCAGGTTCAAAATGCTAGAAATTCCGTTATCATCCGTTGCTATCCAATTACAGGATGAAATTGAATACGGCGACAACGGCATGGTTAGAAAATATTTAGTTAAAGACAAAAAGCGTCAAGCCATGCTGATTTGTTTACAATCAGGTATTCAAATTCCTGAACATACCAGTTCCTACAATGCTTTTATGATAATCATTCAGGGGTGTGGGGTCTTTTGGTTCAATGGGCAAGAAATTCGATTGGAAGCAGGTACTTTTATTGATCTACCCGCCGAAACGCTACACGGGTTGACCGTGACAGAAGACCTTGCCATGTTGAAGATTATAGATAGCCATGAGCTAAAGAAAACCCCGCTTACTTCCCGCCCAATAACCTGTCAGGAAGCGTCATCAAAAAAACGAGAAAAACAAACAACTTGTGCAGAGTCCCTTGTCGAAATTCTAAAGCCTTACCTTCAGAATTCAGGACTACCAGAATCAACCGTTTCAAGTATCTGCCAGCACCCAGTCAATGAGCGCTGAGTCCAGCCAAAACAGGGTGACTTTCCAGGAACGAGGTTGGAAGCAGAGGGATATGAGCCGCTGAGTTTTTCAACTTTCTTCTAACAAAAGAAGTCGGAGTGGATCAAGTTGAATGCGCCAAGGCAGCGGCTTTTGCTTTAAAGCTTCCCATTTTTCCTTAAACACCTCGGCCTGCAAATGATAATCCTGAAGATGGGTCGGTTGAGTATTGAACTTAAGAAATACAGTCATTCGGTGAGGTGTTTCACTGGTAGAAACTAACCAACAAGGAAAGACATTTTCTTTAGCCTGAGTATCATCAATAAAGCGGATTTGGTGGGCACGAATGCCAACATAAGCCAGTTGCTTTGGTAAGGGTTCAATCACTTGCAGGTGAATCCCCCAGTCTGATGCAATAATTTCTTGCTCTGCGATCGCGGTTGCCCGAGATAGGTTTTTGCAGCCCGTTAGTTGAGCCACTCCCAACGCACCCGGACGCTCAAAAATATCATATTTAGAACCATACGCCAGTGCTTGACCTTTTCCTAACACGAGCAACTGATCGCAGACCCGATAGGCTTCTTCTAAATTGTGTGTGACAAACAAACTCACCCCATTAAAACTGCGAAGGCGGGCAATCATCGCTTGCTCCATCTGGCTGCGCAAGTGAGTATCCAACGCTGAGAAGGGTTCATCGAGCAGTAGCACTTCTGGTTCACTGGCTAGCGCCCGCGCTAAGGCAACCCGCTGCTGTTGCCCCCCCGAAAGCTGACTCGGATAGCGATCGCCATACCCTTGCAACTGCACGGCTTCTAGCTGTGCTTCGACCCGTTGCCGCACTTCGCTAGTCGATAAAGATTTAGGCAAACCGAAGGCAATATTTTTAGCAACGGTCATGTTAGGAAAGAGCGCATAGTTCTGGACGAGAAACCCAATCCGGCGATCGCGGCTGGGCAGATTGATGCCCCGCTTCGCATCAAAGAGAACCCGCCCATTCAACACAATTTGTCCACTGGTAGGGTTTTCCATTCCCGCCAGACAGCGTAGCAACATGCTTTTGCCCGCTCCTGAACCACCCAAAATTCCCAATGTTGATTCTGTAGCAGTAAACGACAGATCCAGATCAAAATTAGCCAACCGCTTTTGGATATCAACGACGAGGCCAGGCGATCGCGGTTTAGGGTGATGGGCTGCTAAACCAGGGAGAATCTGACGCACTTTTTGAGTCAAAGGAGCAGCAGAATTTCTCAATAACCGGACTTCGCGCTGCTTTTGTCGCTGCTCTTGCCAAAAATTCACCGCAAAGATGCCAGAAAGCGACATCAGCATGATCACAACCACCCAAAACCAGGCTTCATTCATCGCCCCGGCTTCGACCGCAAAATAAATCGCCATTGGAATCGTCTGCGTCTGTCCGGGAATGTTACCTGCCAGCATCAAAGTCGCGCCAAACTCACCCAATGCTCGCGCAAAGGCAAGTACGGCTCCAGCCAGCACACCGGGCAACGCCAGAGGCAGCATAATTCGCCGGAACACAGCCCATTCAGAAGCGCCAAGCGTACGAGCCACCGCCAGCAAATTACGGTCTACCTGCTCAAAGGCACCCAAAGCCGTGCGGTACATCAAAGGAAATGACACAACCATCGCCGCGATCGCCGCTCCATACCAGGTGAAAACGACACTGAAGTCAAATGACCCAAGCAGTTTACCAACCGGGCCATTCTTACCAAAAAATAACAGCAGCAAAAAACCAACCACCGTTGGTGGCAAGATCAGCGGCGAGATCAAAATCCCTTCTAGCAGTGACTTGCTCCTGCCCTGGTAGTTCAGCATCCAGTAGGCAGTGGCAACTCCTGCAAAAAAGGTGAAGCCGGTTGCTAAGGCTGAGACTTTGAGTGAAATCCAAAGCGGGGAAAGGTCGAGCGGAACCGCGATCGCTTCATTCATGGAGTTTGGTTGAAATTTTGAAAGGGTTAAGGGTTCGTAGTGTCCAGGCGAATGAAACGACAGGAGAACGGGGTTAGGGAGTCGCAAATCAATCAGATTTCAGTCGGAGATCCTTCTGTGGTCAGGGTTTAGCAATGCCACCCACCTACAATGGGACAATATTTACCTACAAATCCCTTAGCACTTCATTCTGGTTCCGCTAGCCGCACTACTTCGGCACAATAAATCCATACTTTTGTAAAACCCCTTTCGCTTCCTGGCTCGACAAGTATTGCACAAATGCTTTGGCCTCATTGACATTTTTGCTGCTCTTTAGAACAGCCATTGGGTAAATGATAGGAGAGTGGTAGGAATCATCGGCTGCGACTACAACCTTGACCTTATTAGAGATTTTGGCATCTGTGATATAAACCATTCCGGCATCTGCGTTACCACTTTCAACCGCAGCTAAAACTTGTCGCACATTGTTAGCAAAAACTAACTTCGGTTTTACATCGTTCCACAGGTTTAGTTTTTGGAGAACCTGCTCAGCATACTGACCTGCTGGTACACTTCGCGGCTCCCCGATCGCAATTCGCTTGATCTCTGGCTGCCTCAAGCTAGTGAAGCTCGTCACTGCTCTAGAATCCTTTGGCACAATCAATACCAACTTATTATTGGCCAGGTTGGTACGTGTTCCAGGCACCAGCACCCCTTTTTGGTCGAGGGTATCCATCTGACGCTTTGCCGCCGAAATAAAGACATCCGCAGGGGCACCTTGCTCAATTTGTTGTAATAAGGCACCGGAAGCGCCAAAGTTGAAGGTGAGGTTTACATTCGGTTGCTTTTTCTGATAGAGCGGCTTAATCTCCTCCATCACGTCTTTTAGGCTGGCAGCAGCTGATACTAGAAGGTTTGGATTGGCGGCGGCTGATAAAGGGGCAACTAAACGTAAAGCAACGACAAGAAAAAAGCTCGCCAGCGTAACACTTATGAAAGTTAGAAACTGTTTACGTCTCATACAATATTTTCCAGACTCATAAACTTCAATTTAGGTTGGTAGAATCATACCAACTTAATTCACCTACCCAACTAAATTGGTAAAAAAATGCCCAGAAAAGATCAGGGATGGATTACTTTTCAGACCTCTGAAGAGGAGCGTCAACTCCTGGAAGAAATTTGCCAAACCTCGCAACGCACCAAAACAGAAGTGTTGCGCGAAATGCTGCGCGGCTTAAAATATTCAACCTCTGCTGCTCCTGAGCTTGTTGAATCTACCCAAGTTAAAGAGAAACCTCCTCGGCGATCGCGCCCACCTAAGGCCATCGTTCAGAAACAAGTCTCACCTGCAGCAGAACAACCGCCAAGAAAGTCGCTGAAAGTAAGCTCTCGCAATGTTTTAGAAGGCAAAATCAAACGAGTTGTCAAGGGGTTAGTCAGCACGGAAGTTGTGTTGGAGCTAATAGAAGGGGTAGAACTCACTTCGACCATTACCACGGCTTCTGCCGAGGCATTAGAATTAGAGGAAGGCAAGACAGCTTACGCTGTCATTAAGTCAAGCGACGTGGTGATTGCAATGGAGTAGAAGTCCTTCTGTCAGTCTAAAGCAGTGTACTGGGATCCCTTTTCCAGACGACGATCGCGGTTCCCTCTTGCCTGGTTGGTACAAGGTTGAAATACCAGGTATTTTCTCCCTGTTTCACCTCATACACCGTGCCTTCACTGTAGATGCCCCGCTCTGATACTTGAAAATTGTTGCTCTGCCCCTGCACAACTAAAATCTCGACATAGACTTGCGTAGGCGTTTTAGCAGCAATCCAGGTGGCGCGCAAAATCTCTGGTTTGAGTTGGGGTTGCGCGGGTAGCGATGCCAGCTCAAAAAATAGGTCAGGGTTGGTAAACAAGTTTGGTGTGACTGAGATATCAGAGGATTCAGAACGGCGATCGCGGCTTGCTAAATCTCCAAAAAGTTGTGTGACAGAGCCAGGTGCAGCCGTTTGGAGGGTTGGTGTCGTTTCTTGCTTGGCAGGGACTTGATTTGAATTAGGCGAAGGAGTCGGGGTTGCTGGCCGCGTAGGTGATGGGGTTGAGAGGGGAGTGGCGATCGCTTGAATTGGTAACTGAACTCGCTCCGTTGTTTTTGTTTGGGCAACCTGTTTTTGTTTGGGCTGTACCGATGACTGGACTGGTTGTGCCACTGGCTTTCGGGGTGGAACCGGACGCGTAGCCGTAGAACTTTGCTGAGGCGCGACCAGACTGGTAATTTTGACTGTTTTGGGTTCAGGTTGCAGCGGTTGTGACTGTTGCTGTGACTGTTGAGGAAGCGGTAGCACCAGCACTACAGCATGCACTCCCAGCGAAACGAGCAACATAGAGACATACCAACCTTGCAAGCGGTCTTTGGGATAAAACAAATTTGTCACAACACTCCATCCCCTCCTTTAACAGTTCTGCAATCGAGCAGTGGCAGAAAAGCTGGCTCCATGTGGCGGCTCCTGCACCATTGTTGGTGACCTGGGCTATACCAACCTCATCATCATGAATGAATTATTTCAGGGAATTTGTAAACCGTGATACACCAAATTTGTTGGTAGTCAAGAATAGAATATACCAACCAAGTTGAATCATCTATCTTTGGTGTGAGTTTATGCTAAAAATCCAAAAAAAATCGTCTCGGCTGTTGCGATCGGGACGACGTGTTCTTTTGCCTGTCCTGTTGTTGCTGAATCTCTGACTGATTCACTTTTACCAACTCCAGAAGCAACCCAATCTCAACTAGACCAAGGGTATGAAGCGGAGGCAGGGGAGCTAGAGCAAGTGACTTCTGTTTCTCAGCTATCGGATGTCATACCATCTGATTGGGCCTTTCAAGCACTCCAATCTTTGGTCGAACGATATGGCTGCATCGCTGGTTATCCCGATCAAACATTTCGTGGTAATCGCTCTCTCAGTCGATACGAATTTGCCGCAGGCTTAAATGCTTGTTTAGATCGAATCACTGAATTAGTGGCCGCTGGAACGGCTGATCTTGTTAAGAAAGAAGACCTGGTAGCGTTGCAAAAACTGCAAGAGGAGTTTCAGGAAGACCTGGCCGAACTTCGCGGTCGCATTGAGCCACTTGAAGGTCGCATCACAACTTTAGAAAAACAGCAATTTTCGACAACAACAAAACTGAGCGGGGAGGTTGTCTTTAACTTAGCAGGTGTTTTGGGGGACGACAAAGCACTTAACTCTGATAACTGGCGCACGATTGAAAACACAGCTCCAGCCAACCAAGCCAACATAACCGATGCATTACTAACCGATCGCCGATTTGTTAGGCCCGATGGCACCGTTTTAGGCACCACAACGGCACCTGTCGGCACACCCGGAACCGGAGCCAATGCAGGTGCCACCGCTCAACCCACTCGCTCTCGCAATGTTAATCGCAACCCAATTTTTGGCGATCGCGTTCGATTAAATCTACTCAGCAGTTTTACAGGTCAAGACCAACTATTAGTGTGGTTGGAAACAATAAATCTGACCGCATTTAATGCACCGATTACTGGAACCAACATGACCCGTGTTTCAGTCGATGGAACCGCAAACTTAGATAACGATATACAGTTAGGCAAAGTATTTTATCGCTTTCCAGTGGGCGATCGCCTACAAGTCGTTGTGGATGCGATCGGTGGAGAGTTTTATGACAATATCAATACTATCAATCCTTTCTTTGCTTCTGCTGTTCAAGGTTCCGTATCTCGGTTTGGGCGATTCTCTCCGATTTATCGAGCCAGCAACACCGCTTCCGCTAGCAATACTGGTGCGGGTATCACGTTGAACTACAAGCTAGGCGACTCCTTCACCATTTCGGGCGGATATCTGGCGAGACGACCCAGTGATCCATCAGATGATCGAGGCTTATTTGATGGTAGTTATGGTGCTTTAGTGCAATTCACTTTTCAACCAAATAAAGATTTTATTTTGGGACTCACTTACGCTCACTCTTACTTTAGCGGAGCTTCCAATGATGTTACGGTTTCTGGAGCTTATGGCAGTGCCTTTGCAAATGCTCCGTTTGGGGCAGGCTTTGGCAGCACCGTTGACAATCCGCGGGGAGTGGCAACTTCCGCTAACTACTATGGCATTCAGGCGAGTTACCGAATTGCTCCCTGGTTAGCGATCTCAGGTTGGGGCTTGTATACCCAGGCGATCGCAGAAGATGGCAAAGGTTTAGCGAATGTATCCACGGGTGACAAGGCCGATATTTGGAGTTGGATGGTTGGATTAGCTTTTCCTGATGCTTTTGGAAAAGGGAATCTAGCAGGACTGATGGTTGGCATGCCACCGAAAGTAACCAAGAGTGATTTTGGTCCCGCAAACACAACTGCAACAACACCGCGTCGGGAAGATGAAGACACCTCGCTTCATCTAGAAGCCCTCTTCCGCTATCAAATCACCGATAACATCTCGATTACACCGGGCTTCATTATGGTTCTCAATCCAGAACACAACAATAACAATGACACAGTTTATGTCGGTGTAATTCGAACGACTTTCCGCTTCTAGGTAGGCTTGTCAAAAAAGTGTAGAAGATTCACTGTACCCGACTTTCAAGCAAGATCAAGACTCATTGCATCTGATTGAGTTCTAGAACAGCTTCTAGCAGACCTTCCGTGCTACAACTATCATCATACTTTTGTCCATTGATAAAAAATGTTGGTGTTTTAATCACACCACTCTGTAAGCCGCTATTAATATCCGTTTGTATACGTGCTACATGAGAGTCAGTTGACATTTCATGTAAAAATTGATTGACATCGAGATAGAGAGCGATCGCATACCTCACTAAATTACTATCCGCTAGGTGCGATTGGTGTTCTAATAAATGGGTATGCATTTCCCAGAATTTATTTTGTGAAGCTGCTGCCTCAGCCGCCTCTGCAGCATGATAAGCTTCAGGATGAATATGGGGTTGCGGAAAGTGGCGAAACACAAACCGAATCTGCTGATCCAGTAGTTGCTGAATCGATGGCAGAATGCAATGGGCTGCATAGCATCTTGGGCATTGATAGTCACCATATTGGACTAATGTGATTTTCGCGGATGGGTTGCCTTGAGCATGATCGCGAGAGCTGACCGGTAAAATTAATCGATCAGGGTCTTTAGGTGTAGCCATTAGAGAAAGGGATAAAGAAGGAGAGAAGGTGTGAGAACTAATTAATATGCAATGCGCAACTCAACAGCACTAAAACACGCCCTAGAAAATTCGAAACCCAGACGAGTAGCTCCTTGGGTAAAACGTTTAGAAAAAACCATCATTGCTGAGATAGTATCTTGGGATACTCTGTACTTTACAGAATCCGTCTCAACTTGTTACTACCCGTTGGAGCAGTCTTCTTTGCTTTCTTAATGTTGCACATAACTCAATCAAAGTTTAATGATGCCTTGGTGGAGCGCATTCACGACTGCATGGGTACGATCGCTCGCACCCAGTTTAAGCATGATATTCGCGACGTGAAATTTAACTGTGTTTTCGGCAATATTCAACTGCTTAGCGATCGCTTTATTACTTTTCCCTTGAGCCATCAGACTTAATACTTCGTATTCGCGATCGCTCAAATTAGAACGCTCCATTCGGGCGACTAACTTCGTACCAATTTCGGTTGAAACATAACGTTGTCCTTCACTAACTGTCCGAATGATTTCTAAAATTTCCAAACAGGGTGTATCTTTTAGGAGGTAAGCTCTGGCTCCTGCACGCAACCCTTGATAAATATCCTCATCTGTTTCGTAAATTGAAAACATGATAATAGCAGCATTCGGGAAAACGGCACGAATTGCTTTGATAGCTTCTAGACCGCTTACTTCAGGCATTTGCAAGTCGAGAATTGCAATATCAGGTTCGTAAGCCTGAAACTGTTCAATCGCTTGGCGTCCATTATCAGCTTCAGCAACAACATTCATATCCGGTTGTGCATTTAAAATAGCAACTAAACCCTGTCTCACGATTGGGTGATCATCAGCAACTAGGATACGAATCGTTTTACTCAACTGGGAAGGCGTAATAGGGTCAACCATGATAAAAATCTTGTGCTTAGGGAGTTGTTGGATTCGTAATCGTAATCGTAATAGTTGTTCCCTGTCCTGCTTGGCTGACAAGGTGCCAATTAGCTCCAATTCGGTCGGCACGTTGCTGCATACCGAGTAAACCAAAACCGCGAGTAGGCGATTGAGGCTCAAACCCACACCCGTCATCACAGATCGTCAACCGTATATGCTGTAAACTATAACTCAAATAAATTTGAATCGTTTGAGCATTCGCATGCCGCAATGCATTGGTTATAGCTTCTTGAGCGATACGCAGTAGATTAAGACCCAAGTCTGGATGAAGTCGATAGGGGACACCATCAATAGTTAAACGAATTGATATGCTTTGATAAGACGACGTGTAATCGATAAATTTAGCGATCGTTCGTGCTGGATCTTCATATTCAGTTGCTTCTAAGTAAAGTGTCCAGATCGATCTTCGTGCTTCTGCTAGTCCCTCACGCGCCAAATTTTGGGCTGTCAGCAAGTGAGTGTGAGCTTGCTCAGCTTGGGTGTTAGTGAAGTATGTGGCAGCCTGCAACTGCATTAAAATGCCACCAAAAGTTTGAGCTAAAGTATCGTGAATTTCTCTTGCCATTCGTGTCCGCTCTTGTAATAAAGCAGATTGTTGAGCTTCTTCGGCTAAACGTGAGAGTTCGATCGCCAGTGTAAGCTGTTGGGTCAGTGCATGAGCCAACTCAAGCGTTTGCCCAGAAAAGGTTTGGTACTTTGGCAAGTAAATTGATAGAGCACCAATGGTTGCATCGCCGATGCTAAGAGGAATATCAAGAAACGGTATCAAGCCTTGCGGAGCGGAAACCTGAGCAACTTCTCTAGCAAGCTGTTTTGAAAACTGTTGAATTTCATTCGCCTTAAAGATTTGTCCCTGCCAGTACCTCAAATAGACATGGGCTTGCTCCCCCTGCTCCAGATGATGCCAATATTCAACCATTGGGGCGTCAAACTGTTGCGCGATGAGTTGTAGAGTATGCCCAATAAAACAATCAAGGTCTGGCTCAGCTGCGAGAATATCAAGAGAATGCTTGAGAGCTGTATTAGCTTTGACTAACTCTGCAACTCTTAGCTGCTCAGCTTGCAGAATGATTTTGTGGGTGCGATCGCGCTGAATTGCACTGCCAATACAATCGGCGATCGTCATCAGTACCGCGATTTCGGCGGCGTTAACTTGAATCGGCGCACGGCAATAATCAAGGCACAATAGCCCCCACCACTGACCATTTACTCGAATCGGCACAGAGTAAGCAGATTTGACTTGCACAGAGGCCAACAAACCCTGCAAAGGCTCATCCCATACATCGAGAAGACCACCAAAGCCTTCACCTTCTAAAAAGTATTGCTCTAAAAATGCAAATCCTAGTACTTCAGCCGGAAGACTTGTCAGCCCAAAATTAGCAGTCAAGGATAGAAAACCGGGAGCAGCCCATTCATAAATAAAATTGCAGCACTTAGGCAACGGAGAGGATGACTCAAAGATATTTTCTAGCACAATGACAAGATCGCAGCCAATTCCCTCTCCGATAATCTTCAAGGCGGTATTAATTGCTTCTTCAATATTTTCTAAAGTCAGCAAAACATTGGTGGCTCTAGCTGTTGCTTCTAAAAGCTGATCCCGCTTCAGTAAAATCCGATTGTATTCCTCCAGATCAGCTGTTCTTTGTTGGATGACTTGCTCCCGCTCTTGCCGAATTCGATTGCGCTGAATCGCACTACCGATACAATCCGCCAGTGTTCTTACCACAGCAACTTCAGCAGGGCTAACTTGGATGGGGGCACGGCAGTAATCAAAACACAGTATCCCCCACCACTGACCATTCACTCGAATTGGTACGGAATAAGCCGACTGTACGCAAGCAGCAGCAAATGAGCTTCGCAAGGGGTCCTCCCACTCTTCTAGAAGGCCACCAAACCCTTCTCCCTTAAGAAAATATTGTTCTAAGAATTCGCGTTTTATTGCTTCAGCAGGAAGACACTTTGATTCAAGCCGATCCGTTAGGCGCAAAAAATCAGAGATTGACCATTCATAAATAAAATTGTAAAGAATCGGAAACTGGGACGGAGGGGCAAAGATGTTTTCCAGAATACTAATGCGATCGCAGCCCGTTTCTTCTCCGATAATCTTTAAAGCAGTGTTCACTGCTTCGTCAAAATTTTCTAGAGTTAGTAAAACATTTGTCGCTCTAGCTGTTGCTTCTAACAGTTGGTCGCGCCTTTGCAACATGACTCGGTTGCACGCTTCTAACTCAGCAGCTTGCGGCACACTGGCTTCTTCGTATTCTAACTGACTGCGATCGCGCTCAAGCCCTGCAAAGGTACGGTTCACAGCAACCTTTTGAAAGGTCGTTTCAACCTGATCAAATGGTTTCGACTCGTTAGGTTCTTGGCTATACATAATCAATTCACTCAATTTCTTGCAGAACTGAATCAAACAACAAAGTCGAACAAACGAGTCCAAAAACAATAACCCGGGAGAACAGCACCAGCCTGTTGATGGCGGCGTGTTTCTCCCGGGCTTTTATCCCTCCGTGTAACGGCGCATTAGACAAACTTCCTTGAGTCTTGACTAGCGAGCCGCTTGCTACTCTTGGACCAGACATTCAGACCAATATTGGCCAAACCGGAACCCTAGAAGCAATACTTTGTAATTTTATCGAATCGATTTTCTAGAAACTTAAGATAGACAGCCACCATCTTCTGTATCAATTATCACAGAAAACAAAATGTACAGGAGTGATCCATACCTTTTTTTCATCTTTAGAGTGTATATTGAATCCTCCTGGTTAATGAATTGGCTTCATCCTAACCGTCTTAAGGTTCTTAAAAAGGAGAGGTAAAACCCCATCCTGGGGCTGCAGTTCCCTATACTTCTCTGTCCTAACTCAAACCCATAAGGCTACAACTTGTCATTAGAACAGTTCGGCACCTGGACAAAAGGTTAGGTCTTGCGTATGGCTTTCGATCAGGCTTCTACACATCTTTTCGAGTTAAAACAAGACCGTTATTTAGAGAAAGGACATCCAACAAATTTCCTAGTAAATTAAATATCAGCCTGAAGTTATAGCAGTATTGGAAAAAGTTAGGCCGGAGTACAGGGGTAGAAGCCCTGACTAGAGGCGTAGCCCCCACATTCTCATAGCAAGCTTTATGCGTAGCGCTATACTCCAGTACTTTGTTCTCCTTTTCATCGAATACTTTCTCAATTTCAACTCTTGTGATTCCGAGCAATTGCGAAAGTTGTTTCTCTGCAATATGGATTTAGAAGCTTTCAAAAGTTAAATGAGTTACCTGCTCAACTCAGTAAGCCGAATTCTCAAATTTCTTATTTGGAACTGTCCCAGAGGTAAACATGAAAAGTAAAACTCAAGCTATCATGGCAGCATTTTTTACACTTATTCTTGTCATGATTCTTCCACTCTTAGTAGCAAGCCAATCTCATGTAGGACCTACGACAATTCTCAACTTAACTCGAGAGCGAAGGTAGAAGCTAAGATTTATCGGAATGGTTACATTCTATTCCGTCCTCCTATAGCCGTTTTTTCACAAGGATCCGCTTTCGCTTTTTCTCATAAGCATCAAATGGGCTTTACACCAGCTGTGTTTTTCAATTTATCTTCACCTAATTGTTGAATCAGTTTAGCCACAAGCCCTGTCCATCCAGTTTGATGGCTAGCTCCAATTCCAGCTCCATTGCCACCCTGGAAGTATTCATAAAACAAGATGAGATCTCGCCAATCTAGAGAAGCTGAGCCGTCATACCTTTGAAGTCATTAGCTTGTTTGCTACTTGTTTCTCACGTCGTAACTACTGCTAGGAAATGCTTTAAGCCCTTCCCTCCCCCTAACATTGTAAGTTCCCTTGGCAATCGGTTAACTATAACTGGAGTTTGGACTAATTCAAAAAATACACCATATTTAGGAGGGGCGCTAGCGCAGCCCTAGCGAAGCCATGCCAAAGGCTATTGCCGCAAGGCTATACGGCTGTTCGCCCTTACATATAGTGGAAAATCGCGTTTAGTCTAAAGTCCAACTATAAGGTTCAGAGTCCTTTTTAAGCGCGGTGGTGCGCTAGCGCGGGAATTTAGTTAGGGGGATCCTGCAAAGCTAAAGCCTCTCATGGAGGCTTTTCAAGCGCAGACTAATCTGGAATTGCAGAAGGATACACTTGGTCAGCAATCAAAACAGGTTTTTGCCGATACTCTGCCTCCAGTCTTTGTCGCACTTCTGGGGTTAAGGTCAGCTTATACTCGCGTTCTAGATCTGCTACAACAAATGGCCGTAAAACACCTGTGACAGCTACTTTTTCGCCATTGTTGATTACTCCTTGAGTTGTTCCCTGGCCTGTTGTGGGTGCGCCAGTTCGAGAATTTGCCCGAATGACTAACAGGTCACCTCCACCAATTAACTTGTCTTCCTCTAGCTCGAACACATTTGCGTTTTGGAAGTCTTTCACTTCTCCTGTTACCGCTAATACCTTCCCATAATATTGTTGGGGATCTTGTGTGATCTCGCCAGGGTCAGGTGCTAGAGCGACTGATCGAGCAATAATGGCAGGCCGATTTTCGTATTCGCGATAAATGCCGGACTGTAAGCCAAGGTTATAATCGCGTTCAACCTCAGCGATTACCAAGTTACGTACCTCACCTGTCACCTGCACTTCTTGATCTGATTCAGATGGGAGGATAATCGGCTGACCTGTTGCGTTGATTACGACGATGGGATCTCGACCAAAAAATTGTTCAGAACTAACCGTAAAGGAGTTTTGATCAAGCTTTTGAATTGGCTCACTTCGGATAGTCACAACTTTCCCAATATATTGTTGGGTATTACTTGCCACTTCCTCTGTCTTGACATTGTTATTTTCTGCTGGAGTCGTTGCCTGGGGTTGGTTCGTGTCACAGGCAGATATAAGTGCTGTGGTCGCGATCGCAGTAAGCAGCCCAGCAAAAGTACCAAATCGATTAAATGCATTCTTGTCTTTCACTTTATTGTTCTGCAAAATAAAAGAATGATTCTTGTGATGATTAAATTTGTTTTCCATTAGAACAACTCCTCCAATACGATTGGATGTAGGTGAGTAGTGCCCTAAGCTGCTGAACTTTCAATCTTTGTAGAGTGCTTTTTGGAATCGGTCTGCTGGTGATTTGAGCTGGTTTTGAGTAAATATGCGTTGAAACTAGATATATTAAATTCAACAAAAATAGGGCAAACAGAGAGGTGAAAAATAACCTCTATGCGTACTAAGATTTTATATAGAGTTTAGCTGAATTTCTATATCCTTTTGATAGATTATTCCAAGAACAAATTGAGGTTGAAAGTTCAGAACACAATCAGTCCTCTTAAATACTTGAAATATCAGTCAGGTGTAGGATATTCATTGATTGGTTATCGGATTTCACAGTAGTAAGTAGACCCTGGTTTTCTCAATCTAGAGCTTAAATGAGGACTGAGGGTAGCTAAAGCGCGGTTTCTACAATCTCTAAAGCTACCGAGTTGTCAGGGTGATAAAGCAGACTTAATTGATTTCTCTAAACCAATCGGTGCAAGTTTAAAGCGTAAACTCGATGGTTAGTCTAATTATTTAGTGGCAGTATCTTTTTAAGAAACTCTATCTAGATGTTGTTTTTAATATCTTATTTCTAGACCTCCTGCTTTTGGTAGACGTAATTACAAAGCTAATATTATTAATTTGCTTATGAGTACTTTATTTGTCTAATTTTTTAAACTATTAGGCTAGTTCAAGGATTCTAAATTGTGGATTTGCAGAGGCGATCGCAACTCGGCAGAAACTAATCCGGTGAAACGCTCAGGATCTGTAAGTACTGCTGTGACCTTTACTAGTGTTGCAAACCATAAATTTTGCAACATGGGGGAGTGGGGGCTTTGCCCCCAGAAGGGGGTTTCACCCCCTCCACCCCCTTCCAAAACTTTCGTTTTGGTGTACTAGACTAAGCTTTCTACAGCTTTTCTGTAATCACTTTGATTTCTAGGAGGACTAATTGATGCGACTGAATTTAAGCCTGCTTTGGATCACTTTAGCATTTGTGATAGTGGGAGCAATTATGTTGGTGCTTCAACCTTCGATTGACTTCCATTCATCACTCTAAATAAAGTTGTCACAAATTGCCGGGTAAGTCTTCGATTGAAGCAGATTGAGCTTTTTGACTGCATCTATTGAGTCTAACAAACAACCTCAGTAACTCTTCTAGTTTGTGCATTGCATCAGCTTCTCCAAGCTTCTATTACCTGGCGATATAGGTCTTCTACCATCTGCTGATCGCGTGGTTGCGATAGCTCCCCGCGGCTATCTTCTACAATCATTGCAGCCTGTTGCTCAAGAGGGAAACGATCACGAGGGCGACAGGTATGACTGGAAATTTGGGCGATCGCTTTTAATAAACGTAGCACTACCACCAGGTTCGTTTTTCCATAATAACGAATTTGATTAAATGCTGTATCAACGAGTTGTTCAAATGCGACAGGTTCAGCAATGATCCGCAATTTATGATTGTTGTCGTAGCGGTAGGCTGAGGGAGATTGCCGTTCAGCCAGACAAGATAAGCCAGCACTGAGGCGATCAATGCATCGAATCGCAGTAAATGGATCATTAATTCCAGGAGAAAGTGCACGCAGGGCAATTTCCACTAATTGATTAATGGGAAACTCAATATCTTGTTGTTTGGTTCGTTCTTTTCCCATTAAAAAAGCACGATTCATTTCACTGATCGTTTTTGGCGTAACCTGTTCTCTGGGATAGACCAGCAACAAGCAATTACCTTTCGCCAGAAACTCTCCTGGCTTTGTCTTGAGGTGCAATAATAAGTCAGATTTATGGGCAAGCTTGAGTAATAACTGGTCATCAATGACCTGTAAGTATCCGGTGTGGGTTGATTGAATGGGGCAAGCCTGAGCCTCAAAATCTTTAGGAATAGATGCGATCGCTGAATCTTCCGGTGGTTCTGCCTGTCCCATTTCTTCAGGAAACAGGCGATCGATTGCACCATCCAGTTCATCTGCTACGCTGGCAATAACGTGAGATGCCTGAATAATCGTTGAGGCGTGATGAATAAAGTAAATGAGTACACCAATACTGGCGATTGCTAACACAATTCCAATAGTGACTGAAAGCTGAGGTACGAAGAGGTTGTAATCTTCTCCGTGAATGGTTCTCAGTACCAATAAGCAATACAGGAAAGTCGCAATGAATGTGCCCAGAACAATCTGATTTCCTGTGTCTTGCATGAAGTTCCGCAGCAGTCGAGGCCCAAAATTGGAAGCAGCAAGCTGTAAAGCTACAATCGTGATAGAGAAAGCAGTTGCAGCGACCGTTACCATTGAACTGGCAACCGCAGAAAGCAACCCTCTTGCCCCTTCTGGCCCACCCCGGTAGATCCAACTGAGTTCTCCGGTCTTGATTGCTTCTGCCTGATCGACTGCCAGCATCGCCAGGGCTAGACCCATACCTGCGACTGCAATTAAGCTGGGGAGGAACCAGTAGCTTGATCGTAGGGAATCCCAAAGTTTGGTCAGTTAGACGTTTCTCATCCGGTTACCGATGGCACAGATTTGAATGTTGTTAGCGATTCCTGCAAAGTCATTAAAAAGGATGTATCCATTCGAAGGGAAGAAGACATTGAGTGGAAACAAATTCCAGCTAGAAGGATGCGCAGAATATTTCACAAGACAGAGCTTGATGACGAAATCAATCAACCGATTAGAATTGCCGTCTATCCGATAAACTGACCTGGAATTCGTCTCACGACAAACTTACTTATCATGATCTGAACCTTCCCAAAGGCGGCGAATATCTGGCGATTTATAGCTGCTGCCAGTTGGTTGAGGACGTTGAAAATAAAGAGGTGTGTGTGGCTGCGCCCCCAGCCAGGAGTGGAACCCCTGCACCCCGTCCTAATCTAGATGACTACTGCCATATAAATCCACTTGATTTATTCACTGCTAAAAATTTTAATGGAAAATTTTCAGATTAACCTCTGCCTAAAAGGGTGTTTGAAAGGTGACAATCACGGTGGATAAGCCCTTACTCTCTTTTACAAGCGAGGAAACCAAAAACTAGCGCCCCCTCTCGCACAGGAGAAGAGGCGTGAAGATGACGATGCACTTGTTCGTAATGAATAGATAGAGGTTGAGGGCAGAGCGAATCCAGCAATTCTCAGTATGAGAATAATTCTCACAAAAATATTCATTTTGAACAGCTATCAATGGCTGGAATACCCATTCTGCCGTTCATAAAATTGAGCGCACAAGCCTTTAGAGGCTCTGACTTCAGTACAAATGTTT
>DVDV01000104.1 GCA_015296075.1 Leptolyngbyaceae cyanobacterium M33_DOE_097 | reverse complement strand
TCCTGATGTTGCCCAAAGCCTTAACAATCTGGCACTACTCTACTACAATCAAGGGCGCATCGCTGAGGCAGAACCCCTCTATCTTCAAGCATTGGAACTGTACAGGCAACTGTTAGGAGAGGAGCATCCCGCCGTTGCTCAGAGTCTTAACAATCTGGCAGGGCTTTACTCTGAGCAAGGGCGCTACACTGAGGCAGAACCCCTCTATCTTCAAGCATTGGAACTGTACAGGCAACTGTTAGGAGAGGAGCATTTTAATGTGGGACGATGCCTAGATAATTTAGGAATGCTGCAAGCATTACAGGGACAGAAGCAGGAGGCAGAAATTTCGTATTTGAAAGCTCTAGAGATTCTACAACTAAGATTAGGAGTGGAACACCCCTGGACTGTACGGTGTCGAGAGAATTTGGAGCATCTGAAGATTGCAAAACGGTCTGATTCTGGAGTGATGAATCAAATTAACTTTGGAGGTACGAACTATCAAACTAAGACTGGAGAGGGTAGCACCAACTTCTTTGGGGGATTGCATTACCACCGTGCCGATGTGCCGCACAAGCATGAGGGCTGATTTGTCGCTCAGCTAGAGAACTTGCTATAACACTGTGCATCAAGATTTTTGCTCCCCAACGATTGGTGGGGTACAGGTTTCTCACTGGCTCCAGAGTGGATTCTTGCCTATACTTATGTGGCAAAAGACCCTATGGAAACTAGGTAAGTGTGTTCTATGGCGAGCAATGGCAAACTTATCTAGCCACCCTTAAGCCAGTCCGGAAGCAAGCGATTGCATAAACATCGCTTAAAAGTAGAGGCAAAGCTAATTTGTTAGTCGTGTTTCTTCGGTAAAGTTCGCTGAAAATGCCGGACGATCGCTTTGAGTTTGAGCATCTTAGAGCTATGGCGGGTAATATAACGAGGGTTAAATGCTGGCGTTTGCTACGATCGCTCCTCCATTAAGCCCCTCGAGCTTGGCTAGCCAAGAATTCACAGGATCGAAAGGCTGTTAGAGATGAAGATAAGCGATGAATCCGAATGAAGCGCAGACTCGGAGAGACAAAATAGACCCAGCCCTAGAGCGAGCTGGGTGGAGCCTTGATCCAGCCAAGGAGCAGGTCAAATTTGAGATTCCTGTGGATGGGTATGATGCCGAGCCGTGGAATGGCGTGACCGATTATTGCCTGTATTTGCCAAACCATGAAGTGATTGCAGTAGTTGAGGCAAAGCGACAGAGCCGTGAGCCCCAGGTGGCAGAGCAACAGGTGCGACATTACGTGACTGAAATTGCTAAACACCAGAGTTTTCAGCCCTTTGCCTTCATGACCAATGGGATTGAAACCTATTTTTGGGATGTGGGGAATGAACATAAGCGGCAGGTAGCAGGTTTCTTTTCGCAGCTTGATCTGGAGAATTTGCTGTACCTCAAGCAAAATAAGCGTCCGTTGATTGAGGTGCCAATTCAGACTCACATTGCAGGACGAGTCTACCAACAGGAGGCGATTCAGCGGATTTGTGAGCGGTTTGATGCGGGGTATCGCCGGGCACTGTTGGTGATGGCGACGGGGACGGGGAAGACGCGCACCACAATGGCGTTGATCGATTTGTTTATGCGAGCGAACCAAGCGCGACGGGTGTTGTTTGTTGCCGATCGCGATCCTTTAGTAGAACAGGCACTAGATGACGGTTTTAAGCAGTATCTACCAGATGAACCCTGCGATCGCATTCGTTCCTACAACATCAAAACTTCTAGCCGTCTGTATGTATCGGCACTGAAGACACTAGCGATGAATTGCCGCAAGTTTACGCCCGGTTTCTTTGACCTGATTGTATTTGATGAAGCTCATCGCTCGATCTACAACTATTTTCGAGAAGCGGTAGATTATTTTGATGCCCGGGTCATTGGGCTAACGGCAACACCAGCGGGTTTCATCGATCGCAATACATTCAATACCTTCCACTGTTTTGATGGGGTGCCGACCCATCTTTACCCCTATCAGCAGGCTGTCGCAGAAGGGTTTTTGGTGGACTATGACTTTTACCAGGCGCAGACACGCTTTCAACGGCGCGGCATTCGAGGGGCAGAGCTAAGTGAAGAGGAACGCAACACGTTGATTGAGCAGGGCATTGACCCGGATGATCTGAACTACGAAGGCACTGAGCTAGAGCGGACGGTGAGCAACCGGGACACGCTGCGGCGGCAGTGGGAAGAAATTATGGAGGTCTGCTACAAGGATCAATCTGGGCAACTTCCGGGGAAAACAATCGTGTTTGCCCTGACTCAAAAGCACGCACTGCGATTGGCGGCGGTCTTTGAGGAGATGTATCCCCAGTTTCCGAACCTGGTGCAGGTGATTACCTCTGATATGGAGCGATCGCGGGATCTAATCAAGAACTTCAAGCGCAACGATTTGCCGCGCATTGCTATTTCAGTAGATTTGATGGACACGGGGGTAGATGTGCCAGAAGTGGTGAACCTGGTGTTTATGAAGCCTGTGCAGTCACGCATCAAGCTGGAGCAAATGATTGGGCGAGGCACGCGTAGCCAGGAAGCTTGTAAGTATCTCGATCGCCTGCCGGAGGGCAAAAAAGAGAAGTTTCTGATTATTGACTTTTGGCAGAATCAATTTAACAAGGCAGCGGAAGAGGTAGTGGCTCAGGAGTTGCCGGTACTGGTGAAGATTTTCAACACGCGGCTGAAGCTGTTGGAGGAGTATCTCAGCAGCCCATCGCTTACCGATCATGCAGATGACTATCAGCAGGTGATTGCCGATGTGCGATCGCAGATTGCCCAAATCCCCACAGATGCCTTTACGGTGCAGAAGGTCTATAGCCAGATCGAGCCAGCCTGGACCGGGGGCTTTTGGCTCCACTTGACCCCGAAAAAGCTTGAGTTTTTGCGAACAAAGGTAGCTCCATTGCTGCGCTTGGTGGGTGGAACAGATGTTTCTGCCGCAACATTTATTAACAAAGTGGAGCGGTTGAAGCTGGAGATTCTCACTGACTCGGTGAAGCCTGCAACGTTGGAATCGATCGCGGAAGATGTTAGCCGTTTGCCTGATTTTGTCTTGCAGGATTCACAGAATCAGGAGTCGGTGAGAATTTGCACATCAGGGCGGCTGCAACGAGCCACACCAACGGAACTGAATCAGGTGATTGCTGACTTGGCGCAGCAGATGCGGAATCGGCGGGAGAAGCCCAACGCCTTTCTGGAAATTGATTTAAAGGATTCGATCGCCATCAGTGGTTTGATTACCCTGGGTGAAGCGGGAGAACAGGTTTATGTGCAGGAGTATCGGGAGCGGGTAGAGCGCAAAGTGCTGGAGCTGGTGGAGAGTCATCCGACGATCTCTGCCATTCGCAACGGAGAATCGGTGAGCGACCTGCAACTGGTGGCATTAGAGCGGACGCTGCGGCGAGAGTTGGGCGGCAGCAATCTCCAACTAACTGAGTCAAATATTCGCAAGGCGTTTAATTTGCAAGTGGGGAGTTTGCTGGGGTTTCTGCGATCGCTCCTAGAGTTAGAGGCGCTGTCGGACTATGAGACGGTGGTGCAGCGCAACTTTGAGCAATATATCGCTGAGCGGCTGTACAACGCAGACCAGATCCGATTTCTGCGGGCAGTGCAAAATGTTTTCTTACAAAAGCGGCGTATCGAGATTGCAGACTTGTATGATGAACCGCTAGACCGTTTTGGCGAGGATGCCGTAGAACGGTGGTTTACAGAGCAAGACGTGCAGGAGCTTCTGGCATTGACAGAACGGTTGGCTGCATAGCTCGGTAGGATAGATTGACGGTTCAGAGGTAGACGGTGCTTACAGATCCAACACTTCGTTCAAAGGTTGACCAAATTTGGGACCGATTGTGGTCGTCGGGGTTGTCGAACCCAATGGACTCGATCGAGCAGTTTTCCTATTTGTTGTTTTTAAAGCGGCTGGATGATGCTGAGAAGAAGCGAGAGAAGCAGGCAATCCTCCGCCAAAAAGCCTATGAACCACAGGTTGAAAATGAGTTGCGCTGGTCGCACTGGACGAAGTTTAAGGGCGAAGATGCCCTAAAGCATGTGCGTGATCAGGTATTTCCGGTGTTGCGAGAGATGGGGGAAGAGGGCAGTTCCTTCAAGCAATACATGCGGAATGCCGAGTTTAAGATCAGCAAACCGGGGACCCTGATCGAAGTCTGCAACCTGATCGATGAGATGAAAATCTCGGAGCAAAACCAGGATGTGCAGGGGGATTTGTATGAGTACCTGCTGAGTAAGCTGAGTGTAGCGGGTCGCAATGGGCAATTTCGCACGCCGCGCCACATTATTCGGATGATGGTGGAGATGATCGATCCCAAACCCACCGATCGCATTGGTGATTTGGCAGCGGGAACCTGTGGCTTTTTGGTGAATGCCTATGAGCATATTTTGGAGCAGTACACTAGTCCAGACCTATTGGTAGACGAGAAAGGGCAGAAGCATTTAGTGGGAGATCGCCTGAAACCAGAAGAGCGCAAATTCTTGCAAACCGATGCACTGACTGCCTACGATAACGATTCGGGCATGACGATGCTGCGGATTGGCTCGATGAACCTGATGCTGCACGGAATTCAGTCACCCCGGTTTTTTTACAAAGATACGTTGTCGAAGTCGTTTAACGATGAGAAGACGCTGGATGTGGTGCTGATGAATCCACCCTTTAAGGGAAAGATGGATGAGTCAGACATCAATACCAGCTTTCCGGCAAAGGTGAAGAAAACTGAGCTACTGTTTTTGCATCTGATTTTGCGGGTGCTGGACATGGGCGGACGCTGTGCGGTGATTGTGCCGGATGGGGTGCTGTTTGGCTCCAGCAATGCCCATAAGGCGATTCGCGAGAAAATTATTGAAGAGAATCGGTTGGATGGAGTGGTGTCAATGCCGAGCGGCGTGTTTAAACCCTATGCGGGGGTGTCTACGGCAATTTTGATTTTCACCCGTGGTGGCACGACCGATCGCATCTGGTTTTATGACATGGATCATGATGGGTTTTCGCTCGATGACAAGCGCCAGCCCACGCCAGAACAAAACGATATTCCGGATGTGTTGCGCTGCTGGAAGCATCGGTTTGACACCCAATTTACCGCCCAGCGATCGCAGCGGTTGGCAGAGTTGAAAACTCAGATTGCTCCACTCAAGGCAGAACGATTGAGGCTGCAAAAAGAAATTAATCGGCTGATGTTTGAGAATGCGATCGCGCCAGAGGATGATGAGGCAACCCGCACTGCGTTGGAGGTAGATCAGCAAAAGTTGACGGTGTTGCATGATCAGATGGCTCCGCTGCAAGCCGAAATTAACCAGCTTAATCGGCAGTTTTGGGTAGAGAAGGCACAGGTGAAGGCGAATAAGTATGACCTGTCTGCGAGCCGCTATCGCCAGATTGAGCAGGATGAGGTGTATTATGAGCTGCCGAGTGTGACTACGGAGCGGTTGCTGAAGCCAGCAATTCTCATTTTGAAACATTTGTACTGTAGCCAGAGTGTCTAAAGACTTGTGCACTCAATGTTATAAACGGCAGAATGCGGGTTTCAGCCATTCATAAACGTTAAAACCGGACGTTTTTATGAGAATCATTCTC
>DVDV01000097.1 GCA_015296075.1 Leptolyngbyaceae cyanobacterium M33_DOE_097 | reverse complement strand
GTTGAAGATGATTAAGCGTCAAATGTACGGTCGAGCGGGGTTGGCGCTACTAAGCCGCCGATTCTTGCTGGCAGGTTGAACTCAATTGACGGTCTTACCTTGGAGCAATTTACTGGATCACCAAAAGTTGCCATGAACCGACTGGATGCAGGTGGATCACCGCTTTTTGCCAATCGGTATCGCTCCAGCTGGATAAGGGGGATGGGGTTGGTAAATTTGGGTGAGTACACCAAAAATCGAGCAAGCGATGGGCAGGATGCATTAACTCAAATACTTGAAGTTTCTGTTCAGCGCTCAGTTCTGGCAAGCTCATGGCCCAAAAAGCAGGCAAATCATTTGGATCTTTGAACAGTTCAAGCAAGTTCCACTGCCGCCAATTCACCATGCTGATAAAGTCAAGGTCAGCCTCACGCAGGGCCGAAAAAAGCTCAGGAATGGTGTAGCCTTTGTCGCCCTGAAATAAGTAGTTCATCAGCACTAAGTGGGTTTTGTCATCACTCTCATACCGTTCGCGATCATAGGTTTTTCGTTTAATATCAACGACATCTTTGAGCGATCGCATCGTATCTAGTGCGATTTCAACTTCCATCTCTTCTGGGTTTGAGTCGAGTAACCCCATTAGACTAAACAACTGCTGAGCGCGGAAGTGGGTCGCTCTTTGCAACGCACTGTGGAGGTTGCCCCGAATAATGCCTTGAGGAGTTAGAACAGATTTCATCACCCGCAAAGCATTGGCAATTTTAGGGAAAAGATAGAGAACCTCATCACAGTTGATGTAGTCAAATTTCATGCCTAAGCTTGGCAAATCTTCGATCGGCATGACATGAAACTCGGCGTTGTCGATGCCATGGTACTGCAAGCGTTTTTGAGCCAAATCGACGGATTGATGGGATAAGTCAATGCCAACAATTTTGGCTCCTGGATTGGCGATCGCTAAGACTAAAGACTTGTAGCCGCTCCCACATCCGGCATCTAAAATCACCTTGCCACGGGTATCCGTTGGTTGTTGAAACCGCAGGTAATAGGGAGTAACTAAGCTATGAATGAAAAGAAGGTCGTGTTTGCCTTGAGGGTTTGAGTCGAGGGGAGTATTAGGGTAAGGGGCACTGTCAAACTGTTGACGAATCTTTTCAAGCAGTACCGGATCATCGTACATGGGCAACTCCTGAGGGCAGAAATGGGCATGGGAAGGACTAACTACCTTGATCTCAGGGTGCCCCAGCTTCATAGAAAGATTACAAATAGCGAATTTCACGTAGAAATAGTTCTACAACTGTTCCAGGCTTTTAGCAACCATCCTTAAGCCGACGTAACAGCCAATCAAGCCGTGTTTTGGCGAGAGCCACACCTGCTTGTGCTTCCTGAGCCAGTTCGTGATCGGGTAGATCTTTACTGCTGCCAATCGAAGGAGCGCTTAATTGCTTCACGGTGAGGCGTAAGCGATGGGAAAGAAAGACCGCCATTGCTCGGTAGAAACGCGAGGCAAACCCCACATCTTGCTTTAGTTTGTCGGCTAAATACCAACGGGGAATCGATAGTACAATTGATTCTTGTTTAGCAATGACGGTTGCCGAAGGGGGGCGGGTGTCAATGAATGACATCTCACCCACTACTTCGCCACTTAAAAGGCTGGCTAACTCGCGATCGCCCGTTGCAACTGTTTTTACGCTTAATTCTCCTTCGAGCAAAATGTAGACGGCATCAATGGGTTTTCCTTCGTCGATCAGCACCGTTCCGGCTGAAATGAGTTCACGATTTCCATTTTCTAGAATCCAGTCGATGTCATCATCATCGAGTTCTGCCAGAATGAACAGTACTTTTTCCATTGGTCGTTGTGCGTCCTTTATGCAAAGTAGCGAGTCAAGTCGAGTTGAGTATCGGTGCCATTAGGTATGTAACACCGCTACTCAGAACAATCCGGCAATTTTTTACTCTCCTCTTAATAGGATGCTGAAGGGTATAACCCCGCAACGGAAAATAGAAGCTATTTGCAACATTTCTTTGTAATTTCGCGAAAAGATGATGAACCTTCCGGATGGATTGCGTGCGCCAGCTCTCTGGCAAACGCTTCAACTTGTAACCAGCAATTCTCATTTTGAAACATTTGTACTGTAGCCAGAGTGTCTAAAGACTTGTGCACTCAATGTTATAAACGGCAGAATGCGGGTTTCAGCCATTCATAAACGTTAAAACCGGACGTTTTTATGAGAATCATTCTC
>DVDV01000048.1 GCA_015296075.1 Leptolyngbyaceae cyanobacterium M33_DOE_097 | reverse complement strand
GAGAATGATTCTCATAAAAACGTCCGGTTTTAACGTTTATGAATGGCTGAAACCCGCATTCTGCCGTTTATAACATTGAGTGCACAAGTCTTTAGACACTCTGGCTACAGTACAAATGTTTCAAAATGAGAATTGCTGGGAAAATGGGGAGCCGAAAAGTCTCAAAACTTTAACGAACTGCAACACAGGGTTGCGTTTACGAGCTAAAGAACTGAAGTATGTTTATGAGTGGTTCTTGCTTCTCTCATCGCATCAGAGAATGGGGAGCCACCCTTTGTCAACCTTGTGGAACGCGCAATGTCACAACCGACGATTGAATCGATTCTTCATGAAGAGCGCTTATTTGAACCGTCTGCCGAATTTTCGCAAGCAGCGCGGGTAAAAAGTCTGGATGAATATAAACAGCTTTATGAAAAGGCAAAGGCAAATCCCGAAGCATTTTGGGCTGAGCTGGCTGAAAAAGAACTGCACTGGTTTCAAAAATGGGATACGGTGCTTGACTGGCAACCGCCCTTTGCGAAGTGGTTTGTCAATGGCAAAACGAATATTTCCTATAACTGTCTCGATCGCCACCTGACAACCTGGCGTAAAAACAAAGCGGCTTTGATCTGGGAAGGCGAACCGGGTGACTCGCGCACGTTAACCTATGCCCAACTGCACCGAGAAGTGTGCCAGTTTGCTAACGCTCTAAAATCGTTGGGTGTGCAAAAGGGCGATCGCGTGGGCATCTACATGCCGATGATTCCTGAAGCGGCGATCGCGATGCTGGCCTGTGCGCGGATTGGGGCGGCTCACTCGGTCGTGTTTGGTGGTTTTAGTGCAGAAGCTTTGCGCGATCGCCTGGTCGATGCTGAAGCCAAAGCGGTAATTACTGCCGATGGGGGCTGGCGGAAAGATGCGATCGTTCCGCTCAAAGACCAGGTAGACAAAGCCCTGGCCGATAACAGCGCCCCGTCTGTGCAGAAGGTGCTAGTGGTGAAGCGCACCGGGCAAGAGGTGGCAATGCAGGCTGAGCGGGATGTTTGGTGGCATGAGTTGCAACCGAAGATGTCGGCAGATTGTCCGGCTGAGCCGATGGACAGCGAAGATTTGCTGTTTATCCTCTACACATCGGGCAGTACAGGCAAGCCGAAGGGGGTGGTTCACACGACCGCAGGCTACAACCTCTACACCCACATAACCACGCAGTGGATCTTTGACCTGCAAGATACAGATGTTTATTGGTGTACGGCTGACGTTGGGTGGATTACGGGACACAGCTATATCGTTTACGGGCCGCTCTCAAATGGCGCTACTACTCTGATGTATGAGGGTGCGCCACGAGCATCCAATCCTGGCTGTTTTTGGGATGTGATCGAGAAGTATGGTGTAACGGTCTTCTACACGGCACCGACGGCTATTCGCGCCTTTATCAAAATGGGGGATGAGCATCCCAACTCGCGCAATCTCTCGTCTTTGCGGTTGTTGGGTACGGTTGGGGAGCCGATTAATCCCGAAGCGTGGATGTGGTACCACACGGTGATTGGGGGCGAACGCTGCCCTATCGTTGATACCTGGTGGCAAACTGAAACGGGCGGTATCATGATTACTGCTCTACCTGGCGCGATCGCCACGAAACCTGGCTCGGCAACGCTACCGTTCCCTGGCATTTTGGCGGATGTGGTGGATCTCGATGGTAACACTGTTGGCAACAACGAAGGGGGCTACTTAGCGGTGCGCTATCCCTGGCCTGGCATGATGCGAACGGTATATGGCGATCCCGACCGGTTTCGTCGCACTTACTGGGAGCACATTCCCCCGGTGGATGGCAAGTACATCTACTTTGCTGGAGATGGCGCCCGTTGCGATGAAGATGGCTATTTTTGGGTGATGGGTCGGGTTGATGACGTGATCAACGTCGCCGGGCACCGCCTTGGCACGATGGAAATTGAGTCAGCTCTGGTATCACACCCCGCCGTGGCAGAAGCAGCGGTCGTCGGCAAACCCGATGAAGTTAAAGGGCAAGATATCGTGGCTTTTGTTACCCTCGAAGGCTCTCAGACACCGAGCGAAGCCCTGGCAAAAGAGCTGAAGCAGCATGTCGTGAGTGAAATTGGGGCGATCGCGCGTCCCGGTGAGATTCGGTTTGCGGATGCGTTACCCAAAACCCGCTCTGGCAAAATTATGCGGCGGTTGTTGCGATCGCTCGCTTCGGGTGAAGAGGTTTCAGGCGATACCTCAACCCTTGAAGATCGCAGCGTACTAGAAAAACTCAGAGAAGGATCGTAAAGCGAACCAGGGGCGTAGGCAACTACGCCTCTATTGCTAGAGATTTGGGGGGTTCTGGCAACACTTCAGGGATATCTTCCGGTAGGATTGTGGTCAATACTTCATCTGTCAAGTTGTTAGAAATAACCGCTAACCGATTGGCTTGCTGCTCAATTGTTTTCTCAAATAAGTTACGAGCGAGTCGCGCATTGCCAAACGTTTGATCGCGGTCTTCGTATAACTTAGAAAACAGATTTTTTAGCTTGTCGGTTGCTTCGTTAGTGAGTTGAAAATTGCTACTCTTGCAAAACCGATTAAAGATAGCGACTAACTCATCAGGCGTGTAATCTTCAAAGTAAAAGTAGCGGTTAAAGCGCGACTTTAAACCGGGATTTGCTGTAATAAAGATGGACATCGGCTCAGTATAGCCCGCCACAACAACAACGAGGCGATCGCGATAGTCTTCCATCCGTTTCAGTAAGGTATCGATCGCTTCTTGCCCAAAATCCTGACTGGAGGTGTTGCCTTTAAGGGCGTAGGCTTCATCAACAAACAACACCCCGTCGAGAGAGGAATCAACCAGCTTGCTGACTTTTTCAGCCGTACCACCAATGTGAGACGCTACCATTCCAGCGCGATCGGTTTCAACCAGGTGACCTTTTTCTAAGAAGCTGAGTGCCTTGAGTATGCGACCCATTAGCCGCGCTACAGTTGTTTTTCCAGTGCCGGGAGAGCCACAAAACACACAGTGAAGTGAAACATTGGTTGTTGCGAGTCCGCGTTCAATCCGAACTTTTTGAACTTTGAGAAAGTTTGTTAACGTCTGTACTTCGGTTTTGATATTCTCTAACCCAACTAACTCATGCAGTTCTTCTAATACTTTTTCTAGACTATCTTCGGCAGGTGGTTCGGTTGTTTTTTTGTTGTTGTCGGCATTTGAAGTTTCAGCTTTTTTAGCTTCTGCCGATGTGGAGTTATGCAATTCGCGCCAGATTTGTGAAAGGGCGTCGAGGTCAGACATCGTAATTAAGTCATCTGACTTGACAACAATCTGGGCAAATCGATAAAGCGCGTTAACGGTCTTCTCTTTAAAGTTTGTCTTGTTCTCTTGGTCAATCTTTTCTAATAAACTGGGGAGCCTAAGAGTCTGTTTTTCAGAGTTTTTATCAATTAACTCTAACAATAGCCGCATTGCTTCTTTTTGATAATTTAGCCGCTGCTCACCAGGAGAATCCCATAAATACATCACAGCATAGAGCTTATCTTGATCATCTTTAATCAAGGCATAGACTGATAAAAATGCGAGCAATTCATTAGCTGTAATTTTTCCACTGCTCTTGCCACAAATTTGAATAACTTTTGCAAGATCCTCAAGGATGATCTCTTCTAATTTGCGATCAAACTGTAGTAAAGGAGCTAATTCTTTGTAGAGTAAATTGGCTTCTTTTTTTATTTCGGTGGTATCCACAAAAACTCTCCCAGGTTGACCATTGACTCATTCTAGTCTGAGCAAGTCAGAATCAAAAGTACGGGATTCAAACGTTTGAGGGGGGGCAAAAGGAAACAATCAAGCAATCGTTTTTGAAATCTCAAGCCTGGTTCACCAGACCTCAAAGAGATCTACGTCTAGCTTGGTAAAAGGGTTAAGCCCGCGATCGCCCCCACTAACCACACTAAAAAACTGAATCGAGTCAATCGCAACGCCATCTGAATTCGCTCTGGAGTAATCGGTTGGATGGCATTGCCCAATCGCGGTTTTGATTTAATTACCCCCCGGTAGGTGTTTTCTCCCCCTAACTGAACGTCTAGAGCGGCTGCATAGGCACACTCGCTCCAGCCCGAGTTGGGACTTGGGTCTTGTGGGGCATCCCGGCAACAGACTTGCCAGACATACATCGATCTACCTGAGAAAAGCGCCAGGGTTAAAACGGTGAGACGGCAAGGAAGCCAGGTCAAAAGATCTTCGGTTTTGGCACTAAACCAACCAATATGTGTGTAGGGGGCTTCGCGGTAGCCCACCATCGAATCAAGCGTACTGGCTGCTTTGTAAGCAAATGCAAGGGGCACGCTGCCAATTCCTAAAAAAGCGCCCAAAATGGCATAAAACAGGGGAGCCAGTACCCCATCAGTTGCGTTTTCGGCCACTGTTTCTAACACCGCTCGCAAAATTTCGGGTTCGGTTAAGCTGGCAGTGTCACGCCCAACGTACATGGCTAACTGCTTGCGAGTTGTTTCTAAATCTTGCGTTTGCAAGCTTTTCAAAATAGTTTGGGCGGCGTCTCTCAGGCTACGTCCGGCAAAGCAACTGGCAAGCATGACACTCTCAATTGCAATACCGACAGCAGGATGAATGGATCGCCCCATGCTTTGAAGAAGCCATGCGATCGCCCCACTGCCGACAATCAGCCCAACCCCTAAAAAAACACCTGCCAGTTTCTCAGCTTGGGGCGATCGCTCGGCTTTAAATACCCGTTGCGTAAACTGTTGAATGCACCACCCCATCCCCTGCACCGGGTGCCACCAATGCCAGGGATCGCCAATGCTATAGTCGAGGCCAGCGGCGATCGCTAATACCAATCCTGCAAGCTGTTGATGGGTCATCACAATTGATTTCGTGTCACACCGCAAAAATGCAGCCCTGATTCTATCGATTTTGGGGGCGTCTTTCTAGAGAATTGAACTTCAGCGGCAAATGATGAAGGGGTCTAACCCCTCAAGGGTGAAACCCGTGTCAACTGACCTTGTAATTTGGGCACTCTCAGCGAAGAAATAACAGATTGTTTGGGTAGGGGTGCTATGAGTAAAGTTGTTCCAATGCAGATTGAAGATGGAGTTGTCATATACATTGAAGCAGAAGACTCTGTAACAGCACCCGTGCTGGCTTCGACTCCAATAGATTCAGGAGAAATGCCACGTAATGGCTCAAAAGGTTGGGGTGGTGGCGGACCTGCACAAGCGGTTAATCCTGCTCAATCGATGCAAATCCTGCAAAGTACTATCCGCACCTATACGCATTACTGCCTCAGTGCATTTAAGAATATCGGTACAGCCAATGTTGAAGAAGTTACTTTAGAATTTGGCGTTAACCTGAGCGCTGATGCGGGGATTCCTTACATTGCAAGTGGAAAGGCTCAAAGTAATTTAAAGATTACAGTGAAGTGTTCTTATAAACAGCTTCAGGAGAAATCGCCTTCTGGCATGTAATAAGGTCTGAAAACAGGCTGATCAACATTTAGTGCTTCCAAAACAAAAGCTGGGTTAGCGATCGCTCGAACCGAAATCGATGCCGCTAGCCCAGCTTAATTGTTTGATTGCCTTATCGCTCTGAGTTAGGCAGCTCGACGTTTAATAAACCAGCGGTAGACCAACTTTTCAAGCTCAACCCAAACAAACATCAGCATACTGAAACCAAGACAGATGAGAAGCTCAGTTCCAGTTAAGAAGTGAGTGCCAAAGAAGGAACGCAGGGGCGGTACATAGACCAGCGCCAATTGTAAGAGCGTGGTGAAAATAACCGCCGCTAACAAGAATGGGTTTGTGAATGGGTTTAGCTCAATCGTTAAACGCGAGTTAGAACGAATTGCTAAAGCATGACCCATTTGCGCAATACACAGGGTTGTGAAGACCATGGTTTTCCAACGTTCGTCTCCTGGCCCATAGAGCGATTTGACGTAGCCATGCGAAAAGGCCATGAGAGTGATTGCCAAGATCGCCAAGATCAAACCAATCCGAATCATATACAACCCTAAACCACGGGCAAAAATACTTTCGCCAGGATCATGGGGTGGACGTTTCATCACATTCGGTTCAGCTGGTTCTACAGCTAATGCAAGCGCTGGCAAGCCGTCTGTCACGAGGTTCATCCACAAGATTTGGAGTGGGGTCAGGGGTACACCTAAATCGGAGCTGGCTCCTGTACCAAACAAGAGAGGTGCGGCTGCGATCGTCAACAGTTCGCCAATGTTGCTTCCCAAGATGTATTTGATAAAGCGGCGAATGTTGGTGTAAACCACCCGACCTTCTTCTGTGGCAGAGACAATTGTGGCAAAGTTATCGTCTAACAAGACCATATCACTGGCGTCTTTACTCACGTCTGTACCAGTGATCCCCATTGCTACCCCAATATCGGCTTGTTTCAGTGCTGGGGCATCATTCACACCATCTCCCGTCATAGCGACGATTTGATTTTGGCGTTGCAAGGCTTGCACAATCCGCAGTTTATGCTCAGGGGCAACCCGCGCATAGATGCTGACGTCATTAACCTCTTTGTCTAAGGTCGGCTGATCCATCTTCTCCAGCTCTCGCCCCGTCACCACCCGATCGCCCTCATAGGCAATACCCAGATCAACGGCGATCGCTTTCGCGGTTAACTGGTGGTCTCCGGTAATCATGACTGGACGAATGCCTGCGGTGCGGCATCGGGCAACAGCATCCCGCACTTCCGGTCGGGGGGCGTCTAACATCGCGACCAAACCCAACCAAACCAATTCTTTTTCAGAGGCTTCGTCTGATTCTGCCGGGGGGATTTCGTTTAACGGCTTACACGCAAAACCCAAGACCCGCAGACCGTTCTTTGCAAGCTGGTTATTTTGCTCTAGGATGCGATCGCGTTGTTCTTGCGTAATCGGCTGAGCATTCTCCCCCACTTGAACTTGAGTGCAACGTTCTAGCACCAGTTCAGGCGAACCTTTGGTAAACATCATGTAGCGCGCGACATTGCCGCCAGTCGGTTGCTCACCGCTGACTTCAACGATCACACTCATCCGTTTCCGCTCTGACGAGAAGGGAAACTCACTCGCACGCGGCATCTTTTGTTCTAGCTGATCCTTCCGCAAACCGGACTTACCCGCCAGAGTCAGTAAAGCCCCTTCGGTGGGGTCACCCAAAATTGCCCATTCGCCTGCTTCTTTTTGCAGCACAGCGTCGTTACAGACGGTACAAGCCATCAGCAGGTTTAATAGCTCAGGATTGCTTTGTGGATCGATCGGGGCCGTATCCGTAATGTCTTCGGCAGCGTAAAAGCTGCCTTCAGGGTCGTACCCGCGCCCGGTTACTCGCAAAGCGGTGCGGCTGGTAAACACCTTCTGCACAACCATCTTGTTTTGGGTCAGGGTTCCCGTTTTATCAGAACAAATGGTTGTCACAGAGCCTAAAGTTTCAACCGCAGGTAAGCGGCGAATCAACGCATTCCGGCGCACCATCCGCTGAGTCCCCAGCGCCAGCGTCACGGTAATCACCGCAGGTAGGCCTTCGGGCACGATCGCCACAGCCATACTGAGCGACACTTCGAGCAACTCTTTCCAGCGTTGCCAACCCAGCACCAAAACGCCCACGATCACTACGAAAGCAACAAGAATCATGGCTCCGGAGACGAGCGCCTTGCTCAACTGATCCATCCGTTGCTGTAAAGGCGTTTCTTCAGTTTCAACGGACTGTAGCAAGGTTGCGATGCGACCCAGTTCCGTCTTCATGCCAGTGTTAGTGACAATAGCAGCTCCGCGCCCCTGCACTACATCTGTTCCTTGAAAGACAAGGTTGATGCGATCGCCCAGCGGTGTGTCTTCAGCCAGGACTGTATTTGCCTGTTTGTTAACGGCGTTAGCTTCGCCCGTCAGAGCGGATTCTCGAATTTGGAGGTTTGCCACGTCCATCAAGCGAGCATCAGCGGCAACCTGCACACCCGCCTCTAGCAGCATCACGTCACCCGGAACGAGCTGCTTTGAATCAATTTCCAGCGGTTTACCATCCCGTAAAACCCGCACCCGTGAAGAAGCCATCCTTTTGAGGGCGGCCAGGTCTTTTTCGGCTTTGCTTTCTTGCAAATAACCCAGCAGACCATTCAAAATCACGATTGAAAGAATGGCGATCGTATCTTTGAAAGGAATCTCGCCTTTTGCTTGAATTTCTTGTAGATCCAGAAAATCTAGAACCCCTGAAATAACAGCGACCGCAATCAGCAGCAACAACATGATGTTGGTGAACTGATCAAGCAAAATTTGCAAGGGGCCGCGACCGCGGGTTTCCGTCAGCTCGTTAGGGCCATATTGCTGAAGCAACTCAGCCGCTCGTTGAGTCGATAACCCGTCGTTGCGATCGCTCTGAAGGTCTTGCACGACGTTTTCCACACTTAAGGTGTGCCAGGGGTTCCCTGAATGAGGTGGCAAAGATTCTACAGTCATTGGTGAGAGTGGGTTGAACGTTAAAACACCTATAGCACCTGATCATAGTGCTAAACTCAAATTTCTAGCACTATTAATTAGTGTTAACTTAATAGTGTACAGAATAATTTAATTCACATTGAAAAATAATTCTTCTTCTGACTTAGTGCTTTTGGGGCCTGAGCGATTTGTCTATTCAAAATTTTTTTGCCATGACTGCCAACCTTTTAGTTCCTTCCGTTTTAGTGGGTCGGCAGGCTGAGCTTGCAAAAGTACGTCATATTCTTGAGCAAGATGGTGATTTGTTGCTGGCGGGCGTTCCTGGTAGTGGGAGGCGCACGTTAATTCGTTATGCGGCGCAGGTTAGCAACTTTCGCCTGATCGATATTGATTGTTTAAGAGCTACAGATAGCACCCGGTTTTTGCATTTGATCGCGGCTGAAATTGTCAGTACGTTTTCAGAAGCGGCTGAGCAGGCGTTAATCCGTTCTTGGTGTACAAAACAGGCGCTCTTTTGGGTGCCACCTGTGGCGACAGATGGCTTGCAATGGTTGCCTGAAGCAGACGAATGGGAATTATTTCAAAAACTCATTTCTTTACCCCAAACGCTGGCCGAGTGGCTTAACTGCCGCGTTGTCATCGTGTTTCAAAACTTTCCTCACATTCGCTCTTGGGATCGTGGCGAAAAATGGCAAACTTACCTGCGCCAGGAAATTCAGATTCAAGACCGAGTCAGCTATACCCTGATTGCAACGGTTGCTGAGCGATGGGTGCAACACAGTAATATGCAGGTCGTTTTCTTAGGGCCGCTTAATAATGAGGCGTTATCAGACTGGTTGGTGTCTACCCTCATAACTGAGCAGCTGGTATTTGATGCAGACGGGCGATCGCTGGATCTATTTTTAAGCTACGTTCAAGGCAATTTTGGCGATGCAATGACGCTAGCTCGCCGAATTTGCTTGGAGACGCGATCGCAGCTATCCCTATCGGCTCGTCAACCTTTTGTGATCAAACCAGAACATGTCAAGCAAGCAGCTCAAGCCCTGGTGCAAGACTTATCTGTAACGTTTGAGTCCTTAATTTTATTGTTACCGCCCAGCCAGGTGCGGGTGCTTGAAAGCCTTGCCCTTGACCCAACCCCTAGTCCGCAGTCACAAGAGTATATTCGGAAACATCGTTTGTCTAGGGGAGGTGGCTTGCAAGGTGCCCTGGCTAGCCTCGAGCAAAAGGGACTTGTTTACGGTGCTGAGTATGGCTATCGCCTGACATTACCGCTCTTGGCGCTTTGGTTGCGCGATCGGCTGGGCTAGGCAACCTACAAAAAAAATTCCTCTCATCAGTAAAATTTAGTCACACCTTTAAACAACTTAGTCACAATTGCAACATCGTAAACATCCTGTAAAAGTTATACCAAGTTCTTGTTAACGCTCTTGTATCAAACGTAATTCTAGGTTTTATTCAACATAGTAAATCTACTCACCTAAATGGGTGAAGGGTGACATCCACCGCTAGACATGAAAGCGAGAAGTCTCTTCTCTAACTTTCTAGGTAGCACGGTGACAGGATTTACCCTCATAAAGCTGTGTTTCCTTCTCAGTCGCAAGATTGATCTAGCTGTGACAACGAAGACAAGGATTCTCCATTTCAAGAGACTGTCCCTACCCATTTGAGCCATGTTAGATACAAATAAGTTGAATGCCCTCAACCTACGCACCCTTAGATTTCTTTCGCAAAACCCCAAGTTAACGCATTTGTTAATCAAAGACTTTGGGTCTGATATGAGCCGCGTAGAAACCATCATTAATCCTGTATTAGATGCACCTAAACGATGTGAGGTTAGTTCTTTTTATGTTCAAGCTGTTACTACAGGTCGGACAGCGTTTTTGGTGACAAACTTGCCGGATGGCTGTGCTACCCATGTAACAGATACTTCAGCCGGGTGGTTAATTGGGCGTGATTCAACCTGTGCGATTTGTCTGGCAGATAGCTCCATCTCGCGATTACATGCCGCGATCGGGCACCGACCTGGCGAAGGGTTTTACATTACCGATGTTGGTAGCACCAATGGCACACGGGTCAATGGGCGTAAGTTAGCTCCGCAAAAGCCCCGGCCAATCGAAGATGGGGACCTGCTGGAATTTAGCAATTTGCGGATTGAGTTTTTTGTGGCAGGCCATTTATCTATGGTGACTGAGTTTCAAGACACCTTTTCAGGAGTTGCTTAAGCTTTCGTAAAAGGCTATGCCATGAATTGGAGCTTATCCAGTCAGACAGCATAATGCATTAACCGAAGTCAGCAGTTGAACTTGTCACAAGCGCCGACGAACGAACGCTAAAGCATCGACGAAGGTGGGTAAAGGCTCGGTATAAAAGTCCGCTTGAGACAGAAAACTTTATTGGAGATTGAAGTGCATGTGCCCTTGACACCTCGTTGGGGCGTTGCTGAGCGAACGTACGAATTCCGTAATCTTTTCGCGTTCGCGCAGCGTTTCCATCGGAGACAACGCCCCTAGTAGGGGAAGGCTTATCCAAACATCTTAGGGATTGCAAGTAAATGTCACCCCATTGTAGGGGTTTGGCATGCCCAACCTTACAACAGAAGGTTTTAGCACTGGCATCTTATTTGTTTGCAAATCCCTTATCTACACCTTAACGGGTGACAACATGGCTAGAGAGCTTGCTGGAAGAGGGATAGGGCACGAAACCCACGCTGAAAATAAAGCCGTTTATGAGGTTTGAGGGCAATCAAGCGGAGCACCCAATCAGCCCATACGCTCATGCCATACTG
>DVDV01000249.1 GCA_015296075.1 Leptolyngbyaceae cyanobacterium M33_DOE_097 | reverse complement strand
GAGAATGATTCTCATAAAAACGTCCGGTTTTAACGTTTATGAATGGCTGAAACCCGCATTCTGCCGTTTATAACATTGAGTGCACAAGTCTTTAGACACTCTGGCTACAGTACAAATGTTTCAAAATGAGAATTGCTGGGATTTGCTGTAAGCGGTGCCATTTCCAGGTACTCTGTTTTGTAAACATTTCAGCACAAGGGACGGTATGGTGGAGGTCTCTCAAACCAACTCGATGAAGTGGGTTAGCGCTCTTTCGACGCGCCCATCACTTGAAGCGGCAGTTGCCGAAGTCATCGAGCAGGCGCAAGATCGCTTGAAGATGTCGCCTGACTTGGGTTTTGTGTTTATCTCGACCTCGTTTGCGAGTGAGTTTCCCCGGCTGCTGCCTCTGTTAGAGGAGCGACTACCGGGGGTGCCCATTGTCGGTTGTAGTGGGGGCGGCATTATTGGGGTTGATGCGAGCGATCGCCCTAAAGAGATTGAGGATGATGACCCTGCCCTAAGTCTGGTTCTGGCAACCTTGCCTGGTGTCAATATTCACCCTTTCTTTATTGAAACGGACGAATTGCCTGACCTGGATGGCTCGCCCGATGTTTGGGTGGACGCGATCGGGGTTGCGCCGAGTGAAGAACCGCACTTTGTTTTGTTAGCAGACCCGTTTGCCGGACGCTTAAACGACCTGCTGCAAGGCTTAGACTATGCCTATCCTGGTGCGGTCAAAGTAGGTGGCCTAGCCAGTGGTGGTGCGGCTGGCAATAACGTGGGTTTATTTTGTGAAGGTGAGTTAGAAAGCAATGGCGTGGTGGGGCTGGCATTGAGCGGCAACATCGTGATTGAAAGTATTGTGGCGCAAGGGTGCCGACCGATTGGGCATCCCTATCGGGTGACGGAAGGCGAGCGCAATATCGTTTTGAGTGTTGAAAAGCAGGAAAACGAGGCGGTGCTAGTTGGCGGAGATAACCCATCGGCTAAAAAGCAAACCCCGCTAGAAGTTTTGCAGGACTTGATTCAAGACTTGAGCGATGACGATCGCGAGTTAGCCCAACGCAACTATGTGTTTGTTGGCATTGCCCAAAATGAATTTAAGTCCAAGTTAGAGCAAGGCGATTTCTTAATTCGTAATTTGTTGGGGGTGGATCCACGCGTTGGTGCGATCGCAATTGGCGATCGCATTCGTCCGGGACAGCGGATTCAGTTTCACCTGCGCGACGCTGAAACATCAGCCGAAGATCTGGAGATGCTGTTGACGCGTTACGTTCGAGAATCAGAAGGGCAACCTGCCCCAATCGGGGCGCTGATGTTTTCGTGTCTGGGGCGTGGTGAAGGGCTTTATGATGAGCCTGACTTTGATTCGAGCTTATTTGCCCGGTACTTGCCGATTCCTTTAGGGGGCTTTTTCTGCAACGGGGAGATTGGCCCAGTCGGCAGTAATACGTTCTTGCATGGGTACACGTCGGTGTTTGGGATTTTTCGCCAGCCGAATAGAGCGTAGTGAGTTATACCAATCGCTTGACAAGAGCGGCCTAACCTGGCGAACCGCTTTCTGAATAGAAGGGCAAATGTGACTTAAGCCTGCGCAGCAGGGTTCTTACTCCACCCTTAACCCCTTTCATTAAACACTGGAACTAACAACACCTGCCGCTATCAGACATCCCACAAAGCAGCCTCAGCCAAGAGCCTACCTAACGCCAGCGTCCGCCATCTCGATTCATGCGGTTAAACCGAGCGTCTTGCAAAGAGTTGCCGATGCCCTTAATAACGCCACGCCCGACTAAACCAATGCCGCGCCCAATCACCTCAGTGAGTACGTAGACGACGCCACTGCCGATAAACGCAACCGCCGCACGAACTCGGGGGGCGATCGCGTCTCGTCCTTCTAGCACCAGCGTCACCACCAGCGGAATGCCAGTTAATTTCTCCAGTTCGCCATTGCGCGGGGCGTAAACAGAGTTGCGGGCAATTCCGGCTTCTGTCAGTGTATAGAGGTTCTGGCGGCTCTCAAAAATGGCGGTAGGTTCAGTCAGGTATTTCTCAGTGCGATAGCGCCAGGACAGGTTATTGCGAAAGCGCTCAACTTCTCGCGTAGAGAGAAGCCGTTTGTCAAAAAAGGTTTGTTTGACTAGCTCAATATTGCCAAAGCGATTGAGTAAGGGTTGAATTACCGCGTTAGCAATCTGAACCATCAGATGGTGCAAAATCATTTCGGCACGGGTCATCGCCTCCACACTACCCGGTGCAAAAACAGCATCATCAATGGTAAGCGGCGCTTGAAAGACGAGGTGTTGCACCAGCTCAACCACAAACGGAATGGGTTCCAGAATCGCGGTTTGGATGCGATCGCCATCATTCAACAACCGATCCACCACAGCGACTTCACCGTCCTGGGTGGGGAAGGTTGAATAGCGTCCCAAAAAATCAATCAGGGATTGCTGCCAGAGGTCATGCAAAATCTCAGACCTGCGTGTCTCTACCGCCTCCGACGAGATTTGCGAAAACCGTAATTCGTCTAACACGGTCTCAAACCGACGCAGAATGATGTAGAGCAATTCTCGCTTTTTGTCGTCGCGGAGAATGTCAATTTCGAGCGGAGCATCCGTCAAGTTGTAAAGCCGCGCTTGCAGCTTACTGCTAGTTGAGTCAAATAACGATGCCTGGATTGATCGCATCGCTGCCGTGGCAACTGGCTCAATCGGAGCCGCACTCCGCACCATTGCCCCTTCTGCGGATGGCGATGTTGCAGTGGGTCGCGTTGGTGGCGGACTCGTTGGAGGCATGGCGCGATCGCCCATTGATGCAACTGGCTCAGTCACAGCAGCTCTCTCAGCGGAGCTTGCAACCGACTCATAGGGAATCTGTGTTTCTCTAGGGTTCGCGAGTAAGCGGTGCAGCAACCAACGCGCCGCAAACAACTCTCGCCGTCGCCCTGTCAAGACCAACTCATCCAGCAAAGACAGTTGAGGATAGCGGAGTTGCGCGTCAATTTCGGCGATCGCGGCATCAATTTGCTGCACCCCAGAAAGCCGCAAATTACGGCGCAGAACTGCCAGCGCAGTTTGGTTGGGGGGAATGGGGTTCGAGGGGGCAGGACGACGCAATACCGGATTGGTGATGGCTTGCATACCCTCAGTCCAATAGGGATAGCCAGCCGCTACCTGACGAATCGCGGGGACTAAATTGGCGATCGCGCGTTGTTTATCACAGTATCCGGTTGCGCCAGTTTGGTAAGCTGTGGCGAGAAAGGCGGGTTCGGTGCGGCGGCTGAGTAGCACCATCGGCAAGGTTGGAAACGCCCCCCGAATTTGCCGACAAAGGGCTAAACCCGATTCTCCAGAACCCAGCAAATCTAAACTTAAGAGTACAACTACGGGTTCTGTCTCGGCTGCTTCAATGACCTCGCGAATCGCCCCTAAAGCAATCACAGCTGAATCAACTTCGCGGAGCAGACGCAAATCGTCAAATTGTTGAAGATGTGCGGCTAAACCCATCCGGAAAAACGGGTCATCTTCAATCAAAACCAACCGAATGAGAGATATTTCAGAACCAGAAACCCCAGAGCGGTTCATAGGAAAAACAGAAAAAGTGGCGCGATCGCATTGACCAATCTTAGGGCATCATACGCGATTCAAAGCAGCCGTAATTGTGTCTCGTAAACTTCTGCTATTGGAATCTCGGTTAAATCTTTGGGGGAAATTGTAATGTGTGCTGGGTCGGTTTCGGCAATCAACTGCTGAGCGGCGGTCAAAATATCCGTTGAAATGTCGTCTAAATCCTCTCGGTTATCAATGTAAGCTTGCAGCGCTTCTAACGGGTGAATGCCCACTCCTGTCCCTAATTCGGGCAAACGGGGGCGCGAAAGTTGGCTGACCAGATTGGGTTGAATCGTGTAGGTATGGGCGATCGCGAGTGCCTGGTGCAGTGCGACTCCATCAATCTGATCAACTTGTTGGGGGCGGAGATGATACACCAAACGCACCACCGCATCTTGAATATCTTGTTGGTGAATCGTGGTCATCAAGCGTGGTTGTGGATCGGTCTGCAATGTAGAAAGATCCACTTCGAGGGTGTGAAAAGCACGCACCGATAGCGGGCAAAACTCAAAGTGGGTTTTGCCTTTCGCCAGATTCACGAAGACATAGCCTTTGGTTTCCTTCGCTTCACTAAAGTCAACCCGCTCAATGCTACCGGGATATACCACGGGCGGATTGTGGCTCAACACCTGATGACAGTGAACATGCCCTAAAGCTACGTAGTCAAAACACGGACGTGTGAGAAACTCTAGCGGCACCGTAAACCCTTTACCCACTGCTAAAAAGCGCTCAGCCCCAAACCGCGCTGTATCGACCATGAGGTGAGCCAGCAGCACCGTCGGCAGCGTTGGGTCAAGTTGACGAATTTCACCTTCAAGAGCGACCCGCAACCGTTCCAGCAATAACCGATTTACCTCACCGAGGGATAAACCTTCCGTCTCGGGGCGGGTGAGCAGGTTCGATCGCGTCAACCAGGGCAGCGTCACGACCTGCACAGCTCCATTCCGTGTCTGAATTGTGTGGGTTTGCAGGCGATCGCCCACCACAATTCCTGGCACCCCTAACGTCCGGTAGATGCAAAGACTGGCCCCACCTGCCCCCTGTGTATGTTGGTCATGGTTCCCCACCAGTAGCACAGCCGGAATTTCCGCATCGGCCAAGCGTCGAAACTGACTGGCAAACGCTTCGTGAACGTAGGGCGGCGGCGTTGCATCGGGAAACGCATCTCCCCCAAACAGGACTAGATCGACGGGTTCGGCGATCGCCCGGTCGATGCAAGCGCTCAAGGTCTGACGAAAATCTTCAAGACGCGTATTAATGCCTGTTTCAGGGTTGATTTTGCCGTGGGCAAAACCGCTTCCCATGTGGACATCCGAAAAGTGTAGAATCTGGAGCATTGGTACAAGCCAACTACTGCAAGTATTGTTGCATAGATTCTTCACCTGAATTGATGGGTAAATTTACCGGGCCGTCTAAGCCGACAACGAGTTTATGAAATAAGCAGAGAATCTCTAAATCAGATTTAAGATTGGGCTTGCCCTTTTACTTTCTTCAAACTCTTCTAAAGCTCCAGTAAAAGCACGCAGTTAAATGTACTAGGACAAGCTGGAAAGTGCTTAAATGGACCCGATTTCAGAATTTCAGCGGTTCTTGTCCTGATTGCCAAACGCAGCAGATGAACTTAGGAAATGTGATCGCGTCAGCTCAGAATCGCAAGAAGACATTTTACAGAGACTTTCGAGATGGTCAGTTCTGTCCGTAAGATCAAAAAAAGTTTGGTCAATTTCCCTGTGATGGCTATCGAACACGAGCGTATTCTGGCAGCAATTGATATTGGCACCAACTCGATCCACATGGTCGTGGTGCGAGTGCTACCCGTTCTCCCTGGCTTTTCCATTATTGCTAAGGAGAAAACAACCGTTCGCCTGGGCGATCGCGATAAAGCGACTGGCAACTTAACCGATGCGGCAATGCAACGGGCGATCGAGGCGTTGCATCGATGTCAAACCATTGCGCAGTCACTCAATGCCGAGTCCACAATTGCGGTTGCGACCAGTGCCGTGCGAGAAGCACCCAATGGGCGTGCTTTTTTGCACCGAGTCGAAGAAGAATTGGGTCTATGGGTCAATCTCATCTCTGGGACTGAAGAAGCTCGCCGCATCTACTTAGGCGTGCTGTCAGGCATGGAGTTTAACGAAAAGCCCCATATCGTTATCGATATTGGAGGTGGCTCAACCGAGCTGATTTTAGGCGATGGTCACGAACCGCAAAGTCTCAGCAGCACAAAGGTAGGTGCCGTGCGGCTGACCTCTGAATTTGTCACAACCGATCCGATTAGTGAGGCCGAGTTTCAGGTTTTGCAGGCTTACATTCGGGGCATGTTGGAGCGCTCGGTCGATGAGCTAAAATCTCACCTTCACCCGGATGATCTGCCCCGCTTAATTGGCACCTCTGGCACGATTGAGACGCTGGCTTGCATCCACGCGCGCCTGACCTCTGGTGTATTGCCGAGCCCATTGCAGGGCTACAGTTTAAGCTTGACGGATTTACAAGACATTGTGAATCGTTTGCGGTGCATGAGTTATGCCGAACGGCTGCAAATTCCGGGGCTGAACGATCGCCGTGCTGAAATTATTCTGGCTGGGGCACTGATCCTGCAAGAAGCGATGCTGATGTTGGGGATGGAGTCGATCACGATTTGTGAGCGATCGCTGCGCGAAGGGATGATTGTTGACTGGATGCTGACCCACGGGTTAATCGAAGACCGCATGCGGTTTCAAAGCTCGGTGCGAGAGCGCAGCATTCTTCGAATTGCCCAGCGCTATCGAATCAACCTGTTCCACAGTGAGCAAGTGGCTGACTTGGCTCTGAGTATCTTTGATCAAACCAAGGGCACGCTGCACAACTGGGGCGACGAAGAACGCGAATTGCTGTGGGCGGCAGCGATTTTGCACAACAGTGGCCACCATGTCAGCCATGATTCCCATCACAAGCATTCCTACTATCTAATTCGCAACAGCGATTTGCTTGGCTACAACGAGATCGAAATTGAGACGATCGCCAATCTGGCTCGTTATCACCGTAAGAGCAACCCCAAAAAGAAGCACGAAAACTATCGCAACCTCACCAGCAAAAAGCATCGCCGCATTGTCGAGCAACTCAGTCCAATTTTGCGATTAGCGGTTGCCCTCGATCGCCGTCAAATTGGTGCGGTTAAGCGCGTTGTGTGCCAGTACCATCCCGAAGCGGGTGAATTGAAACTTTTGCTAGAACCAACTCGAATTGGCGATGAGTGTGCGTTAGAGCTGTGGAGTCTCAACCTCAAGAAGCCGAGTTTTGAAGACCAATATGGGTTAAAAGTGGTGCCCGTTTTGGAATCGGCGGCCTGGTCGGTGTTGTGAAATAGGTAGCCCTGTAAAGTGGCACTTTTTCCAGCCGGATAAAGTCTAAACCTCTATCACTCAACCCTCTGACCATGAAAATTCACTCTGTTTTAAGCCTCGCGATCGCGGGTACTTGTCTGGTGGGAGTTGTCTCTCTGCCTGACTTCTCGTCAACGGTCGCTCAGGCGCAAACCGCTGCTCGCTGGCAAACCTACCGGGCTGGCAATCTTTACACCATCCAATTTCCCCAGGGTTGGCAGGTGACGGGGGATACCGACTATCTCATGCTGACTAACTTTGACCTTAACAAAGGTGGTGGCACAGCTCCCCAGTCGGCCATTAAGACAGATATCGCGATCTTTCCCCAACCGTTTGACACGGTAGTTCAAAAAGCGCAGCAGGGAAAGTACACCGACGCGGGCGATCGCATCATCAAACGCGGTGCTTTGAAACTGGGTGGGCGTGATGCTTACCGCCGCTGGACTACTGACTCGAACTTTGATTTTCCTGACGCAATCACTACCTATGTGCGCTATGGCAATCAAACGGTTTCCATCACTAGCTTTTACACAAAGCAAAATCCCAGCGCAGTGCCGACGATTCAACAGATACACGGCTCCTTCCGACTGTTGAAATAAGGGGTGAAAGTCAAAACCCGATGCTGTACTAGACCTGTGGAAGAGGGTGGTGCTTTAGAGATGTCAGTCTTGCTGTCAGGGACGTTTCGCGAAACGTCCTTACAGTGAGTCAACCACACGTCTAGTACACTAACCCCCAGCCCCAGACTTATTAAAAAGTCGGGGTTTTTGGGAGTTGAGCGATCGCCCTTAACAAGAGTGCAACTTAGTTGAAAACGAGATTGTTCGCGCTTTTACGTGCGCTAGCATGAGCAACATTAACAAGGCTCGCCCCTGGCTATAGCGATCTCAAAACGGTTTCTACTGCCTGCTTTAAAGTTGGCAATTCTTGTTCAATAACAACCCAAACAATATCAAGGTCGATCTCGAAATAGTTGTGGGTCAGGATGTTTCGCATCCCAATCATTTTTGTCCAAGGGATTGCTGGGTATTTCTCTCTGGTTTCTGGAGCAAGCGAGCGAGCCGCTTCGCCAATTACTTGTAGATTTTGAATGAACCAGGTTTGAATTAACTCATTCTGCTCAAATGCTTGCCTGCCTTGTATGGCATAACGATTTATCCGCTCAATTGCCTCTAAAATATCACGCAGTTTTTCGCGATCGTCTCTCATAAGGGCACTGCCTCACTGAGTACGCGATCGCGAATGCGTTGCCGCAACCCTTTTTCGGTGACGACATCAACAGAGCACTCCAGCAGGTCTTGCAGTTCCATCAGCAAGCCACCCAGGTCAAACAGACTGCGATTGGGTTCCAAATCAACCAAAAAATCAACATCACTGGCTGCATCTGCCTCATCTCGCGCAACGGAGCCAAAAATGCGGACATTGTAAGCACCATGCTTGGCTGCAACCGCCAAAATTGCTTCCCGCTTTTCTTGCAAATGCTGCTTAATTGTCACGGTCAAACCCTCTTACCGTCTCTCCATCACCTTATCACTGGGTTATTTTGCGTAATACGGCTTGAGTGATTAGATGGTCAGAAAGCTCAGGTGCTACTTTGTTCTAGCCTATTTCTTCAACCCGACCAAACCAAAACCCCAACCTTTTCAAAAAGTCGGGGTTTTGCAGAATTTGAGCGATCGCCTCTGCTATCTAATCAATCCAGCGGACTTGAACGAAGCGGGCGGGCTTGCCGAAGTAATCGGGGGTGATAGTGACGCGATCGATCGCCAGGTTAAAAGGAACGGCTGTCGTGACATACTTTTGAGCCAGTGCGCCGAGGTTGGGGGCGATTTGGGTGGTCAAAACGGCGGCTGTGCTGAATCCGACGATGGATGACAGGGGATTGCGGGGAAGCAGGGTCGTAATGCCCATTGCCATGCCTGCCATAACCAGCACACTGACGGATAAATTGGTGCCACAGCGGGGATGCACAGCGAGATCCCAATTGCCGGAGGTGATCCGATGCAGGGCGGTTTGGGCCGCCTGACGTAGCTCATCGAGTTCGATTTGGCCGTAGAGGTAAAAGCCCTTTTCGGTAGACAGGCCACCTAAGCCATCGTAAGTACTGCCCTGGTCGGGCCGACTGCGATCGCTCAGTACCCAGACGGTCGCATGTTCAAGCGCGTGGACTTGGCGCAGCATCAACAATTCCTTTAAACCTGGCACGAAGGGAAGTTGCCGTAAAACTTCGGTGTCTTGCCCAAACCGAGGCGTTTGCTGAAATGGGGCCAGCATCATGTCGGTTAGCTCGGTTCCCCATGACCAAAGTGAAGGCGTACCCGAAATGGAGTGAGTCATAGCAGCAAATCCTTCAAGCAAACAGCAAAGTATTTTCAACTCTAGCGTGTGTGTTTTGAGGGGGTTGGGGAACTTAGCAAATTTTTGCTTGGGATGGAGGCCAGGAACAAGAAAGGAGAGATGGAAGTCAGGGTGTGGGGATGTACGTAAGTAGAATGGCGAAGAGGGGAGAGGTTTAGCAGTAAGATGCGACTGGATTGGTAGATGAAGTCTCTTTGGAGGCGGGCTGTGTAACGGGTGTCATTGGACGAGGCGTATGGACAGCAAAACAGTGCTTGATTTGGCAAGGATGGGCAACACCGAGGCGATCGCCTTTCTGCTAAATCAATGGCTCAAGCCTTACTACGTGTTGGTGACTGTTACAGCATTAGAGACGTGTTTGCAGGTCAGCATAAAAGGGGCACAGCCGCCGCTGCCAGAGTTGTTTGTTGATTTGGTGGCGGGTCACTTGTCTCAGCTGCAGGTGCCGTTTGAGCAGGTGGAGTTGTTGGGGTATGCCTTAGCTGCTGAAAAGCCTGCGTGGAGCCAGCTACTTGATTTGCACGAGGATAGGATACCTTTGGCTGTCTTAGAGCCACCAGCCTCAGAAAAAAATGGATTGCCTTTGCCCGCTTTGCCTGCAAACCAGCCAAAAGCTTTGGTTAAAAAAACACCTGAATCCTCAACGATCGCCCGCTCGCTCCCTAACTTGGCAGGGCAGCGCTCAGTCCAAAATTATTATCTTTCGCAACTAAAAACGCCAAATGAAAAGGAGCAACATCGACCGCAAACAATTATTGGGTTGATTGGGCTGGCGGCGCTGTTGTCATCAGTAGCGATCGTGGTTTACAACCAGTTTGTGCCGCAGACGGCAGTGTCTCCATCTAAGCCGACAGCGGAGGCGGCAGGGGAGGCGAGTCAAACTGCCCCTAAAATAGTTGACACCAGCAAGTCTAATGCGAATGCGTCAACTCGTGCGACCGCTGCATCTTCTGCGGCAAAGACTGGGACTTCTGGAAATGCAACGGCGACTCGCGAGGGTGAGACTAAAACAGCGAAGCGATCGCCCAATCCCATCTCTAATTTGGTGAACCGGGGGGTTGCTGTTGTTGTCGATGCCAAGGTTTCAAGTGAGGTAGAGCGACTGAGGAAGGAGTATGAAACCTTTCAAGTGCTAGCGCAGTATGAGCCTCAGATTTATCAACAGTTTCAAGAGCAGTTAAAAGCGGCAGCCCAAAATAATGCGCTAACGCCTGAGAAAATTCAAGAAATTGGGCGGAATTTAGGAGTTTCGGTGATTCCAAAATACGTCCAACTCACCTCCGATCTCGCCCTGCTAGATTTTGCGACAACCCGGTTTAATTTGTTGCAGCAGCAGGCTAAGCGCCAGCCTGAAGTCTGTCGAGCCGAACTGATGACCCGTGGCCCCAACTCAGTCAGTGCTTCTATGAGTTCTAATTTGAAGGAGTTAGACGGGGTGCTTGCGACGGTGATTCAAACGGGGGCGACGCAACCTGTTGCTAACAAAAGCGGGGCAAGGGGGCGAGCCGCACTTGAGAAGGTGATGGTAGAGATGGGCGATCGCTACGGTAATGAGATTTTTAAGGCCACTGACCCAAAGGCCAAGATCGCGCCGCAAAAAGCGTGTGAAATGGTGAATGACTTTTGGGCCTTTCTGCTCAACTTGCCGGATGCTGAGGCGGCATCGGCCTTGCGCTTGCTGTGGACAATGAATCTTTCATCTCAGTGATGCCTGATTCTTGGCGGGTTGCCGAGACAAACCGTTCAATCCCCGCTAGGTCAACGTGAATTTGTATTGTTTGATAATGTCCATTGGCGGCTAACAAATCGGCGACGGTCGGAGCCTGACCCGCCATCAATTCAACCAGCCAAATGCCTCTGGGTTGTAAATAGAGGGGCGCGATCGCAATCAAGTGCTGCACACTGGCTAACCCGTCTGTGCCACCATCAAGGGCTAGATGCGGTTCGTGCTGGGTAACTTCAGGCTGGAGGCTGGGCACAACCGCTGTGGGAATGTAGGGTGGGTTTGAGACAATCCCCTGAAGCTGACCTTTGAGCGGGGTGAGTGGCTCTAACCAACTACCGTGATAAAACTGGATTCGGTTTTTCAGGTGATACGCGGTGGCGTTGGCTTGGGCGATCGCAAGTGCCGCTTCACTATAATCGACCGCGTGGATCGTCGCTTTGGGAAAAGTGGTTGCTAGACCCAGTGCGATCGCACCACTGCCAGTGCCAAGGTCGGCCCAATGGCTATTCGCTGAGTCTAACCCTGCTAAATTCAGCGCTTGTTGAGCCAAGTCGATGATCAACTCTGTCTCAGGCCGAGGAATTAAGACATCCGGTGAGACGCGCAACCAAAAATCGCGCCAGGGGGCAAACCCAAGCAGGTGTTGCAGCGGTTTGCGCTGTTCAACTCGCTGTTGCCAGAGGATTTTCAAGTCTTCCCAGGGCAGGCGTAACTGCACCGAGCGATCGCCCATCCCTCCTAAGCGCAGATCTAAACGGCTGAGGTCAGACATGAGCGACAGCAACCAATCGACTTCGTTGCTAGGAATGTTGGTTGAGATTGCCTGTTGCTGTGCCTGAGTACGCCACTGCCAGACTTGGGGCCGCTCGACCGAAAATCGGCACTCTCCCCAGTGCTGAGTGAAGGGGTTATTTGCAAACGTGTCCATGTCAGTCGATTACAGCCAGGATGACACTGACCGTTGCTTCCGCAAATCAACAGAGTCGGCCAAACTCGCGCCCTGCCAATCGAGCGGATGCACCTCTCCCGTCGGAACAACACTGACATTCACGCGTTTAGCTGCCATTTTGGCTGACTTTGCTGCTCCAACCGGACGGCTTGCCTTGCGTTTTGGCGGAGGGGCTGACTTTTTAGGTGGGGGGGACTGTTTCGCAGCAACGGGTTTGCGGGCTACTTTTTTAGGTCGAGCGCGGCGTGCGGGTGTAGGTGTGGGTGCCACAGGCATAACTCCACCGGGGTAGCCATTCACCACCATGGGTAGATCGGCGTACGACACAGCAGGTGCGGTTGGCAATTGCTGATAGGGTTGCCCTTGTGTCACTTGAGCAGCAGGCGAGATCGCTGGTTTGGTTTGTTTGGCAACAGGTGTCGTTTTGACCTTGACTCGCCGCCGCCCCTGCTGCGGTCGCTTTAATGCCTGAGTCAGCACAAATGACCCGGCAATGCAGCTGAGGGGAATTGCCAGAAACCACCAGAGCGGCAAAGTGGTCTGGTTATTGGTCGCAACGGTGGCGTTGCGCTGTAGGGCATTGTTTGTCGCGGTTTGCGCTGGGCTGGGGATGGTCTGAGCGGTTGGGGACTGCCCCGGTTGATTGGGGGCTTGCCCTTCAACCCAATTAGGGCTAAGCAAACTGCCGAGTGAGCCAAAGGCAATTAAAACCAGGGCGCACCACAAACCACCCCAAAAAATAAAGGCGCGCGTCTCTAGCAGGCGAACTAAGATCGTCGTTGCTTTCACGACGGGGGTTGCCGCAACCTCCTCGTGGGGGGCGTTTACTTCTGATTGGTCCTGGTTGAGATCGCCGTTCATACCCTGCCTCGATCAATAAATAGAATAAAGATTCGCTCTAACGACGCTTGATTCTTTAATATTTAGACATTAATGAATCGGAACGTTTCAACTGCAAAATCAAAGTGTCAAACTAACTTTACGGATTAGGCGTATTCCAAATTTTACTCAAACCTGACAGAATGCATCCCTGTGATGCAAAAATCAGCAATAAACTTGAAACAACATTCCTTAGCCCCCCCTTTTTAGCTCCAGAAATAACAAATTTTTAGAATTTATAGTTTTCAGAATTTTCAACCATGATTTCAGCGATGCGTGTGTTTGTGTTACTCTTCAACGCCGGAACCGATAACGAGGGGATCCATACTATTCGGATGGGCGATCGCAATCTGGTTTTAATGTTTGAAGAAGCCGATGATGCGACACGGTACGCAATGCTGCTCGAAGCTCAAGATTTTCCAGTGCCAACGGTAGAAGCCATTGACCGCGAAGAAATCGAGGAGTTTTGTCAAAGCGTCGGGTATGACTGTAAATTTGTGCCGACTGGCTTTGTGCCTCAAACGGAAGCCGATCGCCTGCTGTTAGCACCTCCTGAAAACAATCTTGATACAACCAACTGGCAAGATGGCAAAGAGCCAGAACCCGCCGCAGGTGAACCTGACCGCACCATGTCAGATGCCGAGTTAGAGCGCATTCGCCGTAAGCTCGAAGGTTTGCTGTAGGTAAGCTAGCGCAAAGTTGGGTGGTGTGCCTCCTCCTTATTTCAGATACTCCAGTCGTTTGAAGATTTCTGAAGAGATTTCGCCTACCATAGCTGCAATATCGGTTTCAGCATCAGCACTGTCCCCTGGAACGGTGGTAATAGCTGACGCAATATCCGTATATTTACGGAACTATTACCGATAGATCATGTTGAATGCTGATAAAACATTCTGAAAAGTTATTCAGACTCGACAGATGTTTGGATCGCTGTTGCAAAGCTGTTTCCCAGACATTCCTCAAGCCGCAAGGAGATAAACATGCAGTCCTCTGCCCCAGGCTCGCTTCGACGCAAGTGGAAATTTTCTCTCTTGCGATCGGTTGGGTCACGGCTCTTTCTTTCCATTTTGGGTGGCTCCTTAGTGGGTTTAGGGTTAACATCCTTGCTGTCTTACCGTGAACTGGCCCGTCAGTCAGAAGCCGAGTTGCTGTCTAGCCTGCAGGTGAAAGCGCAAAATCTGGGTGGCGAATTTGAGACTTTTCAAAACTCGACCCATTTACTTGCTGATGCACTTGTCACGCTGCATGCTTCTGGCGAAAAACGCGAACAGGTGTATGTCGATCTGATCCGGCGGGCTTTGCAAACATCGCCCCTGGCAACCGGGTTAGGCTTTGGGCAACCCCCCAACAATCGCTTGCTGATTCCCGATCGCCAGTATGCTTACCCCTACGCAATTCGGCGGCCTAAAGATCGGGCGATCGTGGCGAAAGGGGGTGAGTCAGACCCTTCCTTTTACCAGGAAGAGTATTTTACGCAGCCGATTAAAGCAGGCAGACCTGTTTGGCTAGAGCCAGTCAGCTATCGGGAAACCACGCTCGAACCGCCCCGTGATCTGGTCACCACCAGCTACACACTGCCCGTCTACAGCGAAAAGAAACAACTGTTGGGCGTGCTGAGCCAAGACCTTGAACTGGGCTTTTTGAGTGGTGAGCTAAACCGCAGCGTTATGCGAGATGCTGGCAACTTTGTGTTGGTTAGTGCCCAGGGTAATTTGATCGCGTATCCCCCCGATCCTAAGCAGGCGATCGCCCTTAAACCCTTTCGGCAGTTGAGCAACTACGAGGGGTTGTGGAACCACATTCAGCAGAGTTTTAGTCGCGGTGAAAAAAGTGGCATTGTGCAGTGGCGCGACGCCAACGGGGCAAAATCTTTTTGGGCGTTTGAGCAGATTCCCAGTAACAATTGGGTGCTGATGGCGGAGGTGCCGCAATCGGTAGTGTTGGGGCCAGTCATTCGCTTCACGGCGTTGGGCACGCTCGGCTCGGTGCTGGGGGCTTCGCTCTTGCAAGGGGTGGTGGTGGCGCTGTTTGTGCGGCATCTCAACCGTCGCCTGCAACCGATTATGGATGAGTGCAATCGCCTGGCTGAAACGAATGCCAAGAGTGAGGAGTTGATGAGCCGTGAAGATGAATTGGGACGGCTGACAATTTCGTTTTATGCGCTTTTGGGTCAGGTAACGGTGAATGAACGCCGCCTGCGTAAGGAAATGCAACGCTCTGAACAAGCCTTACAAGCCTTGCAGCAGACGCAGGCGCAACTAATTCAAACCGAGAAGATGTCAAGTCTGGGGCAGTTGGTGGCAGGCGTTGCCCACGAGATCAATAATCCGATCAACTTTATCTACGGCAACCTGCCCCATGCGGTGAACTATACGCAGGACTTGCTGCACCTGGTCGATTTGTACGATCGCAAGTACGGTGACAACGATCCTGAAATTCAGCAGTTTCGCGAAGAAATTGAGCTGGAGTTTTTGATCGAGGACTTGCAAAAAATGCTGGCGTCGATGCAAATCGGCACCGATCGCATTCGTGAAATCGTCCTCTCACTTCGCAATTTCTCGCGACTTGACGAAGCGGAGATGAAACGGGTCAACATTCACGACGGGATCGACAGCACCATTTTGATTTTGCAAAACCGTCTAAAGCCCAAGCCTGACCATCCTGGGATCGAGGTTGTGAAGCACTATGGTGAGTTGCCGCTGGTCGAGTGCTACGCCGGACAGCTCAATCAGGTGTTTATGAATATTTTGAGCAATGCGGTTGATGCCTTAGACAAGTACACCGCCAAGCGATCGCCGGATGATATTAGTGCTGAGCCGCCGACCATTATGATCACAACGCAATTGTTGCATGGCAAAGTTAATGGGAATACGGTGATTCGCTTTGGGGACGGCAATACTAAAGTACCAATGGTGCGAATCTCTATTCGTGACAATGGTGCGGGTATCTCAAAAGAGCATTTGTCGAAGCTGTTCGACCCTTTCTTTACCACTAAACCGATCGGTCAGGGCACTGGGTTAGGACTCTCGATTAGCTACCAGATTATTTGTGAGAAGCATAAGGGCGAACTGCGGTGCGTCTCTGAGCCAGGGAAAGGCGCTGACTTTATCATTGAAATTCCGGTGCGACACCCAGACATCAGCAAAACAACCTGAAGAGATCGCGCTTCTAGTGGTGATTCTAGATTCAATCTTAAAGAATATACGGATGGTATCAGAATTGGGTAGAAAGGGAAGAGTGGTCTTTTGAATGAGCGATTTTGCTAATGAAACTCAATCCTTTAGTCTTTGGCGTCGCGCTGGCGATCGTTGGCCTGACTCCTCTAGCCGCAAAGGCTCAACAGTCAGCAAATGCGTGTGTGGTGAAAGCCTCTGCCAGTGACAGCCCCGGTGGTCAAATTACAAATTTGAGCCGCGCTAAAAACCTGGCCCGTCAAGCGGCTGAGGAGGCCAATGGGGGAATTGGAGTTTACCGAGCAGAAGCTTCGATGCATGGTTCGATCGGACAGACCCCCTGCACGCCAAATGAAAATGGCACCTGGACGTTTACGTTTACTGGAGGTGCCCCTGGTGAAGCGCCAACGGTTGAAAGTGCTGTGACCGTGAATCCCAGCAATTGGGAAATTTCGGTTGATTATAACGGTCCGATTCGCCCGAGTGCGAAGGTTAGCGAATAAACTTGTTCTTTGACTTCCGGGCTACAACCGCCAGGATCGTGTGGCTTTAGCCTCGTCCTAAATTGAGCGTAATCCCTAAAAGTCCCCCCATTTTGGGGATGCTGAGACAAGGAAATTTAAGCTCATTTCAGTCTTTTGAATGATGGCCCTCTTCCGCATCCTACGGTGTACACAGATCTTTCATCAACATGCTAAACACTGATGGGATCCCCCTTAATCCCCCTTAAAAAGGGGGACTTTAACGGAATTTAATTTAGCTCCCTCCTTTTTAAGGAGGGCTGGGGAGGATCAGCTTGACTTGTGTGTACACGGTAGCTTCCGCGTCAGTAAAAAGATTTGAACGGCAAAGCGCCAATACATCAGTACGCGATCGCGGCTCAAAGTCCGTTGCACTCGCCTATTTGCTGAAGGTTGCATTACAATGAATGCGACGTTTCAGGGGCGATCGCGGTGAAAATTTTGCAGTGGGTCGGTCGGGCTGATCGCATGGGGATGCTGCGCTGATGCCGCGTACCCCAACACTGACCTATGATCGCGGCACATTGATTTTGCATCCACCCCCGCGCAGCAAAGAGTGGATGGACTATGCCGTTTGGGATGATCGGATTGAGCGTTTTAGAATTCCGGCAATCCACTATCGGGATGTGGTTTTGGCGTTGCGAGCCGATGGCATTGAGCTGCAAGACAATGCCAAAGCTTTTCAATCAATTACGCTGGTGCCCAGTCTGGAGATGCAGCCTTATCCTCATCAGCAGGAGGCACTCGATGCCTGGCGGCAAGCCGGACGCAAGGGGCTAGTGGTGCTGCCAACTGCCGCCGGAAAGACCTACCTGGCGCAACTGGCGATGCAGGCGACCCAGCGCAGCACGTTAATTATGGTGCCAACCCTGGATCTGATGCACCAGTGGTATGCTCACCTGCTGGCGGCTTTCCCCGATGCAGAGATTGGGTTGTTGGGAGGGGGCTCGCGCGATCGCACGCCGATTTTGATTTCTACCTATGACAGTGCCGCAATTCACGCGGAATCGTTGGGCAATCAGTATGGACTGCTGATTTTTGATGAGTGTCATCACCTGCCGAGTGATTTTAATCGGGTCATTGCGGAGTACGCGATCGCCCCTTACCGCCTGGGGTTGACGGCTACGCCCGAACGGACTGATGGCAGGCACGCTGATTTAGCAAGCTTGGTCGGGGCAGAAGTCTATCGTCGTACTGCGGCAGAATTGTCAGGCTCGACGTTGGCACAACACGAAGCGGTGCAAATCAAGGTGCGTCTCTCGCTCAAAGAAAGGCAACGATATGATGAGTTGATTCGCCTGCGGAACCAGTTTTTGCAAGACTCCAACATCTTTTTGGGCAGTGTGCAGGGCTGGCAGCGATTTGTGCAAGCGAGTGCCCGCTCTAAAGCCGGTCGTAAAGCGATGTTAGCTCACCGTGAGGCGCGGGCGATCGCCTTTGGCACGGAGGGTAAACTGCGGGTGTTGGCTGACTTACTGGGAAATCACCACCCTGAACGCACGCTAATCTTCACGGATGACAACGCCACGGTTTATCGCATCTCTGAAGCGTTTTTGGTTCCGGCAATTACGCACCAGACGGGGGTTAAAGAACGCCACGACATTCTGCAACGGTTTAAGCAAGGTGACTATCGCACGCTGGTAGCCTCGCGGGTGTTAAACGAAGGGGTGGATGTGCCAGATGCCAGTGTGGCGATCGTTCTGTCAGGCACAGGTTCAACCCGTGAGTACATTCAGCGTTTAGGCCGCATTCTCAGAAAGGGGAATGACCCCAACAAGCGAGCGCTGCTCTACGAGATCATTGCTGAAGACACTGCCGAGGAAAATGTTTCACGTCGGCGCAAGGGCGAAACACCGAAGCGATCGCGCCCGCCGTCTGATCAATTAGAACTGGTTCCTAACCTCTACGCAGTGCCACCCTCAACGATGCCGAGAGCCGCAGAACAGGCGATCGACTGGGATGATGAGTGACAAGTTTTCTCTCGTAAAAAAGGCTTTCTCTAGAGCAATCGATTCCGAGCCAGCAGCCCTTGGGGGCACGCCCTCAAACCCCCGGGAGGGGCCGAACCGCCTCCCCTCGCCTCCCCTGCGGAAGGTGTTGCTGATTCCAGTGTTGGATCAAAGGGTTTAAGGGTGGGGTGGGAACCCTGCTGCGCAGGCTTAAGCGACATTTTGCCTTCTACACAAAAAGCAGTTCGTTAGTTCAAACAGCCTTAGTCAGGGCGATCGCCCTTCGTAACCTCCGCCTCACCTTACCCGTACCTTCGATCAGCGATCAAAGCGTCAAACTTGCAACCCGTACCGTTTGGCTAGCTAACCATTCAAAACCCACCCGCACCACCTTGCGGGGGTTGTAGGGGAGTGAGGCCCCTACGAGCGGGGGAACGGGGGGAAGTCCCCCGATCTTGCGGCTCCGCCGCCCCCAAATCTCCGCTAAATCCCAGTCCTAAAGCTACAAAAACCAACCAGTATCAAGATGCCAAGGCAAAACTCGCCCCTCACCATCCTTTACGCCGCATCAGCAACCGGGCTAGGCTTCTTCTTCGGAAGCAGTTTGAGCGTTTGATAAGCAACCCCAGACAAGACAGGCAAAAACTCAGGCCGTAAGAGGCGATCGTCATATTTGCTCATACGTTTCGCATTTTCTGCAATGCAGACTTCCAAAAACTTCTCCAACGTCAGGTTGAGCGTAAACGACTTCACCCCCGTTGCCGTAAAGCCCTTTTGAGAAGAACTTTCCTTCTTTTTCTTCTTCGTGATACCTGTGAGGTTATCAAGGCGACGTTGCAAAGCCCCAGAGTATTGCCAGAGCGAGTTAAACGGGCGCAACCAGCCTTTGCCTTCTTGAATTTGCTTGTAGGCAATCCAGTTAATGAAGAAAGTCATGTGACGCGCTTCTTCATCGAGAATGGGGTCAAAAATGGTGAACAGCGCTTCGGGCATGAGTTTACTCTGACGCGCAATCTCAAACAGGCCAAAGGCAAAGAATGAGTCAAAACACTCACCATAGCCAAACCGGATAAATTCAGGCTCCAGATCGGCAGGAATTTCAGGTGCCTCCTTATCCGGTACGTTGACGTTATAACGGTCAATCAAATACTGAATCACGCGTCCGTGTCGAGCTTCCTCCCTTCCTTGCAGGGCGATCGCCTCGCGGATCGTCGGATCTTTAACAGTTGCAGCATACATATCGAGCATTTGACCGGCTCTACTTTCAGTGCGCAGAGCCTCATCCCAAAAAGGAATACCGCGTAACCGATCCAGAGTTGTGCCATCTAATTGGGGCCAGGGAAGTTCTTCGGGTTCATACAGTAAGTGACTGTTCATGAACCAGTCGCACAATAGCTGCTTGTGTTCTTCAGATCCAATTCTCATGCCTAACTCCACTTATTTGATCAACTCAGCAGGCAATGAACAAATGATGACCAAGTCTATCGTATGGAAACAAAGAAGGGGAAGGCGAAGATAAGAAAATATTCTTCAAGAAGAAAATTTGGTTGTCGTGTCTCTGGGCATTCCCGAAATTGAGACGCAAGCAGAAATGTAGGCTAGGTCAGCAGAACAAGACAAGATTCTCGGTTATGGTGAGAGGCAATGTGATTCAACCGGGTTTGATGGCCGTTCGTTACCCAACTGTTTTGGCGCTTGATTTTGATGGCGTGATTTGCGACGGTTTGAAGGAATACTTTCAAACTGCCTGGAATGCCTACTGTAAGGTGTGGCAGCAAGAGTTAACAGTGCCCCCCACTGAGCTAGCCGAGCCATTTTACCGTTTGCGCCCAGTCGTCGAGACGGGTTGGGAAATGCCACTGGTGATTCGGGCGTTGCTGCGCGGGGAAAGCGAAGCGAACATTTTGCAGGGGTGGAGCGCGATCGCCCAGAGCCTCATCGCAGAGGAACAGCTCGACCCCAAGATGTTAGCAGCGACGGTAGATGGTATCCGCGATCGCTGGATTGCAACTGACTTAGATAGCTGGCTGGCAGAGCATCGCTTTTACCCCGGTGTAATTGAGCGGTTGCAGACCATTTTGGATAGCGGTTTGCAAACACTGATTGTTAGCACCAAAGAAGGCCGCTTTATCCAACAATTGCTTGAGCAGCAGGGGGTACGCCTGGGCGACCTGACGATTTTGGGTAAGGAAATCAAGCAACCCAAAGCACAAACGTTACGGGAGTTAGCCACCGCATCAAGTGAACCGCCCGTGATCTGGTTTGTGGAAGACCGTTTCAAGACGTTGTTGGGTGTGCAAAAGCAACCCGACTTAGCCGATGTCTCACTCTTCTTAGCAGATTGGGGTTACAACACGGTTGGCGAACGGGCTGTGGCTGAACAAAATGAGGGCATTCGCCTGATCTCGCTGGCGCAATTTACTCAGGATTTTTCGGCGTGGGTATAGCGTGTCTATGCGGCTGGGCGGCAGAGCTAGAGATTAACCTGTGATGTGGATCAGTAAAAATAGCGAGGTTGCTCACGCGATCTGGCTATCTACATCAGGGGCGATCGCTGTTTTGCCTCACGGCTCAAACTGATAAACATCAGTCCTGGTCTTGTTTTCACTCACCTTGCAGAAACCAGAAATCCTTGATGATGAAAACATCAACTTCTGGTTCCTCAAATCTGTAAGCCCTATGAAACCCCACCAATATCGTCACCAAATCTTTCGCTGGAAAACCGCCAATGACCCAATTGCCCGCTATCGCTTACATATTGAGGCGATCGCGCTCAGCGGCGAGTCGATTCACCGGGCCCAATGGGAGTTTGAAACCTTCCGTGGGTTACTCACGTTTTTGAATCGGCACTTTCCCGAAATTGATGCTGGCTCGATTCAGTTTCAAGTTGCTTAATCGTGATTGAAGGGTTGGTCTGAGCGCGATCGCGAGCAGACTAAACACTTATTCAAAATTCAGAGTGCTTCCTACTTTCTAAATTTGCTCTCTATCGAGCGATCGCGCTCCCCTATACCAAAATCAGTATTCGTAATAGTTAAGCTCGCAAATCAGTCGAATCGCGGTTACTTTTCCCGATGTTGCATTTCATGCAAAGGGTTTGTAAGTTTTGCTTCGTGTCATCTCCACCCTTAGAGCGCGGCAGGATGTGATCCACATGTAGCGTAATGCCATGCTGTTTAACCGAGCGACCGCAGCTACAGCAAGTCCAATTATCACGAGCTAAAATTTCCCACCATAAACCCGTTCGAATAAATTGATAACTATCTAATTCAGGTAGCTGAATGGCTTCATTTAATTCATCTGGTTGTGCTTTTGATTTCTTTTGATACCAGTGGGAAGCTCCGCCATTTCGATACCAATTGATATAAGAATCCAGTAAACTTTCTAACTGGTGCTCTTTTCCTTTCTCAATATCAATTGATGCATCGAGCAAAGGATAAAGTGCAGCGAATGCTATTTGTAAACTGAAAAGGCTAGTTTCAAAACTAACAGGCAGGTAGTAAATTGGCGAATGAAACTGTAAAGCTTCAGACCAGCCAAACCAGTCTTGATATAAAACCTCTGAGAAGTTTATAAACTCGTGCGAATAAGAATGATAAATATGGTTCAAGGTGAAAATATTATTTAGGGTTTGAAAGTTTTCAACTAGCAAGTTTTTCCAAATTGATAAAACTTTAGTGTTAAGCGACGGTTCTAGATGAGTCAATAAATGAAGAAAGATACCTAAACTTCCATCTGACTCCATCATGTAATAAAGCCTACCAATATGATGGTTGTAGGGTTTACCTGCTTTATTGATAACTTCTAGAGGTTGATTTTTTCGTTTTCCTCCAATTCCGATTAATACATAGGGTTGATCTCTATTATTTTCTGAATGCTTTCGGTGACTAGGTGAACGTAATATTGTTAATTTTTCGTATGGTTCTATCTGATAAATCTCTTGAATTAGTTCTAGACTTTCAGTAATCAGGCGATCTAATCGGGGAAAGAAGTAGTTTTGTAGCGTGTTTAACCTAGTTTTTAGATCTGGAATTTGAAAGATTGATAAGTCTTTCGATTCAAAAACGAGGTCTGTTTCGAACACTCTTCTCTTACTGGGCATCAGGGATATTCCAGACTAGTACCTTCTACTAATTTTATTTTCTAGTAGCTAGTTAAAGATCCGGATTGAGCGTTATCAGACTGAGATTTTGCTTGTTTGATGCTTCAACCAACGGATCCTTAAAATCGAAGAGATTTAGGCATCAGAATTCCTCAGTTTTCGAGTAGAAGCCAGCAAATCGTAGGGGCAGGTTTAGCAGACAAATTGGGCGATTTAATAGGCATCTAACCGCAAAACCCGCCCTTACCCAAATTGAATTTCTGTTTCTAAAACCTCTTACACCAAATAGGTAGCCCAGACGGCAACAACCTCTGGCGAACCGTACCAAATGCCACCCTTGGGCGAGTGATTGACACCATCCAGGGTTAAATTTTCGGCTCCGATCAGGTGAGCGGCGGTGATTGGCGTAATGCCGTCGCCCCAACATGCGCCTTCGCCCACGGTGAGCTTGTAGCTGCTGAATGCCAGCCAACTGCGGAAGCGATCGCCAAAAATGGCCTTACCTGCCACGCAGATGTATTGCACATCAGAGTTATAAAACGCACCGGGATAGGTGTCATTCACAAAATTGAGATTCTTCAGCGTCCAGCGTTCCTGACTCATATGGGGCGTGCCCAGCGTCACCAGCGTTGCCACCGAAGACTTCGCAAACCAGCAACAGTCAGAGTTATCTTGAGGATGCACACAGTAAGCCTTCTCACCGAGGTAGATGCGAGCCAACCACCCCCCGGCTGAGTGGCCGACTAAATTGATCTTGTCTACGCCAAACTCACGCTTGACCTGCTGCACTGTTTCATCCAGGCGGCGCAAAATGGGCGTTACCGATCTCCCCCCCACAGTCGGCACCCACTCCCACCAGCGCAACGGCACCACCACCGCAGGATGGTTGAGGCTCTGCAAGGTTTGCTGCATCACCTGATATTCGCTGGCTCCGGCAAGATAGCCGGGAAGAATCACCGTTGGCAGTTGCATGGGTTCAACAAAATGTGAAGTTTCTTTACTAACTACTCTAAAATCTAAACACTCTTATTGTGTCGTATTTGGCTTGTGACTCTCGGTACTCTCTACGGAATTAGTGTGGGTCCAGGTGACCCCGAGCTTTTAACTATTAAGGGTTTGCGCCGATTACAGCAAGCCTCGGTGGTCGCATTTCCGGCAGGGCTGCACGGCAAGCCCGGTTTTGCCCAACGCATCATCGCCAGCCACCTGCAGCCAGAGCAGCTTCTTTTGCCACTGGAGTTTCCTTTTGTGCTGGAAATGGAAGTGTTGTCGCAGGCGTGGCAAGTAGCCGCCAAAGCGGTTTGGGCATACCTCAGCCAGGGGCAAGATGTCGCGTTTGCCTGTGAAGGCGATGTCAGCTTCTACAGCACTTTTACCTATCTGGCCCAGACCTTACAGACCCTTTATCCAGAAGCGCAGGTTGAGGCAGTGCCGGGTGTGTGTTCCCCGTTGGCGGCAGCTAGCATGGCGGGTCTACCGATCACGGTGCGGCAAGAGAAGTTAGTGGTATTGCCAGCGCTCTATGCGATCGCGGAGCTAGAAACGGCGGTGCAATGGGCAGAAGTGGTGGTGCTAATGAAGGTTAGCTCAGTCTACTCGCAGGTTTGGCAAGTTTTGAAACAGCACAATTTACTCACCAGCAGTTTTGTCGTTGAGTGGGCGACCAACCCTCAGCAAGTGATTCACCGCGATCTGCAAGACAAGCCCGATTTGCAGTTGCCCTATTTCTCGTTGTTGATTGTGCAGAAGTCGGGATGAGGGATGCATCTTACAACTGAGCTGTTTTAGTTAAAGACGCTGAGGTTGAGGTGTTGCACGATTTGCTCAATCAAAAATAGGCCAGCGACGGAGTTACCTGTGGCATCGAGCGGGGGACTGTAGCAGGCGATCGCCCCTTCCCCCGGTATAATCGCCAAAATCGCTCCACTCACGCCTGATTTCAGCGGTAGCCCGATCCGCACGGCAAATTCGCCCGATGCTTCGTAGAGGCCACAGGTCAACATCAGTGCATTCACAATCCGTTGGTGCAGGGGCGAGATGTCAGGGCGAGGTTGCGCCAGCAGCAAGCCTAACCGGGCGAGGTCAGAGACATTACCTGACAGACAGCAGATGTGGTTGTAGGTGTCGAGTGTTGTTTCAATATCATCCAGATGTCCGGCTTTGTGGAGTAAGCGCGCGATCGTCCGGTTGGCTTCATTGCCGAGCGATCGCACCGAAGCCAGCATTTGTTCATCAAGCTTGAAGTTGCTTTTAGCGTGGAGATTGAGCCATTCGCAGAGTTTGTCGCAGCGATCGGCACTGGTTGCTCCGGGCAGATGGGAGGCCAAAGTGATCGCGCCACTGTTAATCATCGGGTTACGGGGGAAGCCCTCATCGACCATCAGCTGTGGCACTGAGTGAAACGATTGGTCTGAGGGTCGCATCCCAACGTGCTTAAAGACGGCATCCTGGCCCAATAACTCTAGCAAAAACAGCAGCAAAAACGGCTTCATCACGCTCATCAAGACAAATGGTTGACGCATATTACCAACCATTGCCGCTTGTCCGTCGATGCGCTGCACCTGAACGGCGAGCCAGGTCGGGTCTGCGGCGGCCAAAAGCGGAATGTAATCGGGTAAATGTCCGGTTCCGATTTGATTTCGGGCTTGTACTGACCAGGTTGCTAGGCGTCCCTGATCCAAGCCCTGTAGTTTAGGAAGAACGTTCAGCAAAGAGATCGCCACAAAAGTACCAACGCTATTCTTGCGTAATTTTCTCGCAATGAGTGGTAGTTTTGCCGTTTCGTTGGCAGGCTTTGACATTTGTGGCGGAAGTTTCGGTGCGATCGCCCTAGTGGTCTGCCAAGCCAACTTCGCCAAGTAGAGAAAACGAATGCCCAATAATGCCCAATGGCTCAATCACTATCGACCCTGAAAATTTCTTTTGGTGAACTGCTAGTCAACCCGTTTGGTATGAGTTGCAAACACCCACCCTTCTTTGCCCGTCGCCTCTAACCGCACCTTCACCCATTGCTTATCGGGGCTTTCTTCGAGCACGGTGAATTTTTGGTTATAGGTGACAATGCCAATTTTTGAAGCTCTCCGGCTTGGTTCGGTTCTCAAGTTTAAGCCGCGTCGCAGCGATACCTGACCTGTGTAACCTTCCGCTTGAGGGCTGGGTGATGGACTCGGACTCGCAGCGGGACTAGCCGCAGGTTTTGCCGCTGCTGGAGCTGCCTGCACCACTTTCGGCGAAGGACTGGGTTTGGCGATCTTCTTCTGCGCTTGCCGCACGGCTGGATTGTCATTGGGAAACATCGGCTTAGGAGGTGGTGCCGTCAGTTGTGCAATGACCTGTCGTGCCAGCAGATAGCTCCCCCCAGCAACGATAGAGATCGCTAGAAAGAAGCCTAAAAATACTTTCAGTAACCCTGACCACATCGGCTTAACCCATGCCAGAACCAACGCGCCACATTCTAGCGTAAAAGCCAGAAAGCGGGGATCAAAACATCTGAAAAAGGCATGAGTCTTATTGTTGCAGGCGATCGCTCAACCGTCCTTGACGCGAAGCCATCCGCGCTTTACCCGAAGCCGCCCACTCTTGCAAAAAGTGAATCTGCTCTTGGGCAGTACGAGCCAGCGGAATGATTTGGCTGGCAGCTTCTAACACATCGTCGGTGTTGAAGTCACGATTTTGGCTAAAGCCGATGTGCATTGCCTCAATAATCGTCTGCTCAATCTCCGCCCCCGAAAAGTCGGGCGTTTCGTAAGCGAGGCGATCGAGGTCAAATTGCTTTAAGGTGTGGGGGCGTAGGCGCGAGAGATGCACATCAAAAATTGCCTTCCGTTCTTCTTGAGTCGGCAAACCAACAAAAAAGATCTCGTCAAATCGCCCTTTACGTAGCATTTCAGGCGGCAGAGATTGAATGTTGTTAGCAGTTGCGACCACGAACACGGGGGATGTTTTTTCGGCCAGCCATGTGATGAACGTGCCAAATACCCGCCCAGAAGTCCCCGCATCGCCACGCCCATCGATTCCAGAAAAGGCTTTGTCGATCTCGTCAATCCACAGAATGCAGGGAGCAAGCGCCTCCGCCAGTTGAATCATTTGGCGCGTGCGCGACTCTGACTCACCGACTAACCCGGCAAACAAGCGGCCCACATCTAACCGGAGGAGCGGCAGATGCCAATGGTGGGCGATCGCCTTAGCCGTTAAGGATTTTCCAGTGCCTTGAATGCCGACCAGCAGCAACCCGCGTGGATGAGGTAAGCCATATTGCCGCGCCTTTTCAGAAAAGGCACCGCCGCGCCGCAATAACCAATCCTTGAGGTTGTCTAACCCACCGATGTCAGAGATGTTAGCGCTGGTCGGGTAAAAGTCGAGAATCTGGGTTTGGCGAATCGTTTGTCGCTTTTCTTCCAGAATTAGATCGACATCTTCGGGGCGCACCTGTGCATGGGTAGCGATCGCCCGTGCCAGCACCCGCCGAATCCGCTCCAGCGACAAGCCCTGACACGATCGCACCAGGTCATCCATCACCCGCGGCTCCAGGTTTTGCCCCAACGCCCCGATCAACCGCTCGATCTCTACCTGGATCTCAGAACCCGTCGGTAAAGGAAAATCGAGGATCGTCAGCACCTCGCCCAACTCATCAGGAATCGTGACCTGGGGCGACACCAACACGATATTTTTAGGCTGCGATTTCAGTGTGCGGGCTAAGTTGCGGAGCTTACGGGCGATCGAGACATCTTCTAAAAAGCGGTGAAAGTCGCGCAAGATAAAGACCGCGGCTGCGCTTGCCGGAAGTTTCTCAACTAACTCCAGCGCTTGCAGGGGGTTGCGTTTGCCAAACCCCACATCATTTGGATTGCCCTGGTAGCCGTCCACAAAGTCCCAGGTGTAAACGGCCCGGTTGCCCTGCTGCTTCGCCGATTGCGCGATCGCTGCTTCCAGTCGTTCTTCTTCCAGAGTCGGAATATAAATCAGCGGGTAACGCGCCCGCAGCAACAGTTCAAATTCTTCGCTGAAATTCATAGGCACTTGGGGGCATCGGAATCTGGGAGAAATCAGGTCAGGGAAAAATTTAATCAAGCAATGAGCCTGACTTAAAATTGCCTGCCTAATTTAGGGTAGCGGACAATTCCATATCTCCTGCCTCCTCTCCTGCTCACGTTGTTCCCTGGGCGATCGCGGTCTTCAAACTCCGACAAAACTCACCCATCGCTTTAATGCCTGCTTCGGGCGAACCTTCGGCTAACCGTTTCACAACAGCACTGCCTACAATAACGGCATCGGCGCCCCAATCCATCACCTGTCGGGCATGTTCTGGTTGAGAAATGCCAAAACCAACACCGAGCGGCTTATCAGTCACGGTTCGCAATTCAGTCAGCAGATCTTTAACGCGCGACTGCACTTGAGTTCTCATGCCCGTTACCCCGGTGGTGCTGACCAGGTAAACAAACCCCTGCGACTGTTGGGCGATCGCGGTAATTCGTTCTTTGGGACTGGTGGGTGCAATCAACAGCGTTAACTCAACGCCATGCTCGGCGGCTGGTTTGAGTAGGGTATCGGCTTCTTCAAGTGGCAGGTCGGGCACCACTAGCCCTTTCACACCTACACTAGAAAGCTGTTGGAGAAACTTGTCAATGCCCCGGTTCAAGATGGGGTTGTAGTAGGTGAAGAGAATGATTGGTGCCCGTAGATTAGGGCTGACCTGTTGCACCACCTCTAGCACAGAATCAAGCCTGGTGCCTTTTTCAAGGGCGCGAGTCGCCGCTGCCTGAATCACCGGGCCATCTGCTAATGGATCGGAGTAAGGTACGCCCAACTCAATTAAGTCGGCACCGCTCGTATCTAACGTTTGCAGTGCTTTGGCAGTTGTTTCCAGGTCTGGATCGCCTGCTGTGATAAAAGGGATCAGAGCGCACTGAGCACGTTCGCGAAGATACTCAAATTGTTGAGAAACCGAAGTCATTCTTTCTGCTGATTCACTGAATGGGCGAACCTCCATTGTCGCATTTACAGTTACTCACTTTTTCGACTTTGCGGAAGCTTTTTCTTGTTCGACTTCAGCTTGAAGTTTTTCTAACTCTTCGGGCGTCATCTCATCCAACCGCTTTTGCAACATGGCATCTTCATATTCACGCCGTTGCTGGTGGTAGGTCATATTGTGCGTCACAGCGCGATACACGTAGGTAGCGAGCCAGCCAATCACCCCACCCGTCAAAAGCAGCTGAGTCCAGATTCCCGCCGAGAAACCGTCTAAGCCAAACAGTTTCAAGGCCAGATATAACCCGCCTCCGGCAATAAAGATGCCAAAACCAATTCCGATCGCGTCAATTCGTCGCATACCTGGGATACTTTACGCTTCAATCGTGCGTCGCTTGGGCCGGAAGTTGAGGAAGGGAGCTAGCAACAACAAACCGGGGAAGAACAAAAATACTAAAAAATACATGAATGCACGCTCAAACGAGCTGGCAACATACCAGCGCTGATTGAGGTAGAAATAAAGACCGGCCGGAATCACAACCAAGAAAGCCCCTGCCAAAGCTAAGTAGAGCAGAGCGACAAGGATATCAATATTGCTCACCATAGGTTAACCCGACACATAATCAACTTTAGCTATCTTACCGCTAGCGCGGATTGAGTACAGTAATCGACCTGGCAAATCTTTCAATAGACAGGGGTTGCTTGCTTCTATGTTGCGGCTGGTCAGATGGCAGTAGCTGGAGAATTTTAGCGATTTGAATAGACAACTGTTGCACTCTAAATCAGCTTGAATTTCCCGAAACAGCGCGATCGCCCGGATTCAATAGACCCCGATCGCCTGCACATCCATGCGAAACTCTCCAGGTTCAAAGTTTGGGTTCAGCGCTCCGTCATACTCAAATTTGCTCAGCATCAGTTGAATCGAGCGAATCTGAGCTGTATTTAAGGGGCGTGAGTTGGGTTGGGTTTTCGCCCGAAACACCGGAACCATTTGGGTGAAAGGAATGCGAATCGTCATCCATTCGTTGGCGGTGGTGTCAAATGAGTAAGCGTAGGCGACGCTATCCCACTGGGTTTCATCACGCAGCAAGAGTTTATAGCGTTGCCCGTCGCCTTTGATTTGCAGGGTGATGCCGCTATAGCGAGACAGGTCAAGGGCTGACTCAAAGTTGCGCGATCGCACCGAAGCGAACCCACCAGAGTTGGCTGTTGAAACATTGCCTGCAAACCGCGCAACCCCATCTTGCAAACGAAACGAACTTGCACTCACACCGCCCATGACGACATCGTCTAGCGCCCCCCAAGTCTGCGCGAGTGCTTCATCGGGCTGGGTGAAGTCAAACAAAATGTTTGCCTGGGGCTGAGGCGGTTGCGGTGGAGGTGGGGCATTAAAAAACATGCGACGGAGCCAACGAAAGAATGGAATCGGTTCAAAAAAAGTGAGCGTTTGAAACAAGCGGACAATTGCGCTAGCCATAACAAACCGAGGGTATACAGGGAAAGCAACGGGCGATCGCGGAGTTTAGACAGGGGGGCGATCTCGATGGCTGCTTTTCTCTAGTCTAATAGCTGACAAAAAAAGGCGCGATAGCGCGCCTTCGTTTACCTATTAATCGAGAGAGAGAAGATTAGTCGTCTCCGTCATCATCGCCATCGCCATCGTCATCGCCTGGGGTGATCGAGGTGTTGTCATCATCATCGTCGTCGCCATCATCGTCGCCGTTGTCATCGTCGCCTGGCGTGATTGTGGTGGTATCGTCGTCGTCATCATCCCCTGGGGTTGGGTTGGGAGTGGTGGTTGTGTCATCACTAGTTTCGGGTGCATTGGCAATTTGCTTCAGCCCAACTAAACCTGGGAAGACACGGCTTGGTAAACCGACGACTTGATAGGTCGAGATCACCCGACGCTTGCGGCCCAAAGCACGGCCACGGCCCTGCTCGCGCTCGACCACGTAAATGCGTCCATTGTCATCATTCTCAACCACGACTTGCACCGCACGTCTCGCGTAGACGGTATAAGTCAAGTTGCCGAAAATGACATCGTTATCGTTATCATCCCCATCGTCATTATCCCCGTACTGACCCGTGACCAGGGATGTCGGCTGGAACAGGCGCACAGTCGAAGCAGAAACATTGGTGTTGATAAAGGTGAAATTAGCGGCGGCTGTGTAAGTCGAGCTAGTCACATTAACAACAGTGTTGCTGCCCCCACTAGGTAACGGTGTAGATGGGGTAAAGGTGGAACCGTTATTGTTGGTGCCAACCACAGGGGTGTAGGAGGTAAAAGTACCACCAGGGCTAACGCTAAACGCAACATCACCTGCGGTTTTACCTTCTAACTTGTTGTTGCCCTGCTCAAACTTAAACTCTGTTTGACGGCGGGCAGTTCCCACAAAGGAAACAGAGGAGTTGGTGCCAAAGCTAACGTAACCAGGCCCTTCGCCCTTAATTTCGTATTTGGTAATACCTGTTGACGATAAGGTGCCTTGTTGCTTGATTTCAAACGGAGCGTTGATCGAAATTGTGCTGTCGAGTACGCCTAGCTTACCTTCGACCTTAAATTCTTGTGTTCCCGGTGTGCCAACGCTTTGCACCTTAAAGTCGGTGGTTGGTCCGTTATAAGAAATCTCACCATCTGAGGGGTCAAGATCGGTGCCCGCACTGGGAATCACGTTCTCGCCCTTAAACTCAAACTTGATCCGACGACCGAGCGTAGAGGGTAAGTTGCCACTACCGGAGGTGGAACGAAACTGCAAGTCAGCCGGTAGACCAATAAAGTCACCCGTCAGATTCGCATCAAAATCACCCACGCTGAGCAAGCCCGCCTCTGCTGTGTACTGAGTGCTGGACTCAGTTGATAAAGTGACGGATGTGCTGGGTAAAAAGACGAGCGGTGCTGTACCCGTTTGCTGAGGGCTAATCAGCGTTCCACCCTGAATAAAAGCAGGGGAATAGGTGTTGAGCGTGAAATTTAACGCAGTGGGTACGCCTTGATATAAGACAGGGCTACCGTTGGCGGTAAAGGCGACCCCTGAGAGTTGGCCTTCGAGTCTGCCAGTATCCCCAGCATCAGGCAACCCATTGGCATTGGTGTCGGTAAAGCTGCTTGCATTGGGAATGAAGCGCGAATTGGTAGATGTGCCGTTGGGTGTAACGAGGCGTAAGGTTTGAACGGCTGCATCAAAGAGAATAGGGCCACCTGTTGTTGGGTTTGTACAACCACAGGTTCCTGGGTTTGTAGAAGTTGTGCCAGGCAGGAAAAATGCGGCTTGACCTGTAGCTTGACCACTTGTGACAGGGATATCGGCTTGGGCTGGAGCCGCGATCGCGATGCTGCCAGCAAACAAACCTAAATAAACAGTGAGACGGATCGATTGATTCATCACAAGAATCCTCAATAGGTGTAGGTGAACGCAAAGCTAGAGATGAGGGGGCTAGATAATCTGAGTTGACAAAAATCTTGTCCGGAGTGGGGGAACGACCCGGCGAAGAGGGTAGACAACCTGAGCGAGAAAGAAATTAGACTCGCAGGTTTGCGATCGCCCGTTTAAGGTTTTCTCTATTAAAGAGGCGATCGCGCCTCTGAAAGTTCCCGGTGTAACCAGATTGTTTTTTGGTAACAATTGGCACATCAGATGATCGGTGCGTATTGACTTAGAACGAGAAAGTCGTTCGCAGGGCACCGATGTAGATTGTGTCGTTATTGGCATTCTGACGAGGATTGAAGACAACGATAAAACCAGGTGTGACGCTGATGTTGTCAGTCAGACGAATGCGATAAAACGCTTCGAGATGGTAAGTCGAATCGGGTTGACCACCTGGCCCCGCCAGCAAGTTACCGTTAGTCGCAAATTCAGGAATGTTGCGGCCATTCGGTAGATCACTGTTGATAATGCGCGGGGGTTGCCCGAAGTAGAGGGCTGCTAAGTTGCCACGTCCACCCAGGTCAGGGAAGTTAAGAAACGCCATCCAGTTGATTGTTTCAACGTTCCCGTCTTCGTCTTCAAGCTGTGAGTTGGTATAGCCACCCCAGCCGCCAAGCGTAATGCCAGGTGTAATACGCCATGAGACAGTAGCGCCGACTGCATTAGTTTTCAGTGGTGCCCGCCCGGTCAAGGGGTTTGCGATCGCCATCTGATCGTCGCCGACAAAGGTGCCCAAATTACCCAGCGGAGAATAGGCATTCACATATTGCAGAGCCAGGTCGATTGTGTCAGTTGGGCTAAAGGTCAACTGCGCACCAACGGCGTTGCCACCCAGACGACTGCCAAAAATGCCCCCATTCTCAGGGTCGTTGGCTCGGTTTGCAAAATACACCCCTTGTAAGCTAAGCGCTGGTGAAATTTGCCAGTCAAAACCGACACCTGCACCGCTGCCATTGATGTTGACAATCGGGTTACGCTGAGCAAACAGCGATAATGGCCCCTGACCGGCGCTCTCGATCCGGTTGGCACCCCGGAAGACGTTCACCATGTTGACCCCGGCTGCGCCTGCAATCACAGCAAAGTTATTGCCAATCAGTTGGCGGTAGGTCAGGTCACTCAACACAACATCGCCACCTGTATCGCCGGTGTAGCCTAACCGCACATCATTGGTTAGCTGAAAACTACCAAACACGTCTCCTGTACCGGCTTGCAAACCCGTGAACAAAAGGCTGCGCTCACTCAGTTGGGTCAGTAAGCTCAACTGCACGTTGGTCACGACGTTGACGTTGTTCGCGTCATCTTCAAAGTCAAACCCGGCGATCGATACATTACCAGCGCTACGGCCTTGCACCCCAACCACCGCTTGCCCAAACAGCTTGGTCGTGGTCGAAAATTGCTGTTTCTCTAGAGTGGTTGTGCGGGCTTCAAGGCTATCGACTCGACCTCTTAAGGTGGCGAGTTCGGCGGCAAATTCTTCTTGCAGTTTGCGTAAGGCGTCGAGGTCTTCTTTTTTAACAAAGTCAGACGTATTGGCTGCAATTAACTCACTGATGCGGTCAAGACACGCATTGACCCCAGCCGCAAACTCATAACGAGTCAGAGCCTGGTTGCCCCGGAATGTGCGATCGGGATAACCCACAATGCAACCATAGCGCTCAACTAGCGACTGCAACGCTTGAAAGGCCCAATCAGTCGGGCGCACGTCAGAAAGTTGAGAAACAGAGGTGACTTGCTCTAACACAGTCGCATCTTCTGACTCTGGCTCTGAACTTGTCAAAGATGAGTCAGTGGTTGGGGCTAGTTCATCTGAAGCTGGGCTAAGAGCCTCTGGGGTCTCAGCGGTTAAGGACTCCGCTCGGACTGGGCTAGCCGTCTGTACTGCACCACCTAACAGTAACAACGCGATCGCAGACGTAGTTAGGTAAGAAAGTGGACGTTGACGTAATACAGGTGACTTCATTGCGAATAAAAATCCTTTTCCATAAAACGACTCCTTCTCCTCAAAGGTTGATGGGAGATGCTCCTGGGGAACACACACCACTCTCACGAGAGAAAAAATGGTCATACAATAGAGCGCCGAAGTAAAAGCCTCAGCGCTTCTCGTGCCAGCCGCGATCGTGGTCTTCGCGCTAGCTAAATTACTCTCTGAGACGGCAAACTATCTCAGAAGTTCCATCAACTGGCAATATGCCCAAAATTGTTACAAACAGAACAACTATCCACGGAAATTTATGTAAAAGCGCTCTGCAATCCATACAGTCCCGGTAGCACACCTGCCAAATCACCTACGACGATGTAAGGCGGATAGGCTGTGTAAGAATTGGGACACTGGCTACAGTCGCGGCGGGTATTTGCAAGCCGTTGGTTAATTTATTGAATGATGGAAATCTAATCAATCCTTATCAGGTTTATGCCAAGTTCTATTCAGAAAACGACAAATATAGAGGATTCACGCCCCAACCCTGCAAAGATTGAATGAATTCAAAAGAAAGCTTTTGCTATTTCAGTAGAGTGATTCGCTAGTTATATAGAGAGTTGGTTTAAAGCGGAGATTTGGGGGCGGCGGAGCCGCAAGATCGGGGGACTTCCCCCCGCGCCCCCGCTGTGTAGGGGCCTCACCCCCCTACAACCCCCGCAAGGTCATGCGTGTTGGTGTTGAATGGCCAGCTAGCCAGATGTTGAGGGTAAGAAGATCGGCACTCTGAGCATTTACAGAGGGTACGGGTGAGGTGAGGCGACGGTTACAAGCGAGATCGCTCGTTGGATTGGAATGGGGCAAAATTCCTAATAGGCTAGATCGTCTGCTTACTTTTGAGCAGAGTCATTCAGTAAGTACTTCTGCAGAAACTGCACAGTGGCGTAGAACTGGTAGTCAATGTTTGGCTTTTTCGCGAAGCCATGACCCTCATCTTTTGCCATCAAGTACCAGACGGGCGTGTCACTCTTCCGAACCGTCTCGACGATCTGTTCTGCTTCTGCGACTGGAACGCGCGGGTCATTCTGGCCATGAATCACGAACAGCGGCTTTTTAATGCGATTCGCGTTTGTCAACGGCGAAATCTTGATCAAGAATTCGCGCATTTTAGGATCTCGTTCGTCGCCATACTCGACTCGGCGCAGATCACGGCGGTAACTCTCGGTGCGCTCAAGAAAGGTGACAAAGTTAGAAATGCCGACAATATTGATCGCCGCCCGAATCCGATCGCTGTAGTTGGTTGCAACTGCCAGAGACATATAGCCGCCATAGCTGCCCCCGGTCACTAACACGCGATCGGCATCCAGGTCAGGTTGGGTCTTGATCCAATCCAGCAGCGCCCCGATGTCCTTAACAGAGTCTTCGCGCAAATACCCGTTGTCGAGTTTGAGAAAGGTTTTGCCGTAACCCGTTGAGCCGCGCACATTAGGAAAGAGAACCGCGACACCCAACTCATTCAGGTAATAGTTGTTGCGACCTAAGAATCCCGGTCGAGACTGACCTTCGGGGCCGCCGTGAATATTGATCATCACTGGACGCTTGCCCTTAAATTTGGCGGGTGGGCGATAGAGAAAGCCTGAAATGGTTTTGCCGTCAAAACTCTGCCACCGGACTAACTCTGCCTCAGAGAAATTAGAGATATTGATGCCGCCCGTTTCACTCGTTGTCCACCGCTCAATCTGGTTGGTTGTGATGTTGAGCGAATAGGCATCTGCCGTCGATCGCGCCGAAGTCAGGGTAAACCCCAAATCTTGGCTGTTGCGATGCCAACCCAGGCTGAAAATGCGACCTAAAGGTAAGCGTGGCATAGCTCTTTCTTTCCGAGTGGCAGTCTCAATCAGGTGCAAAACGCTGACACCATCCTCATTGCTGGCATAGGCGAGCCACTTGCCGTCGTAGGAGAGGTCGAAGTTTTCAACATCCCAGGTGAGTTTGGGGGTGAGGTCGGTAAACTCGCGCGTTGCCAGGTCGAGGTAAAACAGGTGTTGAAACTCAGAGCCGCGATCGCTGACGAGATACAGCCCTTTGCCATCTTTGCTAAAGGTTGCGCCACCGTAAAAAATGGGGTCTTGCCCCGCTTGCTTGGGTGTCAGGGCTTGCTTTTCTCCAGTGGATGTATTCACTAGCCACAGATAGCTCTGGTTGACTGAAACGTACTCCAACGCCACCAGGCTCTTGTCGTCGGGCGACCAGGCTAAAGGATACCAACCCCCACCTTGAAGCTGAGCCAGCAGGCGATCGCTCTCAGGGCGGAGCGGGTCAATCACATAGAAGTCGTTATCGGCTCCATTGCGGCGGGTGGAGGTGTAAATCATGCGATCGCCCGCTGTAGACCAGACCCCCAGCGAGTTTTTGGATTTGCCGTCGGTCAGGAGGGTGACATCGCCTGTTTCAACGTCGTAGCGGTAGTTCTGCGCAAACTCATTGCCACCAACATCGCGGCTAAACACAAAGTAATTGCCCTGGGTGGGCTGGTAGCTGGGGCTATCGGGCGGTTCCTTAAAGAAGGTCAACTGGGTGCGAGCGGCACCAGGGGCTTTGACCTGGTGAATCTGGGGGACATCGGCAAAGCGCGTTGTGATTAGCATCTCGCGGCGGGTGGGATGCCAGCTCTCAAAAACTGCCGCGCGAAATTCGGTGTATCGGTCAACGGCCTCGACCAGGCTGATCGGAATGTCGGGAATGCCTTCAGTGACCAGGTTCTCGTTAGGGCGAAAGGTCGCAGCGTGAACAGTAGACATAGTGGCGATCACAAGAATCGTGGCTAAAAGGGGAGCAAGAAAACGTTTCAGAAAGCGCATGCAACTTCTCAAAAGGAGCAACTGAACGGGAATGAGTTATTTGCCAGGGTAGCTTAACCACGAGGGAACTGGCAGCCCGTTTTGCTCGAAAAGACTGCAAAACGCTGGTATCTCAACGCTGATCCCTAATTGTTTACAGCAGGTAAGGGTTGGGTGAGGCGACGGTTACAAGGGCGATCGCCCTCACACCAGCAATCTGACTTTTCGAATCGCTTTCTGTAAGGCAGGCAAGATGTCGTTTAAGTCTGAGCAGCAGGGTTACCGCCTCACCCTTAACCCCTTTGATCAACCACTGGGACGAACTAGACCTTTGCAGGGAGGCTCAGGGAACTCTAGGGCTGCAGCAACAGTCAATTAAACAAACCAAAAAGTTTCAAAACAGGGCTAGATCCAATTCACGTTGCGGAGCCACTTCCACACGCCTGTTGTGCGGCGCGTTGTTACACCTTTGTTTTCCCCTTCTTCTTTCGCAATTTTCATCAACTCGTCGGATGTGAAGCTGTAGCCAAGTTGCTCCGTCAAACGTAAAAACTCATCCGGGCAGGTTACGCCGGTGAATTTTTCACGCAGAGCATCGTCATAGGAGACCGCTTCCAGAAATCGTTGGGCGCTTTCTAAGGACATCAATCAAACTCCTCGGATGGGCGATCGCACGTCACCTTACATGAAGTTTATAAAAATATAATTCCCTTTTTCATCTGTCGCCAAGTCATTACCTGGTTGAAAAAATCAAAACTTCTTCTAAAGACACAAAGATTAGGGCAATTCAACGTTCTCTTTCTCCAGCAGAAGTGTGACCGGGCCATCGTTTTCAATTGAAACCTGCATCATGGCACCAAATTTTCCGGTTTCGACTTTTAAGCCGCTGGCACGCAGTTTTTCAACAAATTTCTTATACATTGCCTCTGCCTGGGTCGGGGTTGCTGCCCGGTCAAACGAAGGTCGCCGTCCCTTACGACAATCGCCATATAAAGTGAACTGGCTGATTACCAATAACTCACCCTCAATCTCTTGCACCGAGCGATCGAAGCGCCCCCCCTCCCCATCGGGAAACACCCGCAGATCCAAACATTTGCGAGCCATCCACTCTAGCTCGGCCTCGGTGTCTGTATCAGCAATGCCCACCAAAAGGTTTAAGCCACGCCTAATTTTGCCAACGACCTCGCGATCGACCACGACCTGAGAGGCCGTAACTCGCTGAATCACAACGCGCATAGAGTAAAGAGGTAATGAATCTGGATTTATAGTACAGAGTTTTATCGCTGTCGCCAGGTGGCTGAGGACATTAGTTCAGCCTGCCTTTTCCAGGGCGATCGCCCTCGTAACCTCCGCCCCAAATCTTGAAGCTTTACAATTGGCCGACTATTACCCCAATCATTTGGTGGTCACTTCCCAGTTAGCCTCTGGCTGAAGATAATTTTTCGGGTAATTCTTTTGGTGCAGGCTATGCTCTCTGACATCCTCTATTGTTATGAGACAGAAGCAGTGTGACGACCGCTATAGTGATTAAAGAATTTGGAAACAGGAATGACCGCGATCGCCACCGAAATCATTTTTATTCTGCTTTTAATGATTGCGAATGGCATTTTTTCAGGCTCTGAGATTGCGGTTATTTCTGCCCGCAAAGTGCGCCTAGAGCAGTTAGCCAGTGAAGGAAATCGAAAAGCCAGAGTGGCGCTCAGACTCTCAGATAATCCCAACAATTTTTTATCGACTGTCCAAATTGGCATTACGCTGATCGGCGTTCTCAGTGGTGCGATCGCGGGAGCAACCCTGGCAGAGCGATTGTCTGGGTTAGTAGCGCAGGTGCCCGCCTTAAAACCTTATAGCCAGGGAATTAGCGTGGGTATTGTCGTCGGCATTATCACCTATCTTTCTCTTGTCATTGGGGAGCTAGTACCCAAACGAATTGCCCTTAACAATCCAGAGCAGATTGCCTGTAATGTGGCAAAACCCATGCGGCTTTTGTCGCGCGTGACAGCCCCGCTCGTTTATCTGCTCAGTGCGTCAACCGAGTTACTGCTCAAGCTCTTGGGAATTCAGGATTCAGAAGAGCCGTTTGTGACTGAAGAAGAAATTAAGGTGATGATTCGGCAGGGAGCGGAGTCTGGCATTTTTGAGCAGTCTGAGCATGACATGGTGAATCGCATCTTTCGGTTGGGCGATCGCTCAGTCAAGTCACTCATGACTCCTCGTACAGAGATTAGTTGGCTTGACATTGAACTGTCGCTTGACGAGTTGATTGAGAAGGTGAGTGAAAGCCCCTCTTCTCGATTTCCGGTTGCACGTCGAAGTTTAGACCAATGTTTGGGAATTGTGCGCGGTAGCACGCTGCTGTGCGCTCGTCTAAATAGCCCTGATGTGGATCTTCAAGCGATTCTGCAACCACCCCTCTATATTCCTGAAAGCACCCATGCGCTGAAGGTTTTGGAGCAATTTAAACAAACGGGAATGCACATCGCTCTTGTGACGGATGAGTACGGTGGGATTGAAGGACTGGTGACGCTGACGGACTTAATGGAAGCGATCGTGGGGGATCTTCCTTCGGCGGAAGCTCAGGATGAGCCAATGGTGGTGCAACGGGAAGATGGGTCATGGCTGTTAGATGGATTGCTTCCCATTGATGAGTTTCGTGATTTGTTTGACCACGACGATTTGCCACCGATGCAAACCCAGGAGTATCACACCCTAGGGGGGTTTGTAATGTATATGCTAAGGCACATTCCCCACGCGAGTGAGCATTTTGAGTGGGAGGGGGTACGGTTTGAAGTTGTAGATATGGATGGTACGCGGGTCGATAAGGTGCTGGTCAGCCAACTTGAGAAGAAACCGATCGCACTCGACGAATCAGACGAAGATTAGTACAGAATTACCTGTTTTTGGCAGGGGTTAATGCATGAGGCGATCACGCTTCTGCTAACCACGGGCTTAAGAACCGACCGACTCCGGCTTAGGAATATCGGGCGCATCGGGCGAATTCTCTAAAAAGTCAGCCGGGAGTGGCTCAATCTCAGGTGTCCCATCATCTGAGACGACTGGAGAGGGGGCTTCGGTGGGTTCAGCCGTTTCGGTCGCGATCGCAGTTGCTTCTGGTTCCGATACAACTGCTTCTTCTACAGGAGCAGGAGTTGGTTTGCGGGTTTCTTCGAGCGATCGTACCCGTCGAATTGGGAGATTGGCAATCAGCGCGGTGGTACGTTCTGAATTTTCAAGCGAAAACTCCATTGCCTCAGTGTCGAGTTCAACGTAGCGAGAAACGACCTCCAAGATCTCCTTTCGCATGGCTTCCAGTGTGGCGGGTGGAAAGTCAGTGCGATCGTGCGCCAGTACCAATTTGAGGCGGTTTTTAGCAGACAGACGACTACTGCTTTCAGAGCGGGAAAAAAACCGTTCGAGAAATTCAATTAGCATTGCATCATCAGAGTATCGGTCAGAGAAATGGAGCCATCAAAGATAGGAAAAGGATAGTTCATTATGAGTGATAAATTGAAAAATGCAACCCAGTAGAATGGGTGCAAAATGCCTGCCTCAAGCAGATCCCCTTCGTTAAAGCTAGCTAAAATAACTTAGTTGAAAGCACTTTTCTCAATTTAGAGAAGAAGGTGTCATTGGGAACGTTAAGGTCAAGAAATTCGACTCTTTCCCCTTCTAAACGGCGGGCAATATTGTCAAAGGCTTGCCCCGCAAGGCTTAATGTCTCTGCTAGCACTAAGGGTTCCCCTTTGTTAGTGGAGACAATCACCCGTTCATCATCTGGCACAATGCCAACTAAAGGAACAGCCAAAATTTCTTGCACATCTTCGACCGACATCATGTCATTAGCCTGCACCATCGCCGGACGGATGCGGTTGATGATGAGGCGGTTATTTTTGATGCCCGCCGCTTCGAGTAAACCCACAACTCGGTCAGCATCCCGTACGGCTGAAACTTCAGGAGTGGTGACAATTAAGGATTCTCTGGCTGCCGCGATCGCATTTTGAAAGCCCATCTCAATCCCCGCAGGGCAGTCAATCAAAATGTATTGAAACGCTTGGGTCAACGCTCCAACAATCTTCTTCATTTGCTCCGGTGTGACCGACTCCTTGTTGCGGTTTTGCGCAGCAGGTAGCAAGACCAGGTTGGGGTGTCGCTTGTCTTTCACTAACGCCTGTTCTAAGCGGCATTGTCCTGCTAACACATCCAGCGCCGTGTACACAATGCGATTTTCTAGCCCCAGTAGCAAATCTAGATTACGCAAACCAAAATCGGCATCAATCACAGCCACTTTACGCCCGCGTCGGGCCAGTGCCATGCCCAAGTTTGCCGTTGTGGTAGTTTTGCCAACGCCGCCTTTGCCTGATGTGACAACAATGATCCGACTCATGGATAGAAGAATTGAGTAAACGTTTTACAGAAAATGAGGTTTTCTAACTATAGCGGAGCAATTCGCTGCCTTACTCCGTATCGAGGCTGTTAAGACCGTATCAGAAATCCACCTTATTTGGGGTTTTCCTCAAACTGTGCGCGGCGAAAATCGGCTGCTCTGGTAATCCGAATTGTGCCATGCTCTGAAACATAAGCCACTTCAGGGGTGTAAGGTTCGGGAGGAGTTTCGGGGGCACGCGCCACAAAGTTCGCAATCCGAATTTGGGTCGGCTCCATCTGCAAAGCTAAAATCACACACCGCGCATTGCCACGTGAACCTGCATGGGCCGTACCGCGCAGCCGTCCCCAGATCAGGATATCGCCAGCCGCCACGATCGCACTGCCAGGATTCACATCGCCCAAAACGACAACGGTGCCGTTGTGCTGAACCTCAGCGCCCGATCTCAAGGTGGTTTCAAGATACAGCGGTTCTTCTAGCGCCTGCCCCCCTTCCCCTGAAGGTTGATTGAGGTGTGCCAGAGGTGATTGCTGCTCAACAGAGTAACCTGCCGTAGCCGCCGCAACCGCTGTTTGACGCCGACTGGTGTAGACCCGCTTTAAATGAAGTTGGGCTTCTAGTAGGGCTTCGGCTAGTTGTTGCAGTTGTCGAGCATCCAACAGGCGATCGCGCGCGATCAAATGCACAACCGTCTCTGGTTGCCAAAAGCGATCGCTCGCATCAAGGCGGTGCTTTAATTGCTGCCAGATTTCGGCCCAGGTCAAGATTGCCGCAGAATTGACAATATCCCCTTCACCCTCTGGCGGAAGTAATATTAGTAGCTTGCCCCCCTCACTCTTAAAGCGCACCTGCTGGTCGCGGGTCGCCTCACTGGTAGCCGAGGGAACGACAGGAACAGAAGAAGAATCAGTCATGGCGATGGTATGAGGCAACAGAAAATTGGTACAAGTGAGCCATCATGCACAGGATATTATGACGCTTATGCAGCTGGTTGGCGTAGAAATCTAGAAATCTTTTGATTGTGGTACGTGGAGGGAGTGGG
>DVDV01000154.1 GCA_015296075.1 Leptolyngbyaceae cyanobacterium M33_DOE_097 | reverse complement strand
TGAAACATTTGTACTGTAGCCAGAGTGTCTAAAGACTTGTGCACTCAATGTTATAAACGGCAGAATGCGGGTTTCAGCCATTCATAAACGTTAAAACCGGACGTTTTTATGAGAATCATTCTCATATCGAGAATTGCTGGTTTTTACCGCTAGTGGGTTGCTGAGATTTCTGTTAAAGAGGAAAATTCATTAATGTTCTAGCTCCTTCGCCCACAACGCAATGCCTTCTGAGCTTCTTAAAACCATCACCTACCGTCAGGTGATCGACCTGAGTCACCCCATTCATCCCCAAATACCGCTTTGGCAAGGCGATCCATCTGTTGAGTTTGAAACGGTAGCGCAGCTTGATTCGGATGGTTACTATTTGCGGCGCTTTGCAATGGGCGAGCATAGCGGTACCCACATCAACGCCCCCAACAGCTTTTTTGCAGATGCCGTGGGAATTGATGCTTACCGACCCGAATCATTGATTGTGCCCGCGATCGCCATTGACCTGCAAGCACAAGCGGCGACCAACCCTGACTACTGCTTAAGCATCGACGATATTTTGGCCTGGGAGCAGGAATACGGCCAAATTCCAGAAAATAGCGTTGTGCTACTCCACACCAACTGGCAAGCCCGCTGGCATGACCCCCAAGCCTTTCTCAATTGCGATGCCCAAGGAGGCTATCACTTTCCTGGGTTTGGGGCAGACAGCACACGGTTTTTGCTGGCAGAACGGGCGATCGCAGGGGTAGGTACCGACACTCACGGAGTGGACTCTGGGCAAGACACCACCTTCTCGACCAATAAGCAAGTGTTAGCCAATCAGGGTATTGTGCTAGAAAATCTGGCAAACTTAGACCAATTACCTCCCAGAGGTAGCACTCTCATTCTTGGCATCTTACGCCTGCAAAATGGCTCTGGCTCACCACTTTCAGTCCTGGCACTGATACCGTAATTGGATTGATTGAGCAAAGATAGCGCTTTTTCTCAGTAGTAGATGAAGTAGAATTGCTACAAAAGAACATCACACTACTTAGGTTTATTCCATTTTGGTGCTGGTGCTACGTTGTGAATTAAACTGCATTTGCCCCGAGATCGCCGAAAGTTCCTGCCACTGATTACTGCGCTTATGTCTGCTGCCCAGCCCCCAAGGCAACCCAAAGCTAAACCAAGCGAAGATCTGATTTACACAGAGCTTTACAACTCCATTCTTGAACGGCAACTTCCGCCTGAGACAAAACTGGGTGAAAATCTTTTGGCAGAGCATTACGGAGTCAGCCGCACCATCATTCGGCAAGTGCTACAGCGGCTCGCCCACGATCGCCTGGTCAAGCTCGAACCAAACCGGGGGGCGTTTGTCGCTAGCTTGTCCTTAGAGGAAGCTGGGCAAATCTATGAAGCCTGGCGTTTGATCGAAGCGGCGATCGTGCGTGATGTCACCCAAACCATTACTCGCAAACAAATTGCAGCCTTAAAGAAGCTCGTCGCCGAGGAACGGCAAGCGTGCGAAAAACAAGACATTCCCAGGTTGACGCGGCTATCAGCGCAGTTTCATATGCAACTAGCCGATTTATGTCGCAACAAATTTCTCACCAAGTTCCTGAAAGAATTAGTTCCCCAAACGGCGCTTGCTTTTTTTTACGAAGTGCGGAGTATGCCGATATGCACGAAAGACGAGCATGGTGAAATTTTAGATGCGATCTCGTCCGGTGATGAAACCGCCGCTGTTGCAGCCGCAATGCGCCACTTGGATGGGATTGAAAAAGCTTTAAATGCTCGTTCATCAATTCGAAAACCATTGGGCTTAATTGATCTTCTAAATACCCGCATACCATCCATTTCTTGAGTTTGACATTTTCAAAAAGAGAATTTTAGTAGACGTTTTTGCAGAGTTGGCGATCGCTGGATTTAACTTCGGGGCTATTTCCCAGATAATCCTTAAGCCAGAAGCATCCCTCTTGCATCAGGCGATCGAGATTAAAATCCCACAGCATGAGGCGGTTGTCGTCCCCCGCGGAGGCGAGTAAATCCCCACCAGGGTTAAAAGCAATGTCTCTGATCCCGGCAACATGCCCACGCATCACCTTTACCTGTTTGCCTTTAATAAAGTCCCACAAGCGCACCGTTTGGTCAGCGCCACCGCTGGCTAACACCTGGTTATCAGGGCTAAACGCAAGGCTGGTAATGGCGCTGCTGTAGCCGTCAAGCGTATTCAACAAGCGAAAGCGATCGCCCTCCCGCTGCCACACTCGAATCGTGTTATCAGCCGCCGAACTGGCCAGGTAATTACCATCAGGGCTAAAGCTGACATCCAAGACAGCGTCAGTGTGATCGGTTAAAGTCTGCAAGAGCTGACCGACGGAGTTCCAGAGGCGAACGGTTTGATCCTGGCTTGCGGAAGCGATAAGTTGATTGTCTGGACTAAAGGCAATTTGTTGAACGGCCGCTTGATGGCCTTTGAGTTGTCGCAAGGGTTTACCGTCTCTATCCCAAAGCTGAATGGAGTAGTCAGCACGAGTCGTCGCGATCGCTCGACCATCAGGACTAAAGGCAACAGGCCAGACAGTTCGGTTGCGCTCAATAGACGCTATCGGTTGACCAATCAGTTTCATTGCTTGACTATCCGTTTGCCAGAGTGCCACCCTACCATCACGACTACCCGCTAGTAGATATTGACTGTCAGGGCTAAATTGTAAGCTCGTAAACGGATAGGTGCCATTCGTGAGCGTCTTGAGAGCTTTTCCTGGCAAGCTCCAGAGTTGAATGGTTTTGTCATCACTGGCGGAAGCAAACAACGAACCGTCAGGACTAAAAGCCACCGCATTGACAATTCCCTGGTGCTGTTTAATTTGTTTGGATTGCAAATTGGCACTTTGCCAGAGTTTGACGGTGCGATCGCCACTGGCAGAAGCGATCGTCGCTCCATCTCCACTGAAATCAATGCCAGAAACGGAGTTACCATGCCCCTGGAAGGTTTCCAACAACGCACCTTCTAAGCTCCAGAGTTTAAACGCTGTGTCATCCCCTGCGGTCAGAAACCGTTGACTATCAGGATGAAACTCAATGCTGCGGATTGGCTTTTGGTGCGCTTTGAAGTTGCGCTTTAAACGTCCATCCGTCGTCCAAACAATCACCATTCCATCTTCACTACCAGATGCCATTGCTTTGCCATCAGGGCTAATGCGAACGGTCTGAACGGGGGCACGATGTCCGCTAAAGGTCTTGCGCACCTGACCAGAAAGACTCCAAAGTTTGACACTGCGATCGCGACTACCAGAGAGCAGCGTTTGCTGATCAGGACTAAATTGAATCGCATTGACCGCATCCCCATGACCTTGAAAGGCGGCAATTGCTTGTCCCGCACGATTCCACAGCCGAATTGTTTTATCTTCACCAGCCGAGGCTAGCCGCTCGCCATCGGGGCTAAACGCCACACTCAACACCTTACCTGTATGGCCTTTGATGGTTTTTAAGTTCTGTCCGTTGAGGTTCCACAACCGGAGCGTGCCATCACTACCCGCAGAAGCAAGAATTTGACCATCAGGGCTAAAGCGAACGTCGTAAGTTTTGCCTGTATGTCCTTCAAAAGTGCGCAGCAATTTACCCTGGCGGTTCCACAGATAGAGTTTGCCATCGTTATTGGCAGCTGCCAGCGTTTGACCATCGGGACTCAGTTGCACGGCATAAAACGCGCCCTCACCTCCCAGACTATTTTGCAAATGTGCCTGATCGACGACATCTCGTAAAGCCGCGATCGCCCGTAAGCGTGTTTCAGGTTGAACGCGATCGCCCGCCGCTTGTATCTGTTGCCCCATACGAACGCCTTCGGTGAGAGCATCTAACTCTAAACCTGCGGCAAACCAACTTTCGATCGCCCAACTGCGTGAGTTAATTTCGGCGTTGATGCGTTCGGTTTCGGCTTGCTGCCGCTGTTGCATCGCAACCAACGCTGAAATAAGAGCCGCAACAAACCCTGCCCCAATCAACCCTAAAGCAATTCGCTGCGATCGAATTTTAGCCTTTTGCTCTGAGGCTTCAAACTTACGACTGGTATTAATGTAGTCACATTGTAAGGGAGTGGGTGTCGGTTTCTGATTAACGGCATCGGTGATCCATTGCTCTGCATCTTCTAAGTCTTTACCTCTTAATAAGAAACTTTCATGTTCTTCTTTTTGCTTCCACTCGATCGCGCGAGTCAGTAACCGAGTATGAGCGCGAGCGTAGTCAAGATCAGTTTCAATCGCGGTTAATAAGGTTTGAAAGGCATGGTTAAAGTCATCTGTCTCACGAAAAAAGATCCAGTTATGGGCACTAACTTTGGGATGAATAGCGTCCATCTCAAAACCATCTCGTAATAACACTGGGATCAGACGCTTATTCAAGCTGACCGCATAGTCTACTTCTTGAAAGCAGACTTTTGAACTAACTGAGTCTGGGCTAATGATGAAAACAAAAGTGCTGGCTCCCTCAATGCCTCGTTGAATGGATGCCCACCAGTCTTCTGCTGGTTGAATATCATCCCAATCAATCCAAGGATCTTGATCAACATCGCGGAAGGCGTTGTCTAATTTTTGAACAAAGGCTTTATCCCGTCTTGAGTAAGAGATAAAGACCTCGTTGACGCGCTGCTGCCCCGAAGTCGCAGCCGTTAAGCTGTCACCAGATAAACCCAAATCTCTCATTTTTCTATTCGGTAGATGCACAATTTTCGCTTGTAGACTTGGAACTTAATCAAGTCAACCTGTAGACGACAAGCAGTAGTCAGTAGTAGTTCATTTGAATGATGATTATTTAGAGGTTAAAAACATTATCCCTGTAATTGAAATAGAACTACTTATTTTTTCTTAACAGATGGATTTTAATTCATCTCAATCTAAACAAATAAACAGCTCTAGATGTCTTTCTCTAATTTCATCTTTAGGTCTTTTTTAATTAAAACGGTGTAGGTCAGCATTTATAGCCAATTTATACGCAGCACCGATTGAAACAGAAAGACTGTTAAAACTTCTTTACAGTGCGAGTCACCCAAATTGGGTATTCTACTCCAAAAGCTTAAGTTTCTCGATCGCTATTGTGTGACGTAAAAGATCAAATTCTATAATTGAAGTTTAAATCTCACCTGTAATCTTAACGATTTAAACTTCTGTGTCTACAAATCTCCATATTCGACTATTTGGGGAATTTTGCCTAATTGCGAACAACGTTCCGATTACAGCGGTTAATTCGGAACGGTTGCAGGCATTATTAGCGTTTATCTTACTGCACCGTGATACACCTCAAGCGCGGCAACAAATTGCTGTAAAGCTTTGGCCTGAAGCAACAGATAGCGATGCAAAAGCACGGTTGCGGCGACGTTTGCACGATCTAAAGCAAGCGATTCCTGACATTGATCGCTGGCTTCGGGTGGAGACTAAAACAATTCAGTGGGTGCTAAACAAAGACTGCGGGTTAGATGTTGCAGAGTTTCAAGCCGGGATGCAACTGACCGAGCAGCCATTGGCAACCGTTTCAGCAGCCCAAATTCAGACGCTTGAGCAAGCGGTGAAGCTGTATCAGGGGGATTTGCTGCCAAGTTGTTACGACGATTGGATTGTGCCCTGCCGAGAGCAACTCCGGCAACAGGCGATCGCGGGTCTAGATACGTTAATTACTCACCTTACAACGCAGACCAGCACCCGGGCGGCGATCGCTTATGCCCAACAGTTGCAGCGCATCGATCCCTTGTATGAGCCTGCGTATTGCCACCTGATGCGGCTCCATGCGCAGGAGGGCGATCGCGCCAGTGCCTTACGGGTTTATCACCAATGCATGACCACCTTGCAGGAAGAGTTGGGGGTCAACCCCAGCCCGACAACGTGTAAGCTCTATGAGGAACTATTGACGCTAGAGGATGCACCACCTGTGGCTGAGTGTGCGGCAGTCGCCTCCATCAGTGGCGAGGCAATTCATCCTCAACCTGCAACGTCTGAGTTTCTGTTGGCAAGCCATTTTCCGCGATCAGTTTCTGAGTTGCCGTTAATTGGGCGAGCAGCCGAGTGGAAAGCAATGCAAGAATGGCTCACAACCTGTCGCGATCGCGTCGATACAGAGGTGTTCTGTTTGATTGGCGAACCGGGCATTGGTAAGACCCGCCTGCTCGAAGAACTGGTGCGAACGTTTCAACAGACGGGGGGCTACGTCCTTTGGGGGCGTGGATTTGAAGCCGAAATGCTACGCCCTTATGGGATTTGGGTTGATGCTTTTGAGGCGATCGGGGCAGCAGAATTTTTAGATGAACTGCGATCGCTGGTGTTAAATGCAGATTCATCCGCAAACCTCAACCGGGGACGACTGTTCGATATGGCTGCGCAGTTTATGGTGCAACTGAGTCAAACATCGCCCGTCTTAGTTGTGCTTGATGACATTCAGTGGCTTGATGAAACGTCGATCGCCTTTTTGCACTACGTGGTGCGCCTGTTTCATCAGCAGCGGCCCATCTGGTTTGCCTGTGCTACCCGTAAGCACGAGATCGAGACGAATCTAGCGGCGTATAAATTAATTCAGGTATTGCATCGGGAGCATCGGATCAAAACTGTCTCGTTAGCACCGCTCGACCAGGCTCAGACGATCGCGCTGGCGCAAGCGGTTGGGTGTCAGGCTGGAGGCGATCAGGTGTTTGCAAACAGTGGTGGCAATCCGCTGTTTGCGCTTGAAATTGCCCGCACTCAGCTCCCCTCTAATCGAGGCACGCCGGAAACGTTAGAAACCTTGATTCAAAGCCGCTTGGTGCAGCTAGACGAAGGTACCCGCGATTTAGTGTTGTGGGCGGCTGCGTTAGGTCGAAATTTTAACCCTACGATTTTGGCTCGCGTGATGGATCTGCCCTTGCCGCGCTTGTTGGGGGCGATCGAGCAACTTGAGCAACACGGCATTATTCGTCCTGGCAACACGGTCAACGGTGAAGCTTCCTATGACTTTGCCCATGACATCGTGCGGCAGGTTGCCTACGAGCAGCTTTCCGAGCCACGCCGCAAATTAGTGCATACCCACATCGCGCAGGCCCTTCATGCGATTGCTTCACCGACCACCCAATTGATCAACGATGTCGCACACCATGCCGATCTCGGTAGCGACCATACCTTAGCGGCGTCTGCTTCTTTATTAGCGGCTGAGCGTTGCTTGAGGGTGTTTGCTTACGCAGAAGCGGCTGAACTGACGCAACGAGGAATGCGCCATTGTCAGTACCTGGAAGCGAAATCTCGGATTGGGCTGCACTTGGGCTTGCTGAAACTGTACGTTAGGGCAGGCGTGCCTAAAAATCAGGTTGCTGGCTTACAACAAGAATTACACCAACTGATTCAAGAAGCCGCCGCATTGCAACTCAAAGACGAAGAAGCCGCCGGGCTAGAAGCGTTGATTGCATTGAGTTATGACCACGGAAAATTGACAGAAGTACAACACTATTCATTTCGGGCGGCGGAGCAAGGCAGAAAGGCTAGCCCTGCCACAACCATGTACATGCTGGCTCACTCTGGCTCTTGTTTAGCCGAGATAGGGCGCGAAATGACCCGTGCCGAAGCCCTTTTGCTGGAGGCTCAATCGATCGCTGATCGCCTTGGTTTAGAGGCGATTGACATTCCCTTTGGGTTGGGCTGCGTCTACCGCTATCAAGGTCAGGTCGAGGCGGGGCGATCGCTGCTGCGGCAAAGCTGGCAGATGGCCCAGGTCGCCCAAGACCACTGGCGTGAGTGTACCTGCTTGATGAATCTAGTCATGCTAGAGCTAGAGGCGGGGCAGCTTACACTTGCGCTCGATTACTGTAGTGAGCTGATTCGGGTGTCGGCGCAAATGGGGGAAGGCAGTGAAGCGCCCCATGCAGCTGCGTTGGATGCAACCATTCACTATTTACTGCAAGAAACGAATGCCGCTACCGAACTGGAGCGATCGTGCCAGATTCTCAAACAGATTGATTCACCTCGGATGTTGGCTTATATCCAGACGCTGGCCGCCGAGTGGGACTTGCACCAGGGAGATTTGCAACGGGCGATCGCGCGGGCTGAAGAAGCCCTGGAAGCGGCTCAGGTGGTTAGCAACCCCAGTGAAATTGCACTGGCCTGGTCAGTCATTATTCAAGCAAGTTGCCAAATGGGAAATGTGGACTGCCCAAAACAGCATCTAACTGAGCTTCAAAAACGTCTAAAAGACCAGCCCCTGAGTGCCCGCGCTCAACAACGAATAGTTCAACTTGCAGAGGTTGCCCTATGAAACTGGTTGTTTTGGAACGCACCTTTTCGCCGGAGCTACCAGTCCCCATGACCTTCGATCGCTGGATGGTGGTCAATCATTCGCTAGACGACTGCTTAGAATCACGCCAGGTGCATTGGCACAACTCGCTCGTGTCGGAGAATGGCGATCGCTCGATTTGTGTATTTGAAGTCCCTGCAATGGAGTTGGTACGAACCGCCTGCCGACAAGCCAGAATGCCCTTTCAGCGAGTTTGGGCAGCAGAACTGTGGGTTGATCAAGCGCTAAACAATCGGCCTCAAGGCAGCTCGGTGATAGTAGCTGAAGTAGACTACCCCCAACCTGTGACGAGAGCCGTGGATGAAGCCGCTAAACAGCAGGCAGCAGGGTACTTTCAAAATATGAATATTCAATCCCTCTGCTCAGTCGTCTCGCTGGATGGAAATCATTCTATTTGCGTATTTTCGGCTGTCAGTGCAGAGGCGGTGCGATCGCTCTACCGTACGACTAATATGCCGTTTCAGCAGATTTGGAAAGCAACTTTGATTCGCCCCCATTGACTCACTCGTTCACTTTTAAAAGTAATGGCACGCATCCTGCTCAATTGCAGCTATGACCCACCCCTCAAAGAGTTTGATACAACTCTGCACCCTTGCTTTGTAGCGCGTAGCATCACCTGGGTTCGTTCTTTTTTTGCAGTAGATGGAACCCGCTCAATCTGTGAATTTGATGCAGCCTACGCCGATTTAGTCCGTGATGCATGCCGTCAGGCTGAGATCTCTTTTGATTTGGTTTGGCGAGCCGAGCTGTGGCAAAATCAAGAGGCAATTACCAGTTCTGGTTGTCAAACTCCAATCCTGTCAGAAGTGGACTGTGGCACACCGTTGACAACTGAGCAGTGGGATACTGCAAAAGAAGCAGCTAGGCCCTGCTTTCAGCAACACAATATTCAGCAATTGGGGTCGTTTATTTCGCTCGATGGGCAGCGATCGCTCTGTGTTTTTAATGCAGCGAGTACCGAGATTGTGCGCCAAGCTCATCGCAAAACAAACGTACCCTTCGTTCGGATTTGGCGATCGCGGCTCATTCTGCCTCCGTCTTCTACCTGAAATCAAGGCTGCACTTATTTTTCAGACATCAAATGATTTGCGGATGCTTTGTGGACGGTTTCAGGACACCTGCCCCAATAACCTGATAACAGAACAGCAAAAGACAGGTGGTTGATACCTCAACTTCAAATTAGAACCATTCATTTTCATTTGAAATTGAAGTTTGAGACTCACTAAACATTGTCCTCTTGCTAGAGCAAATCCCTTGAGCTGGGAGGTGAGCCAAATGCAAGTGAAGTGGAAAACACTGATCGTCAAAGTATCTGTTTGGATGGTGCTTGAGCTTGCCTTCAGTTTTCTGGGTTTTGATCAACTTGCTGACTATAGCGAGTACTTATTTCATCCTCGTTTAACTGCGTTAACAAGTTATGCGAGTAACTAATTTCAAAGTGCAACGGAGATTACTATGACAACGCTCGTACTCAATCCATATCAAAATTATGAACAGTCACTCAGTCGTGCGAACAAGGTGAACTGGCACATTGAAGATATCATTGGTGGCAACAAGCGGCTTGATTTTACTAAGCGTTTTATGCCAGAAGTGTTGGCTCGCGTGAACGAGATTCAATGCTTGAATGAAGCTGAAAAACTTCTGCTTAACCAAATTCGTGGCAATAGTTATCTCCACCTATTCGGTTTAGTTGAAGAATTCATCGTGCCGTGTGTAATCGATCACGTTAAAACGACAGGACTGAGCGACATTACAGCCACTCAAGCGCTACTTCACTTTGCGGAAGAAGAAAGCAAACATATTCGTCTATTCCGTCGCTTTGCCGAAGAATTTGAAATTGGTTTCGGTACTCGTTGCGATGGCATCGGCCCGATCTCAGATATTACCCACGCTGTGCTAGAACATCATCCTCTGGGTGTCGTACTTATCATTCTTTATATTGAATGGATGACTCAATATCATTACCTGGCAAGTATTCGTGATAACTCAACTGAGAGCCTTGATCCGCAGTTTTGTAGCCTGCTAAGAAACCATTGGTTAGAAGAAGCACAACACACAACGCTAGATACATTAATGGTAGAACGTCTGGTACAGCAATTAGACCAGGCTGAAATCGATGCAGGGGTAGAAGATTTCTTTAAGTTGATTGAGTTCCTGAATGGTGGGTTGATGGCTCAGGTACAACTTGATAGCGAAAGCTTATCTAGAGCGATCGGACGCACCTTAACGGAAACCGAGCGCCAAGAAATTCAGGCTGTCCAAGAAAAGTCTTATCACTGGACTTTCATTGGTTCTGGGATTACCCACTCCCACTTTGTGGAAACCTTCAAGCAAGTTAGCCCTGCTCAATATTCGCGCTTGATGTCAGTCGCCGAAGCGTATTGTTAGTCGGTTGCGATCGCAAAAACCGAGCGATCGCTCATGCTTCAATCTAGCGAGTGTTTGGTTGTCATGAACCATCATCTCAACTGTCTATTTTTGTACTTTTTTGATCTGGAAAGAACCCAATGAAGCGTCAGCAAATAGTCTCTCTCGCAGTGACCTCTGTCATCGTTCTGTCGGTTGCCTTTGCCAAAGCAGCCGTTAAAGCAAACCGTTCTAAAGCACCTGTTTCACAAGGGCAAGTAGCCCAAGTCCTAAACTCAAAATCAGCAGAAACAGTCCTGGCTAGCTCTACTGGAAAAACGGAGGTACGGCTTGCTCAAGGCTGGGCAAACGCTCTGACACCAGAGGCAGCTCAGAAGTTTGAAATGAAGGCAAAAAAACCAATTCACAGTCTACATCTGAGCGTGAATGCCAAAACGCGCAAGAGCTTGCTCGGTATGACACTTGAACAATTTGCCAAGGTACCCGTTGAGGGTTTGAAAACTACCATCAAAAATGCTCAGGTAGAGCGAACGAGTACAACAAAAGTGAATGGCAAATCGGCTGTGCAGTACAAAGTTCAGGGCGTTGGTTTAGGTGATGTAGACCTGACGATGTTAACGACTGTCGTTGAGACACCGAATTCTTATTACACCATTCTGGCAGGTGGGCCAACAAAGACCTTTGCTCAGCATCAAGCTGAGTTGCAACAAGCAATCCAAAGCTTTCGAGAGCTTCAATCGACGGCTCAGGCTCGCTAGGGCTTTCGTAAGTCCCAAATGCCCCTTCTATGATGTGTTTCCGATACTTCAAAAGCTATTTGGCTTTTGAACAAAGATACGTTTTTGTCAACCCAAAATTATTACCTGAAGGATCTTCCAATGCAACGTTCAACGATTCAAACAACAATCACTCTCGCGATCGCAGCTTTCGGTGTTACTGCACCTCTGGCCGCTCAAAGCACCCGGGTTAAAGAGAATATCGCTTACATGATGGAGAAAAAAGAATGCCAACGGTGTAGCCTACAAAGTGCCCCCCTCTCTCGCGCAAACTTGTCGGGCTTTCAGCTAACGGGGGCTGACCTGAGCAATGCTGATTTACGAGAAGCCTCCCTGGTCAAAACCAGGATGATTGGTGCCACTCTAACAGACGCTAAACTCGGCAGCGCGAAAATGGGGGGCGTGGTACTGATGCAAGGTAAGCTCGGCAGCGCTGAGTTAGAGCGAGCCGACCTCAAGGAAGCATTTTTGATGCGGGCTTACCTCTACGGGGCCGATTTGGAAAACACTAACCTGACAGAAGCAGATTTTGAGGGAGCTAACCTGCGATCGGCAGATTTGCGAGGGGCGAACCTAAAGGATGCAAATTTTGCAGGAGCAGACCTTTCAAGTGCGACAGTTAAGTTAGAGCAATTAGCACAGGCAAAATCGCTCAAAGGTGCGACCATGCCCGATGGAAAGCGGTTTGACCCCAAAAATTACCCCAATACGAAGTTCGCCTCGCCCAACTAAGGATTGCCAAATTCGGCGTTGCTGAGTGCAGATATGATTTTTGAATCAGCATCCACAAGTTAGGGGGGTTGTCTCCGATGGGGACGCTACGCGAACGCGAAACGCTCTCACGGGATTCATCCACCCGCTCAGCAGCGCCAGTTTTCTTCAGGTAGAACCGTTCAGCCGAACGATTCTACCTATTCCTCTATTCATCTGTTATGGAGTTCTGCAATGTCTCCTCTCCGCCCGATCGCCCTCACTACTTTGGCAATGCTTGCTTTTGCGAGCAATTCCCTCCTCTGTCGCATGGCCCTCAAACACACAAACATCGACCCAGTTAGTTTTACATCAGTGCGTTTGATTTCTGGTGCGCTGGTGTTGGGGGTACTCCTGATAAGTCGGGGCGATCGCGTTTATAAGCCAGGTAACTGGCGTTCGGCTTTTGCCCTGTTTGTTTATGCGGCTGGTTTTTCGGTTGCGTATCTGCGTCTACCAGCCGGAGTTGGGGCACTGCTCTTGTTTGGTGCCGTTCAAATCACAATGATCAGTTATGGATTGTGGACGGGTGAACGGTTCCAGCGATCGCAGGTGATCGGTGGGGTAATTGCTCTGGCTGGGCTGATTGGCTTGTTACTGCCTGGATTGTCAACACCTCCATTGCTCAGCTCGTTACTGATGGTAAGTGCGGGTATTGCCTGGGGCGTTTATTCGCTGCGGGGTCAACGGACAGACGATCCCAGCGGCACAACGGCTGGAAACTTTCTGCGAGCCGTGCCCCTGGCGATCGCCCTGAGCGTGATGACACTACCAACCTTTACGTGGGACAACGTAGGGGCAGGCTATGCCATTGCTTCAGGGGCGATCGCGTCCGGGTTGGGATACACCATCTGGTATCAGGCTATGCCCCATTTGCAGGCAACTCAGGCTTCGATTGTGCAGCTCAGTGTGCCGATCATAACGGCAATCGGCGCTGTCTTCTTTTTAAGAGAGCCAATCACCCTGCGATTAGGATTGGCCGCGATCGCGGTGTTAGGTGGCATCGCTCTCGTGATTTGGCAGCGATCGCCGCGAAAAAACCAAGGAATTTGCAGGTAGCTGTCATCTCATAGCAGGGATTTAGCAATGCCAAATCCCTACCACCCAGATTCCGGGTATCTAGTTTTTGGGTGGACGTGCCCCATACTGACCCAGACCAATCAACGCTAGCCCAACGACAACCAAATTTCCGACACTAGAGATGCCATTTTTAAGCACGCTGGTTTTAGCATTTTGCTTTAAGGCATTGGCCTGCGAATTGAGTAACTGCGCCGCTTGCTCTAGTCGCTCTGGTGTCAGGTTTGGGTTTGCTTTTGGATCAGCCTGCGCTTTTTGAATCTGTGTTTGTAACTGGCTGGCTTGAGTACTGATGTTTGTAATTGCCATCTCTTGCACTTTTAAGTTATCGCGAATTGCCAGCACCGAAGATAGATTAAAGACAACACCGATGATTAAACACGCTAAAGCCAGCTTGCGTCGCCAGGGGCGAATGTCAATCCAGCTGTACATGATCAGGGCTAAACCCAGCAGCAAAATGATGGAGCGATCGCCCAGTTGTTGCAAAAAGCCGACGCGCCACTCGACATTACCCAACGCAGGTGGAAAGGTCAGCACAATCATGTCTACTAAAAAGCCTGCTAAGCAAGCAAAACCAACAATACGGCATAACCCTTTGGGGTTATAAGAGACACCAAAATTTTGATTAGAAATACTAGCCATATTTTTTACCTGGGCATACTACGGGAAAAATCAAGCTTGCTGAGAAACGGTATTGCTGATTTGTCAAACCTGAATGGGTCAAACAGAAGGAGCTAAAACAGCGATCGCTAAGAAATCTGATTTTTAGTCTCTCACTCAACATCAATTGATCAGGAAATTTATCTAAAATCGTCTTTGGCTTTGTTCATTAGAAACTACTTAAAAGAAGAACAAACTCTGATTGAAATAAACTTCAAAAGAGCAATCTTTCCTTAAGCTTAGGATTTAACAAGAGCAACACTCTAAGGAATAAAGATTAAATAACTCCGCTATTTTCCCGTATGAACAAACCATCGTTTGCCCCTTTCGACGAAAAACTACCCGACTTCATTTAATCCACGAGCCTAAGCTCAAAGTTTTGTAAGCAATAAAAGTAAAACTATAGTCATTACACAGACTGTGAAATGATCTTTTAGTAATCCACTTTTTTGCCTTCACCGCGCTGCGGTAGAGTGTTAGCCACTGCTTTCAGCGAACCAAGAAAGCTTCAAAGAGTTTCAGCAATGAAGTCAAAGAACTGTTAAAGCACAATTGGTAGATGAAGCGAATTGCTGAAGTAACACCCTATTCAAATGTACCAAGAAAGCGATGCATTCCTTCGTCATCCTAAGTAGCAACACGCAAAATGGCAATTAAGTTTTAAGCTCTTCATTATGAATTTAAAAATCTGAATCTTTTGGTGTGGTTTGATGTTTCCGTTTGACCGCCAGGAACAGTGTGACCAAACCTGGTATTAGAGCCGGAGTCGGGACAGGTTGAATACCTAAAGCGATTTCATAAGTGCGTGAGGTATCCACTTCTTGCTCTGTCTTACCCGGTTGGTTAAAAACGGTACCACGCCAATTGTCTAACGCGCCTGCTTGGGGGTTCACAGGAACCAACCCACTAAAAGCATCAGAAAAAATTGAATTATCGAAGCGATCGCGGGGGTCATAGTTAAATTTTGTAATCCCCAGGTAGTAGGTACCCGCCGCAAGTTGAGCCTTAATCCGCGATCGCCGCGTTGTTAAAAAGTCAAAATCGTCATTTGCTACTATCCCTTTACCATTAGCATCAAATAGAAATAGTTGAGTATCAATCACTGTCTCATCGATACCGACATCCTCATAGCGGGTCGAAGCTGTAAAAAAGCCAGTTGTGACGACAATTTTGAAGAGATCGGCTGTGCCAACTAAAGTCCCGCGAATTGTTGTGAGATTTTCGATCGGGTTATTCCCAACAACCCCAATACTGCTGGTATCGACAGCATTGGTAAGTGATTGCCCCACGTCCGATGTTTCGGTGAACGTCAGCGCATCAGCAGAAGTTGTCATCGCGTTGATAGCCGCAGTGATAGAAGCAGCGGTTAAAATGCTGAAACCTAGAGCCTTGTAGTGCATAGTACGCTACCCAGTTACGAAACCTAATTTGAGCGATCGCGCCCCATCCTGTGCCATTTCCCCCAAATCCGATGAAATCCGGAGAGCTACATCAAACGTTACGGAAGAAAATAATCAGGTAGGTAAGCTTTGCCTTGTGAAATCAACTTGCTGTATGTAAAGACCCACTTTCTATAGCCTTTACAGGTAGTTACACAGAGTCGATTAAATGAGTTGGCAGGTAATGCACCGTCAGCAGGTTGAAGTTGTTGCGCCAGTTTGATCCTCTAAAGACGCTTACTAAACTGACTGAGATAAACTAGCTAAAGAGAAATTTTAGGTAAGCGTGAAAACCTCGTTCTACCTCTTAGTAGCCTAGGCCACTTAGTACTAGCTATAAATATAAGTGTATTCACTCACACAGTGATTAGCCACTGCTTGAGATGAAGATTTGAGTAACTTTTCTCTCAATCGGACGCAAACGCAGGCACAGCAGTCTTTCTACAAATTAATTGGGGCGGTTAACGGCGTCAGCCGTGAGGGAGTCGGTTGGGCAAGTTGTTGTGAGCGACTGAGAACTGAATGAAGAATTGGCAGTTTGTCCTGCGCGGGGTTGAAAGCGGCCTGCCAGGGCATAACTTGCTAGCCCTGCATACTCTCGCAAAGCAGATAAGCTGGTATGAATTGAAGGCAGATTGTGGGGCAGCGAGAGCGGGTAAGGAACAACATCAAATCCCACACTTTGAAAGGTCAGCAGCGATCTCAACATGTGCGGACTGTCGGTAATTAAGAGAATGCGCTGGACTTTTTTTTGCCGTAAAAGAGGAGCCGAAAGCAAAGCATTTTCTTCAGTTGTGCGGGCACAGGGTTCTTCAATCAAAGCGCTGGGTGGAATGCCCTCTGCCAGCAAGCGTTGCACCAGACGAGTCGCTTCACCTCCATGCCCTGTCGCTAAAACTAGGGGCGATCGCTGCTGTCGCCAAAATTGGGCAGCGGCTTGACTCCGCTCGGCTTCTAAAAACGTTCCGCGCCCTAAAATAACAACGGCATCAACAGGTTTGCCATCATCAACCGGCAAAAACTGGTTCAAGCCTTCGACAGCTAGCGCTGCACCAATGGGCGAGATCAGTATCAGGTAAGAAATCACGATCCCCAAGGTGGTTCGCAAAACCAGAGGCCGCCACGATCGCGTACCAAAGGCAAACGTAATGCAAGCGATCGCCAGTAAGGGAACTAGCACCCGCTGCGGACTGGCAAACCAATCTTGCACAGCCAGCTTTGCCTGCCCCCAGACCTGGAGCGAGACTAAAAACAACATAGATTGGGTAGATGCTGTGGGTCAGATGCATCTCCAATTTATTGCAAGTTGTTAAGAAGTGGCAAGAGAGGTTTTGCGCAAAAGTGTTTAAGTTGAGATCAGATTCCTTGCAGTACGCGATCGATCTGCTGATTCACCGCGTCTAAATGAAATCGCTGACTGGCAGATGTTTGAGCTGCTTGAGCGATCGCCCTGGCCCGGTCAGGATCGGCTAAACACTGGTGTATGATTTCGGCTAATTTGTGCGCCTCTCCTGGAGGCGTGAGCCAACCAGTTTGTCCCGGTTCAATTAGCTCGGTGACCCCACCCGCCGCACTGGCGACGATCGGCGTGCCGCACAACATGGCTTCGACAATCACACGGCCAAACGGTTCAGGGGCGGTTGAAGTATGGGCAACCAGATCACACGCAGCCATCAGTTGTGGCACGTCTAAGCGAAACCCCAAAAACCGGACGCGATCGCCTAAGCCGAGATCCTCCACCTGTTGCTGAAGCTGCTGTTTGTAAGCAGTCTCACCAAACAGGGCATCGCCTACAAACCACGCAACCACATTGGCAGGACAGTGTTGTAACGCTTCTAGGAGAATGTGTTGACCTTTCCAGGGTGAGAGGCGGCTAAAGTGACCAACCACAAACTGTTGGGCAGAGCCTAACTCCTGCCGGAGTTTTGGCACTTCAGAAAGATGGTTTTGATACAGTTCTGGTGAGAATCCGTTATAAATAATTTCGACCTTTTTAGGATCGCCCCCTGCTTGAATAAAAGATTCAGCACTGGCCTTCGAATTGGCAATCACGAGTTTAGTGAAGTGATTGGCGAGATAAACAATCAGGCGTTGATTTGTCGAGCTGAAATGGTCAGCCGAAAGAATGTCGTGCAGATGGTAAACCAGGGGGCGATGGGTGACAAAATGGGCGATCGCACCGACAACCAGAGCTTTTTGGGTGTTGGCATAGATCACATCAAACGAACGCGCCAGTTGCACTGTTTTCACAATCACGGGGGCTAATTGCCCCAGCCCGATAAACCCTTGCAGCATGTTGCTGCCTTTGCGCACGTTAATCGCCTGTGTCGTTAAAACCTGGACTGGAATTTGATTCGCCTCTAGTTGTTCCCGAAACGTACCATCGGCAAACAGGGCGACCAAACAGCGATCGCGGTAGTGCTTAGCGATGTCGAGCAGGCACAACTCAGCCCCACCTGGCTTACCGCTCTGGTCAAGAAACAAAATTTTCATAGCAAATTGATCTGCGGTTGGCAGGTTACAAGCGCCTCTGCTTTTCTTTACAGGCAGCACCGCAAATTCTCAGGACAATTTGACGCACCCAATTGAATTGATGCGCGAGATGGAGTTAGGTGATCTGACTGGTTAAAGCCGAGCCTGCACCGACTGACGAATTTCAGGCATCCGGATGGTGCGGCCACCCTCTGTACCGGGGCATTGGGTTGCCACGCGATCGCGGTGTCCCAAAATTAGAGGCAGGTTACGGGTACCAAAGGTGGTTGGGGTGGGCACCGGGTTCACCACATTCCGAAAACCGTAGCGTCTGGCTAACTGAGTGCAGAGATTCACAGCCGCCTGAAACTGCTGGTTTGAGATGGTGGCGCTGGTAAAAATTCCATCAAAGGAAATACCTAACCCATCATTGATCTGATCGTGGGCACCCCGGCGCTGCTCAGCTCTTGCGGAGTACACCCGACCGCTCGGCATCACAATAAAGTGATAACCAATATCTGCCCAACCGTTGCCATAAACGTGGCTGTTGTAGATCAACCGCATACGCTCGGCCTCTTGCGCTTGCGAGGCATTCACTGAGGGGGCACCACTCAAGGCGGTGTGATGCAGCGTAATACGCTTGGGTTGTAGGGTCGCCAGGTTCGATGGGGTTGGCACGTTCGTCCAGCTACTCCGGGGCAATACGACAAACTCGCTACTGGGGGGCGCTTGCACAGTAATCGTAATTTGGGCGCGGTCTTGCTCAGAGCCAATAATTTCAATCACTCGCTTACCTGCTCCCCTTAAAAGAACGGGCGTTTCCCACTTACCATCGCGCACTCTGGGACGAGCCAATTCATAAATCTGGTCAGCCCGCAAAACGAGCTGATCCCCGTCGTTGTAGTCGGTTGCATTACCCCGCAAAGCAAAGACGCGATCAGCCACAACCGATTGGGGCGGGTTCGTGAAGCTTAAGCGCGGCGGTTTGGGTGGTTTGGGTGGGGCTGTGACCACGTTGATAAATGTCTCGGCCCGGTCTTGCCCTGTGCCAATAATTTCAAGCTTTCTTCTGCCAGCCTGGGTAAACCCGATCGCCGCTTGCCATTTCTCCATCTGCACCTGGGGTCGCGCTAATTCATACAGACCGTCTGCCCGTAGAAGCAACTGCGCCCCGTTCGAGTAGCCTTCTGCTTCACCTTGCAACACCAGGGTTTGTAGAGTTTCGGCCTGCTGAGGCGGGTTGGTGAATGACACCCAGCGTTGAACCGCGCTAGCTGTCACACGCACAGTTGTTTCGGTGCTTTCGTCGCCTGCTTCGATTCGCATGCGGCGATCTCCCGCCTGGGTAAAGATAAAGTTAACCTCCCATGAGCCATCGGCGGCAACAACGGGTCCCTGGCTACGATAGATATTATCAATCACCAAAGTTAAGGCTTTACCAACATGCTCGACAGACGCAATCCCTTGAATTGTGAACTGCTGTTGAACTTGAACGGGGCCTGTTGGTGCTTGAGTGATTTTGATCATGGGGGTATTAACCTGCTAGCAGAGCAATCCTTCCAAACATTCTGATCTGCGATCGGCGAGTTGGCACGAGAACTTTTTAGAACTTCTCAAAAAATCTCTTCCAGCTCGTCAAACAGACGAAAGAATTGAGTAGATGTTGAACAGCAAGCCATAGTATACCGGGCGATCGCGAGATTGGCGCACCTGACAACCTAAAAGCAGCCAACCTTGTGCTGCCAGTCCCCAGGCGATGAGCAAATGGCAACAGAAAGCCTAGATTCAGGGCGATCGCGAGGAGGCTGTAGCCGCCGTGATATTAAATCCGCTTGCACATGCATTATTTCTGGAGTTTGGACTAATTCAAAAAATACACCATATTTAGGGGCACTAGAGCAGCCCTAGCGAAGCCATGCCAAAGGCTATTGCCGCAAGGCTATACGGCTATTCGCCCTTACATCTATATTTAGAACAGCTGTTCGCCCTTACGTATAGTGGAAAATCGCGTTTAGTCTAAAGTCCAAATTATTTACATGTTTGATATAAGCCTCTGACACGCGGCAGACTCTCCACTGGCTGATCACAACGCGCTAGCGAACCTGAGCGATCGAGGTGGCTCGATTAAACCATTAACACTTCTCGCTCAGTCCGAGCCGGGTGGCTAAAGAATTCATAGTGATCAAGCGCTTCTAAAATGCCCCAGGCGTACGAGCCTTTGGCAAAATAAACGCGTGGGTAGTTGCGGAGTTTTTGCAGTTCCTCGCTGTGATTGCCAACCACGACTGCCAGCGTATTGCCAGCCAACATCGACTCATCATTTCCTGATGCCCCAGCCACTAAAAAGCGTTGAACGGGCAAGCCCCACTTCAAAGCAACATACCGAATCGCGTCACCCTTGGATGCGCGAATAGGGATCAAGTCCAGGTACATACTGTGGCTAAAAATGCCTTTAACAGAAAGCTGTTGTCGCCGTAAGTGGCGAATAATTTCGCGATAGCTGGGTGCTTTATCTGCATCAATAAAATAGCTAATCTTAAACAGACCTTGAGCTTCTGATGGTTGCAACTCGACCCCAGGCAAATCTTGCATAGCCGCGCGAATAGCGTCAGGTCGCCAGTTATAGGCAATATGCTTTCGCCAAGTCGTATCGGTGACGATTTGAGGCCCGTAGTAGATTTCGCTTCCGGTCGAGGTAATCAGCAGGTCAGGCACCGGAAACCGCCATTCTTCTAGCATTTCAAGCGCACTTTTAAGACTGCGCCCAGTGGCAATGCCGACCCCAGTGCCCTGCCCTTCTTGATGAATGCGGTCAATCAGCTTTTCTAACGCTTCCTGATCTCCCAGCAAGGTGTTGTCAATTTCGCAAACTAAAAAGCGATCGGCGGTGGGCAAGCGGTTAGTGCTAGGGACTTTCCAGTCAGGATACTCGGTGGCCAGCGTTTCTCTCAATGGACTCAGCAAAGACTGCACATTGCGTGGCAAACACAGCCGAATCTTGTCCAGGTACTGTTCAACATGGCTCTTCCACGAGAAGTGCAGACGCACATTCACCAAACCATTGCTCGACCACTGCTCCCACTTATTTGCATCGGTTAGCACAGTGCGCAGTGCCGTTTGAATAGCTCGAATATTTAAGGGATCAACCAGTAACCCGTTATGACAAGCTCCGATGATATCTTGTGGCCCACCATCAGCTGTCGCCACGATCGGCGCACCTGTAGCTGCCGCTTCAATCAGGGTGAGGCCAAACGGTTCGGTCAAGGCAGGATTGATAAACACACCCTTGGTTTGGGCTGTTAGACGGTAGAGATCAGGGACATCATCAGCCGTGTGATGTTTGGGATAAGCCACAAGACCATAAAGATCGTAGCGATCGATCAGTTGAAAAATTTCAAGCATCACCTGCTTGGGGCCTGACTCCATTGTGCCAATATCATCGCGATTGCCCAGCACTAAGACCAGGTTTGCTAACCGTTGCAACTCTGGATTTTCGCCATAGGCTTTGATCAGAGTGCTCACGTTCTTGCGAATGGCTGGACGAGAGATCGCCGTAATCATCGGCTTATTAGGATCCCTGAGAAATCGAGCTAGCTCTTGGCGAATGGGCGGCTCTTGCCAATCAGCCGGGGCTGGGTAAAACCGCTCTAGCGTAACCCCTGGTGGAATCACAACCATGCGCTTCGGTTGATACTGGTCATAAACGCTATATTGCTGCTCGACCTCTTGATTCGTGCTAGCAATCACCAAAGCAGCGCTACCAAGGGTTGTTTCTTCGGCCTCAATGCGGGCGCTGATGTGAAAGTGGTCTTCGATCGCCTCCAATTTACTGCCTTGATCCAGCAAGCGCTGCAACTTGACCCTGCCCAAAGAGTGGCCTGTATGGACCAGAGGCACCCCCAACCAACCTGCCACGCGACAACCCACATAACCTGCATCAGCGTAGTGAGTATGAATTACATCGGGGACTCGACCAATTTTACGAATATGTTTGAGCAGCTCATCAGCAAAGGTATCAAGGTGAGGCCAGAGTACCTCCTTCCGTAAATAACGTCTTGGCCCGCAGGGCACACGAATAATTTGAGCCTTATCTGACAGCACTTCAACAGGCTGGGCATAATCAGAGCTAACCTTTGGGTCATTGACTAAACGCGTCACCAGGTCAACTCGCCCAACGTCTGGGTTTTCGGCTAGGGCACAGGCTAACTCAACCACATACTTTGTCTGCCCACCCGTATCGGCATCGCGTCCCAGTTCCAGATTGTGTCCCCGAATCAAGCCATGAACACTAACCAGCAAGATATATAACCCTGGTTTGTCTGACATTGAGTATCCCTCCACGACTGGCTGTTATCTGCTTATCCAATTCACGATTTGGAAGAAGTTTGTCCTAAAGCAGTCAGGCCAATTTATCAAAAATGAACTTGTAGGCTAAATGGTCGATTTTGCAACACTTTTAATTAAGATCCTGAGACCAAAGTAGCTAAAATACAGAGTTTACGTTGCAAATTTATGACTTGTTGTACTTGGTTTTAAGTAATGAAATGGTGGCGACCTCCAGGTAAAAACCTGTGCATGAAACTGACAAAACCCAACAAGGAACAACTGTTACCGTTAGAGTAGCAGCATATGAGATTTAAAGAACTGCAAAATCGCTTTCGCTAATAAACCATTCACTTTCTTTGACTAACAAATTCACCCAAATTGAGATCGGCTGATTGGCTCGGCAATCCTAAGCTATTGTGAAATTGCTTGATTCGTAAGCTCCTGTAGGAGGAGTTATAAAAGAAAATTCGGTCACTGACCGAAGCATACTTGCGATCGCATACGGGCATTCATTGAACTACGTAATTGAAATTAACTGGACTTTCAAACAACACCCCTGAACCAGGAAAAGAGAGTCCACAAATTATTTCAACATCAGAGAAACTTTAGTTTCAGCAAGTAATGAAAGGGTATACTAATGAGTGTATTTACGTCAATCAAGCTGAGAATTACAGCCCATTTATCGAATGGGTTAGTCTTCCTGTTGCAGCTTTTGCGATCGCCGAAAACAGCTTCAATCTCTCGGTTTCAAAGCGGAATAGTGTCTTCAGCTACAAACCCGAAATAAGCCTCAATCAACAATGAAGGAAATTGATTGATGGGGCACCCATGTCTTTTTCCCGCAATCTAAAATCACGTATTATCGTCTGTGGTCTTGGCGCAACGGGGTATCGCATTTTTTGCCTGCTACGGCAACACGGAGCGAATGTCGTCGGGATTAATGACACCCCACTGTCGGGTGAGACGCACGCTGACTTCATTCTGGGTGACATGCAATCTAGCGCTACACTCCTTGCAGCGGGGATTCAGGATGCTCAAGCGATTGTGTTAGCTAGTAGCGATGATGGCATTAATTTAGCCACCTTGATGCAGGCTCGTATCCTCAATCCTCGAATTCGGATTGTCAATCGCTTATTTAACACCAGTTTGGGCGATCGCCTCGATAATACTTTGCCAGACCACATCACCATGAGTGTGGCATCGCTGTCAGCCCCAATCTTTACGTTTATGGCATTGGGCAATCATGCGATCGGCCAACTTCAGTTGTTTAATCAGACCTGGCCGATTCACGAAGAGGTGATTGATCAAGACCACCACTGGTTAGGCCGCCCGCTCAATGATTTGTGGGAAGACCGTAACCGGATGCTGATCTACTACTTGCCTGCCAACCACTCAATTGACCTGATCACCGCAACGCGCAACGGGCAACGCTTACAAATAGGCGATCGCTTAATTGTGGGGACAAAACCGAGAGTGCGTTCTAACAAGCGTAGCTTCCGCCAAAATCTGATGAAGGTGGGCTTAGCGTTTCACTATCTCAAAGAAAACAGCCGCGCTCTGCTCATCAGCATATTTTTACTGCTAATTACAATTTTGGCTGGCACGGTTGTCTACTTCTCTTCAGTACTAAGAACTTCACCGATTGATGCCCTTTACTTTGCCGTAAGCCTGATTACAGGAGCCGGAGACAGTCTGATTCCGGTTCAAAATGTATCCAATGCGTTGAAGTTATTTACGATTGTAGTCATGTTGGTAGGCGCGGCTGTGATCGGCTTGTCTTATGCCCTATTGAATGATTTCATTTTGGGAACTCGGTTTGACCGTTTTTGGGAGGTTGCGCGTATCCCTCAACGCGGTCATTTTATTGTCTGTGGTTTGGGCGGTGTGGGTATGCAGATCGTGAACCAACTACACAGCTATGGGCATGAGGTGGTGGTGATTGAGCAGGATCCAAATTGCCGCTTTATCAGTACTGTTCGCTCGTTGAGAATTCCGGTGATTATAGGCGATGCCAGTCTCCCAGCGACGTTAAAGGCGGCGAACTTTGAGCAGGCTCAAACCTTGCTTGCGGTTACAAGCAACGACACAGCCAACCTTGAAATTGCATTGAATGCTAAGGGGATCAAGCCCAAAGTTAACGTGATTGTGCGTTATCAGGATCCAAAGTTTGCTCAAATGGCGCGTCACGTGTTTGACTTTGAAGCCGTGCTCAGCCCCACAGAAGTAGCTGCGCCCGCTTTTGCAGCAGCAGCACTAGGTGGCCGCATTTTAGGGAATGGGATGACTGCCGATCGCCTCTGGGTCGCGTTAGCAACAGTGATCACGCCGGGGCACCCCTTTTGTGGGCAGCAGGTTGAAGCGATCGCGGTCAACTGCGACTGTGTCCCCCTCTATGCCATTACTCGTTGCGAAACCATTCACGGTTGGGATTTGCTAAACGTTTGTCTGCATCCAGGCGATGTGCTGTATTTAACGATGCCGGCTCATCAGATTGAAATGCTGTGGCGATCGCACCCGCATCAAACATTAGGTTCCCCTATGTTGAATAGTGAAAACTAGCGCTAATTGAGCAATTTTTTAGCAAAAAACCAGCGTGCTGTTTGCTCTGAATCATTGGGTTTGAGTGAGAAGTCGCTTCTAAACACTCAAACGTCTTTTGCATTTGTCGATTGAATGGATTGAGTAAAGTCTAAGCATTGATTTAAAGATCCGCTCATGACGAACGTTTCAAGCATCTTCCCCGCACAAATCAATTAATTTGTTTTATTGTTTTACCCTGGCAGGTTTGAAGATATTTATACTTTCTGCTCGTTTCGTTCGTGAGCGCACTTTGTAGGACTTTGACTCATCGTTGCGTCTAACTTTAAACCCGATGGCGTAGAACCCACCTTCTCTCGATTTCAACCACCAAATCTATCAATCGACTGTGAAAAAGTTCTACTCAATCTGCAAAAGAGATGCAATCTTTAAAAAATCTTTAAAGGATTTTTCTGTATTAAGAGTGAAAGCTTATGCTACAGTTCTAAATCATAAGTTATCTGAATCGTCTACTACTGTTATAGCTAACGAAGATCTAATTTCTACTGATTCAGCTGTGTTTCCCTGTGTGTGGTTGTAATTCAGAGGATTTTCTGAGATTGCTTTTTCAGTAGGTCAGGTGTCACTTAAAGTTTGTTTCAGTTGGTTTTCCGACTCAATCACGGCTTGTAGTTCCTGGAGCGCGTGATCAAGTTTTTACAATCTACGCTTTTGTCTTTTAAGTGCTGTGTCGCAACATGCAAAACCGTTTGCGATTAGCGATCGCTAGCACTTAGTCAAACCATCTAGATCTGCATCAACATCATCTTGTTGATGAGCCTTTTTGTTGAGTTTTTTTCGCATAAGGTTCTTTCAATTGGATGATGCAATCTCGCTTTGCTATCTCTATTATGGGTTTATATAGAGCTGTAGAGAAGCTTTTCTTGCTGTCAATGTTTTCAGGTTAATCTCCGTCAATTTTGTAGAGTTCAAATTGCATCTCATCTATGTTCCTCAAACAAACTGGTCGTATCGCTTTAATCTCGTGTCATGGTGATCCTGCTGCTGAGATTGGTAAAGAAGAAGCAGGTGGTCAAAATGTTTACGTACGTCAGGTTGGAGAAGCGCTAGCAGGTCTGGGTTGGCAGGTGGACATGTTCACCCGTAAAGCAGACGCTAATCAACCCAAAATTGTTGAACACGCCAAAGGGTGTCGCACGATTCGATTAACAGCTGGCCCAGAGACCTTTGTGCCCCGCGATGAAATTTATGGCTTTGTGCCTGAGTTTGTTCAGGCTTTGCAACACTTTCAACAAGAAGAAGGAATTCAGCATCCTATTGTTCATACAAACTATTGGATCTCGGCTGCAATTGGCATGGAGCTAAAACGCTACCAACCCATTGTTCAATTACATACTTACCATTCACTTGGAGCGGTGAAATATCAAAATGTTTCCCCGATTCCGATGGTGGCTGGTACTCGGCTAGAAGTCGAGAAAACCGTACTCAAAACGGCTGAGCGAATCATCGCCACTAGCCCGCAAGAAAAAGAACACATGCGATCGCTGATGTCGCCCCACGGTGCAATTGATATCATCCCTTGTGGTACAGACATTGAACACTTTGGTACCGTCAGCAAAGCTGAAGCTCGTCACGCCTTGGGCATTGCACCCGATGAAAAGGTCGTTTTGTATGTCGGACGCTTTGATCCGCGCAAGGGTATTGAGACGTTAGTGCGTGCGGTTGCCCAATCAAACGCAAAAGAGAGTGGCAAGCTGCGGCTCATCATTGGCGGAGGTAGTCGTCCGGGTCACAGTGATGGGGCAGAACGCGATCGCATTGAGGCAATTGTTGAAGAGCTAGAGATTACAGACTTAACTCATTTCCCCGGTCGGTTGGGGCGTGAGGTGTTACCGACCTACTATGCTGCGGCTGATGTAGTGGTCGTACCCAGCCATTACGAACCCTTTGGTTTAGTCACAATCGAAGCAATGGCCTGCCACACTCCGGTTGTGGGTAGCAGTGTAGGTGGCTTGCTATATACGGTTGCGCCAGAAGAAACAGGACTTTTGGCACCCCCCAAAGATGTAAATGCATTTCAAATCGCGATCGACCGCATTCTCGATAATCCTGAATGGGCAGCAAAACTGGGGCAGAACGCGCGATCGCGGGTTGAGGCACAATTTAGCTGGCAAGGTGTAGCCCAACAACTCAGTGACCTCTACATCCAGCTGTTGAATCAAGAGCCAGACCTGAAGCTAGCATAACTTTTCAGTTCAATTAATATTTTTTGCTATGGGAAGCAACTTGCTTCCCTATTTTTGTTTGGGCAAAAACTTGATTGGCACCGCAATTTCGCCCACCCTTCTCGTTACTCACAGAAAACATCGCCCCGCGCATAAAGTTTGGTTCAAGGAAATGTGGAGGCTGCGCCCCTGAGCAGCATTTCTCCCCACACCCGTCCAAACTTTTTCCAGTATTGCCAGAGAACCCAACTCAATGATTGAGAGGGTTCAGACTTGCAAATGTGACAAATCAATTGAATCGCCAATGAAATCTTCGGTAGAATTCTGCCGCTTTGAGGATTGCTGTATTACGCTATATGAAGTTCGGTGCTGGTGTCTCATGGTAGAACAACTCAAACCTCGCTATACCGTTGCCTGGATTCATCGATTGGCTGAAATTCCCCAAGCAGAGTGGGATGCCTTAGCAGCTCCGCTATCAACTCCATTTTTGGAGTGGGAATGGCTCAACAATATGGAAACATCAGGTAGTGCAACGGCCAAATCTGGTTGGATGCCCTGCCACTTAACGATATGGCGCGATCGCTCGTTGGTTGCGGTGGCACCGCTCTATGTCAAAGGGCACAGCTATGGCGAGTTTACATTTGACCATCAGTGGGCTGATCTGGCCAGTCGCTTGGGAATTGACTACTACCCTAAACTGCTAGGGATGTCGCCTTTTACTCCGGCAGAAGGGTACCGTTTTTTAATTGCACCCGGTGAAGACGAAGAAGAGTTGACCGGGTTAATGGTGAATGCGATTGATCACTTTTGCGATCGCAACCATTTGTCGGGGTGCAACTTTCTCTATGTTGACCCTGAGTGGCGCAAGCAAATGGAGCAATTTGGCTTTGTTAGCTGGTTACACCACAGCTTTATTTGGCAAAACCAGGGCTACCAAACGTTTGACGATTATCTGGCTGGCTTTAATGCTAACCAGCGTCGCAATATCAAACGCGAGCGCAAAGCCGTAACTCAAGCGGGCTTAGAAATGCGGGTGATCACAGGCGAAGCGTTGGGGCGATCGCAGCTTTCACTTATGTATGACTATTACAGCGACACCTGTGAAAAATTTGGCTGGTGGGGCAGTAAATATTTAACCAGGCGATTTTTTGAGCAACTCTACCCAACCTATACGCACCGGGTTGTATTGGTTGCGGCTTACGCTGAAGGCAACCCTCACCATCCAGTTGGGATGTCGTTTTGTCTCACAAAGGGGCAAAATCTCTATGGTAGATACTGGGGTTCAGCTCAAGAAATTGACTGTCTGCACTTTGATGCGTGTTATTACACCCCAATTGAATGGGCAATCAATCAAGGAATTCAAGTTTTTGACCCTGGGGCAGGTGGTCGGCATAAAAAGCGTCGAGGTTTTCCGGCGACACCCAACTACTCACTACATCGCTTTTACAATCCTCGCTTGATGCAAATTTTCACGACGCACATTGATGAAATTAACTCAATGGAGCAACAAGAAATTGATGATATCAACATCAATTTGCCCTTCAAAGATTCAATCAAAAGTTAAACGGGTAAAGACTGATTTAGCAACCAAACTAGCACTTACATTAAATTCGCTTGAATACTGATATTTGTACGGGCAGGTTTAGCAGACAGAATCCACCGACTCAAGAAGTGTAGAAGCAAGACCCACCCCTACGCAACTTGAAGTCATGGTTAATGAACCGGATTTAATATTGCAGCCAGTATTCAGACAAACAGTTTAACCCCTGCCCTCCGCTTAGGCAGCTCGCGTTACGTTCTATCCAATCCGTTCAAAGTCTCCTTTTTCTCCGCGCCGTATCAGCTACTTCTTGAAATTAGAAGGCACTGCTGTGATCAGTACGGGCGCGGCATTGGTAGCAATCTTTGGGACAATTGCAAGAGTTTTTTACCAGATGCCGACCCTCTGCGCCGAGATTACACTTTGAAAGATCTGTACCCCTAATTTTTTTCGCTGGCTTCCAGGGTATCTAATACCGATCGCACTTCACTGGGAGACAAACGCTCTTGCATCGTGGCAAAACAATGGCCTTTGCTGCCGTCTTGCGGCCCCCTCTGGCGAACAACTTCTAAAGCGTTGAGGCACGATGGGCAATCACAGCCAAACAACGCCACAGCTGCATCGCTCTCAGCCGCTGTAAAGTCAAGCTCCAGCTCGGTATCAAGCGAAGCCACCAAAATTCCACGGCTCAAGTTAAGGTGCGGAATCTTAGAAGATTGCAGTTTGGAGTCAATCGGCGCATCACAGGATGCTGAAACCACAGACCTAGACTCGGCTGCAAATCCAACACTGGTCATGACTAGCATTGTCAATAGAGAGCTAGCCAAAGCCGGAAAAGCCGTCAGTTTCAACAGCATTTGATGATTCATTTGCACGCTCCTCAATCGTTCTAGTTAGGACGCCTTCGCACTATGTTACCCCTTATTTCGCAAGTCAAATATATTATCCGCAAGGTTCAAGAATTTGTTTTTTATAATGTTTCTATAGAAAAGTTGGCAACTGAAAAGTGATTATTAGGATCGTGGATTAAATCAGATCGAATATTTTTCCGTCAAAGGGACAAACAGCCGTTCAAGAAATTGTCAAAGTTATTTAAGCGAGGAAAACAAGATTTTAGCTTTTAGCTGCTTGTCAAGCTTGCATCGAAAGAAAACGGCAGGAGCGATCGGAGCTAGCAATAACTTAACTGGAAAAGTTGCGAATAAAGTTGTCCATAAAAATAGACTTATTCGTTAAAATTACTTCGCTGCATTAATTTCAATTTCACAAGTCGCTTAGTTGCAGGATGGGTAATGATACTTTCACCAGAAGGGGCAACCAGAGCAATCGGAGCAATCATTGTTCCGGCAGTTATGATTTCTGCTTGCGCGATTTTGCTCAACGGAATCACGATTCGCTACACAGCAATTGACAATCTATTTCGCTCATTCAATCAAGAGAGCTTTAATCTAAAGCGCGATCGCTCAAGCCACGATCAACTAGAGCAAGAGCGAATTCTACATCTCGATCATCTGATTCCTAAACTGCTGCACCATCATCACATATTACACAATGTTCTAACGTTAATCTACCTTTCTCTCTTTGTCTTTGTTGTGGATATGTTGCTGGTAGCAGCGTCTCTTTCATTCACTTTTTTGTGGGTTTCCTACCTGGTTCTGGCTGTATTTTTGATTGGTGTGCTTATCTTAGGCTGGAGCTTGTTTCTCACTGTTTATGAGCTGCGTTCTGCCCACGACTTTATCCAGTTTGAGCTACAAGTTGATTGTGATTTATGCAAAATTAAGCCACCTAAACGCCGCGATCGCGGTCAGTCTTCTCACTTTACCCATCGGCACTGAAACAGTCTCTAAAAAGCTCTTTCCTGAATTTTTTTAGGCATAATCTGAGAAAATCGATTGAGAAAGCTGGCTAAGACAGTCTATTGGGATCCACATATTACTCTTCATCGCAATGGTTGCTGAAGCATGACATTACGGAACACGAATAGCCGCGATCGCTGGTCACTGGTTGGCAAGAAAGCTCTGATCACAGGTGCCACTAAAGGAATTGGGCTGGCGATCGCTGAAGATTTTTTGGCGTTTGGTGCCGAAATCATGATCGTTGCTCGTGATGCAGAAGCAGTCAAGCAACAGCTCCAAATCTGGAACCAGCAGGGCTTACCAGCTTACGGTGTAGGGGCGGATGTCGCTACTTTTGAGGGGCGAGAAGCGGTTATGCAATTCCTTCAAGAGACGTTTGGAAGGCTTGATATTCTTGTAAATAATGTGGGTACGAATATTCGCAAAAAGGCGATTGAGTATACGCCAGAAGAGTACGATTTTATCTTTCAAACCAATCTCACCTCTGTTTTTGAACTCTGTCAGCTTACCTATCCTTTCTTAAAGGCCAGTTCACAAGCCAGTATTGTAAATATTGGGTCGGTTGCGGGGCTAACTTCTGTCCGCACAGGCGCACCCTATGGCATGACAAAGGCCGCTCTAACGCAACTGACGCGCAACCTCGCGGTCGAGTGGGCGAGTGATGGTATTCGGGTCAATACCGTTGCACCCTGGTTTATTCGCACCCCCTTAACAGAACCGCTGTTAAGTAACTCTGACACGATAGAGGCTGTTATCGCTCGCACGCCGTTAGGCCGAGTGGGCGAACCAGAAGAAATTGCAGGGCTAGTGACGTTTCTCTGTCTGCCAACCGCTAGTTACATTACAGGTCAATGTATAGCAGTTGATGGCGGCTTCTTAGCCTATGGCTTTTAACCGTTTTGCACGTTGTCAACTCTCTGTCTAAAGGCGAATAGACACCTGTTGAAGCGACCAACTAGGATTAACGCGATTTCAGTTTGTCCAATTTTAATACTCTGGGATAAAAAGATACCTAGACCAGATCCTTCTTGAGTAGCAAGTTTTGTGAAATAGAGAGGCGGCAAGGGTAACAGCGTCCGCAGAAAATTATTTACGAGGGAGTATATTACACACCTAAATGGTTGTCTCAGCAATTATTCGAGTATTTGTTATAAAAATAACAGTATTAATACTGAGTCTGCCGCACTATAGTTATCCGTAGTTACTAGTTTGCCCTGAGGTTAGTGATTTCCCCCTTGGGAACAATCACTGGCTCAAACGGTAACCTTACGGAGTGGCGTATTCAGCTTAAAGAGCTGAGCTTCTGTAGGATGGTTCTAGCTTAGCTAGGCCATGCTGCCGGAGGGTTTTGCTTGTGAAGGCGGCTCAGGCATTGGCCTTGGCTCGCCAGTGGGCAACCCACTCCAAGTTGCAGGTTCTATCAAATTAGAAGTTTAGTTCTGGGTAATGGGCGATCGCGGTTGCGATTCGCTGCGCGATCGCTTGCCTGGAAAGTCCTATACCAATTCTTCAAAACTGGGCTACAGATGATTATCTGTAAGGGCGTTGTCTCCGATGGAGACGCTACGCGAACGCGAACCGCCCCTACGAGGGTCTGTAAATGGGATTTAGAGAATTGGTATTACAGCCGATCACTTTTGTTTCTTCGCTAAAGGAGATAAGGTCTTGCTCACTTGCGCTAAGTACATTGCTGTTAGCTTTGCGATTCCAACGGCGTTTGTTGCTTTCACCCCTAAATTTGCCGAAGCAGCTACGTTTAAGCTAGAAGAAGCAACGATTACAGACATCAATCAGGCGTTTGATGCTGGCATTTTGAGTTCTGAACAGCTGGTGCAGCTTTACTTAAATCGAATTGCCACCTATGACGATGCTGGCCCGGTGCTTAATTCTGTGTTGACCCTCAACCCAGCAGCGCTAGAAACGGCAAGAGCCTTGGATCTTGAGCGAAAAACAACAGGCCCACGTAGCCCGCTACATGGTATTCCGATTCTATTAAAAGATAACTACGATACATTTGATTTGCCAACAACAGGCGGTTCTGCCGCTTTAGCGGGTTCGCTGCCACCCGATGATGCATTTGTTGTTGAAAAGTTTCGTGAGGCAGGCGCAATCATCTTAGGGAAAGCCGAGATGGATGAATTTGCCATCTCTGGCTCAGGCTACAGTTCAATTGGTGGTGCGACAAAGAATCCCTATAATTTTCTTCGCACGTCAGGAGGCTCTAGTAGCGGTTCAGGTGCGGCGATCGGGGCTAACTTTGCGGTCTTCGCAATGGGAAGTGACACAGGCGGGTCGATTCGCACTCCTTGCTCATTTCAAGCTTTGGCGTGTATCCGTCCCACCCGTGGCCTGGTCAGCTTAGATGGCGTTATTCCCTTTGTGTTATCACGCGATGGCATCGGCCCTATGGCGCGGAACGTGACCGATGCAGCTCTGGCTCTCAGCGCGATCGCGGAGTTTGATCCAAACAATCCTACCCTTTTCACACCCATTGCGCCCCCAGAAGTTCAGCCAGACAAGTTCTTCACCGATTACTCTCAGTTCTTAGACCCTGAAGCACTCAAAGGCGCGCGAGTTGGGATCGTTCGCAATTATTTAGGGCTTGAAAATGGCGTTGACCCTGAAATTACGCAACTTACCGAGAGTGCGCTTGAGGTCATGCGTGGTTTAGGGGCTACGATCGTCGATGTGTCGTTTGAAGATACCTTTCTATCAACTCTCAGCGGCTTGTATGGAACCAGCAATTCTCATTTTGAAACATTTGTACTGTAGCCAGAGTGTCTAAAGACTTGTGCACTCAATGTTATAAACGGCAGAATGCGGGTTTCAGCCATTCATAAACGTTAAAACCGGACGTTTTTATGAGAATCATTCTC
>DVDV01000032.1 GCA_015296075.1 Leptolyngbyaceae cyanobacterium M33_DOE_097 | reverse complement strand
GAGAATGATTCTCATAAAAACGTCCGGTTTTAACGTTTATGAATGGCTGAAACCCGCATTCTGCCGTTTATAACATTGAGTGCACAAGTCTTTAGACACTCTGGCTACAGTACAAATGTTTCAAAATGAGAATTGCTGTTACGGATTTCAGTACTTTAGAAGGGCGAGATGCGTGGTTTTAGGAAAGATTGTTGGGCTATCTACGTAAGAGTACGTAAAGACCATGTAAAGAAACAGGGCGAAATCTTTGCTAAATAATTTAAAAAACCTCCAAAACGCTTTAGAGCAACCGTTTTACCACAAAAAGGAAAAACAAAGTTTCAATGAAGATGAAACCTAATTCCGTAGAATCCCTTATATTTCAGTCAAGGTAAATCCGAAGTGGCGTAAAGCTGGGATAAGCCTTTTGTTAAACCTCATCCAGTAGGCAGGTAGTTGTCTTATCTGTGACAGCTACCTCTTATTTTCTTTCGTTATTATCTTTCCATCTACCAAATGACAACTTTTTAAGTGTTGTTTTTGCTTATGAAAATCGTTGAAAAGGGTGAATGCGTCTTTGTTCAGTTATCTGGGCGGTTAGACGCAGTGAGTAGCTCTAAATTAAAAAAACAGTTAACTAAAATTCGGCCTGATCTGCACTCTCTGTGCATTTTAGATATGGATCAGGTTGACTTTATTGATAGTGAAGGGGTTTGCACCCTGGTGCATGAGCTAAAGCGACTAAACCAGGTCGGCTGCCGCCTTGCTATCTGTAATCTGCACTCAGCCGCGCGGCTAATTTTTGAAATTACGCAACTTGATCAAGTCTTTGAGATCATTGAGGGCGGTTACGATGCAATTCACTCTACTCAACGCGAGTTTCAAGAGATTCAACCCCTCTCTGCTTAAAGGCTCAGCGAGTTGACAGTTTAGATGCACCCATAGCACCCGCTGCCGATTTCAGTAAGCCTTCGCGACTACTGCCTGGGAAGTAATGAAGCGCCTATATCGATCGCTTTAGGAGGGGCGAGTTTTGGGGTGTTTTCGTGATTGGCTGAGCGATCGCGAAAGCAACTGAGAGTGAGTCCGTTTTATGTGTCACTTGCCTGTGCGAGTGCATCAATTCGCTTGGCTGTTGAAGCTGTAGCCAGCGGTGCTACTCGCACCGACCGTTTGGGCTGACTCAGAACATACTGCGATCGCTACATAAAAACTAAGGGAAGAGTAATGAACTCTTCCCTCAAGCTAAGACGGCGCGTTAGTTAAATATTAGGCATTGCCAAAGCTGGGTAGCATGGCCTCTCCACTTCTTTGAAAACTGGGTAGATCTAAGTGAGTGGTGCGGCGAGTGCGAACGGCTAAGCGATAACTAACGCTTTGTAGCTCGGCATGGAGTTGACGGTTTTCTCGCTGAAGTGCTGCAACTTTGTCGCGTACAGGCACCATACGCTCAGCAAACTTTTGCCGATAAATGCGAGGTAACTCTTGTACAACTTGCTCTAGCATACGTGAGCGATCAGTCAACTCTTGAACGGTCTGACGGAGTTGATAAATTTCAGCGTCACGGTCAGAAATTTGCTGTTGATAAAAGTTAACCTGTTGTTCTACGCCTTGCAGTTGTTCGCGAAGCGCCCGAACTTCGGCTTGATGACGTTCTGATACTTCTGGTGCGGGTAAGAAGTTAGAGTTGCCTTTAACCAGGCGAAACAACTCCTGAGATAGCTGCTGCACAAGGTTATCACGCATTTGCAGCTCTTCGCGCAAACGAGAAACCTCAGCGTTTAGGTCTTGTAAGGTTTGGCGATCAGGGTGACTCACAGTCTTAGCTCCATTGGACAGTTGGCATAGTATACTCGCTCTAGCCAATTAGAGCACTCTCAGATTGCAAATTTTCTTCCCAAATGCGAGGCGGAGATGCCCGCCGAATATCGCGCCAAATTTGGGTCGCTGCCAAAGTGCCATCTGCTACTGCGATCGAGATTTGGTTAATCCCAACTTTGAGGTCGCCCAGGGCAAACACTCGCGGATGAGAGGTACGGCACATCGGGTCTGTAACAAGGTTTTGGCCGTTCCACTCAAGGGGTAAATCTTTCAGGTACTCATTGAAGTAGTGTGAACCCATTGAGATTAGCCCTGTTTCAAGTGGAATGCTCGTGCCATCCATCAGCTCTACCCCAGTCATTTCATGGTCGTGACCTATGAATTGTTTGATGGGCGTTTCCACAAGAGGGTAGCCGTGTTCTTTGAGTTTTTGCCGCATTTCGTCACTGACTTCAAACAGACCGTGAGTGAATACGGTGATATAGGGAGTAAACCAGTTGAGGACGAAAGCGGTATTGATGGCACCGTTAGAACCTACAAACAAACCACATCGTCTGTCTGCCATCTCGTAACCATCACAAATCATGCAAACGTGCAGGTTGTAGCCTGCGTAGTCAAACACGTTTTGCATGTTTTCGAGTTGAGGCAGGTTGTCAATGATGCCGCTGGCAGCGATCAGGTACTTGCTGCGAAAGACGGGATACGTACTGTCTTGCTTGCCAACCTTGACGCGTACAGCAAAGGTGTCACCCTCATCTACCACATTTTCGACGTAGCCCAGTAAGTAGTCACCATTGAGCTGTTGGAGATGTTGTTGACCCTGCTGCAATAGAGTGCGCCCGTGGGTGTGAGGCGGTAAGCCTAAATAATTGCGCAAGTCTTGCATCCAGAAAGACCGACCACGGCCCTTCTCAATCACCAGGCAAGACAACCTATAGCGTTGCAGATAGATAGCCGCTGATAAACCTCCAGCCCCACCCCCCACGATAATGACATCGTAGACATGATCAAGGCGATCGCTGAGATTCTTCTTGGAAAGCTTCATGATAACCCGTATGAGGATGGTTTACTTTCTTGAGCCTACCAACTACAAAGGGCATCAGGGGAGGTTTGTGGCAAAATTATGACTTTCACCACGCCTCTCAATGCCTTGCAAGGCTCTATACAATCAGCACATGACAGGTGCTAATAAAAAGACAAGTGGGGCTTAAATTGGCCCCACTCAATAACTTCTCAAAAAGCGAAAGACTTTGGCAGCGTTACATTGCTTAAAGTACTTAATCAATTTTGCCGAAAAGACTAGGCTTCAACCGCTTCTGCATCTGCTGGGGGAGTGCCCTTCACTTCTTGACGAACAGTCAAATAACGAATCACTTCGTCGCTGAGGCGCATTGCTCTCTCCATTGGGGCAACTTGCTTACCATCTCCCTGGTAATTCATCTGAATATAGATGCCTTCGCGCTGCTTATCAATTTCGTAAGCTAAGCGGCGTTTGCCACGATGTTGAGTTTCGACGATCTCAGCCCCGTTTTCACGGAGAATCGTCTGATATTTTTGAATAGCCTGGTCAACGGCTTCATCGCCCAAGTCGGGGCGCAAGATGTACATTGTTTCGTAGAGATTCGTCATGACCTAGTTGTCTCCTTATGGACTGATACGGCTTCTGCTGCTGAAGCAAGGATTTACGATTGTACCTTATTCTCAATCTAATTGAACAGGCTGACTGTGATAAAAATGGCTCAGCATTTTAACGCTGGTTTCTAACGGAAGTCTGCTTTTTGCCAGGAAGAGTTGGTTTTTCCAGTTTTCGTGGTGAGGCGCGGCATCCATCAGACCAAAATTGCGGCTACGAAGTTGAATTTAGTACAAATGTTTCAAGATTGGGATTGCTAAAGATTTGGCGAATAGAAGCCGTTGGTTGGCTGCTTTTTGCATAGATAATTTTCAATATTGAGCAAAGTTTCAATATTGAGCGAAGTTTCACTGTTGTTGGGTTGCTATGGCACAGCGATATGTTCGGGTTCAATTAGCGGATGGGCAAGTTTATTATGGCTTGCTCCATTTAAATCGTGAGGTGCAAATTTTAGATGCGCCGCCTTGGCTAAAGGGTCAACCGACTGAGCGGATGCTTGCACCCGAAGGCTACCGTATTTTAGCGCCGTGTTCGCCTTCAAAAATTGTGGCAGTGGGGAGAAACTACGCCAACCATGCGGCGGAGATGGGATCCCCCTTACCAGAGGAACCCCTCCTATTTCTTAAGCCACCGACAGCCATTATTCCAGCAGAAGCTGAGATTCATTACCCTGCGATGTCTGCGCACGTAGACTATGAAGGCGAACTGGCTCTCGTGATTGGCGATCGCTGTTCTCACTGTACGCCAGAGCAAGCACAGACAAAAATTTGGGGCTATACGATCGCAAACGACGTAACAGCCCGCGACCTGCAGCGAAAAGACGGGCAGTGGGCACGCGCTAAGGGATTTGATACCTTCTGTCCCTTAGGCCCGTGGATTGTGCGAGAAATAAGTCCTGGTGCGCGCATTCAGACATTTATTAACGACAGTCCTTCCCCGGCTCAGTCGGCTGGCATCAACGATATGGTGTTTGCCCCTGATGTTTTGGTTTCGCACATTAGTCAGGTCATGACACTCTTACCAGGCGATGTGGTGTTAACTGGAACACCGGAAGGCGTGGGGCCAATTGGTGTGGGCGATCGCATCCGAATTGAGATTGAAGGAATTGGCAGTCTCACAAACACAGTAGTTGAAGGCAAGCGGCAACCACTCCCTGAAGTAAAGCCAGCCCCCCTTAAGGACGATTAGGTTGTATCAAATCCGGTTCATAGAGAATTCTCCGAGAAACCCACCTCTTTAGGGGTGGGAGGGATAGGAGCGGCAGTCTTTGACTGCCAATACAAACGAACCAAACTCACACAGAAAATGTTAAAATGTGAGACATGGAAAAGGCTTTCAACTATCG
>DVDV01000192.1 GCA_015296075.1 Leptolyngbyaceae cyanobacterium M33_DOE_097 | reverse complement strand
GGACTAATTCAAAAAATACATCTATCTAGTAGGGGCAAACGGCTGTTTGCTCTTACATACAGTAGACAATTGCATTTAGTCTAAAGTCCAATTAGTTTGAAAGTGGGGTATTAGACCTGCTGCGTTAAGCTTTTTGGGCGATCGCCACCGACCGATCAAGGGCAATCGCTCGATAGGAGTTGGCGGAATACTGGTCAATATGCTGAAATAGCGCGATCGGTGGACTCACCCGACAGGTAAAAAACTCCACAGCCGCTTTCCCATCCGGAAACATTCGCACCTTTGGGGTTAAGTCAGTCAGCTCTTGCGGCGTTTGCCACTGCCATTTCACTTTGCCCGGTAGGCTACTGGTGAGACGGTGATGCGTCCAATCTTGCAACTTTCCCAGTGCGCCAAATTCTTGCATTTCACGGCGCAAGATGGATGCGATTAGAAAAGAAATGGGGGAGCGATCGCCCTCAAGACTCTCCATTACATCGGCTAAAGCATTTTTGGGTTGAGGCGGACGAGTTGATGTTGCAGGCTCGGTCAGGGCTTGCTCCAGGTAAGCAGTTGTGCTTAGTTCTTCTGGCAAGGCGTAGATAGCGCCGACCCCTATTTTTTCTTCGCGGTAAAGATAGGCGACGAGCCGCAGTTCGGGTTTGAGTCGTAAGCCTGGGAGCTTGATTAATGCTCGGCCTGGATTGGTTGTACTCACAAACCACTTGCCCTGGTGCGCATCCGTTGTTGTCCCCAGGTCGGCTCCGCCACCAAAGTCAAACAAACTGCCTAACTCGCTCAGCGATTCAGGCTCTGGCAAATCATCCACGTCAGTATAGGTTGACCAAAGTTCTGGCTGGTTTTCATGATTCGGTAGCACCAACATGCTTTGAATATGGTGCCGAACTTTTTGCACCGCATCCAGTGGAAATCTCTGAATGGACATAGGAACCGCCGCTTTGGGAGTACTTAAAAATCAATGAAGGAATTAGCCCCATAGCTTTAAAATTCCCCATTAATCTGTGATATGACCATCAAGCTAAACAGAGAGCCGATTTGGCACTGTTTCTCTCAAAAATCAGAAAAAGCGACAAATGCGATCGCGGCCTCGTGCCTGAAACGCATACTAGACATTGCTCTTACTTTGCAGGATAGAGCAGTTGCCCAAAAAAGGGTGCGAGGGCTAAGCCCCTCTCTGTTTAGGCGGTTCGGGTTTACTTTGTTGGCTCAATTGTTTTAATCGTAATCACCTGGGGTGGCGTCGCATCGGGCGGGTAGAGAAAATCAATCTGCACCAGCCGTCGAGCATTGGGTGGCAGCGACAAAGTTAAAAGTGGTTCTCCCTCTTGCCCACGCATTTGCACGAGATGCAGGTAGCGCGTCTGCGGTAAACCCCCGTCATCAGTGTAACGGATCCGGATTGGGCCTCTAAAAAAGACCCGATCTTCTAGCGGCTTTGCAAACAGCAGCCCACCTGCCCGGAAGTCGTCTTTTAAGGGGGTTTGAAAGAGGACAGAGATTTTTTGAGCCTGCTTTGTGGGATTAAAGAGTGGCATCGTCAGGCTGTACTGCGTTCCATAGTTGCCATTGGCCTGATACGCCGTGTCAGGGTAACGTACGGCGATGCGAGCGCTTTGAATTTGGGTTGTGCCAAACGTCCCGCGATAGAGAGTACTCAATCCGTAGGAGAACGCTTTCCCTGGTTTGGGAATCGTCAAATAATCGACTTTGGGACTGTCAGTTATGTTGGCTTGCCACTGAGAACCAATTGACACCCCGGCAACTCGCCCATAGGTAATGCGGCTATAACTGCTGAGTTGCTCAATCGGGGTGGGTGGGATGTCTCTTGGTCCTGCCAGATTTCCCCGGACTAATAAGTTGGCCCATTCTTCAAGGGTGGGAGGGCGCTCGCCATTATCTCCGTTCAGTGGGGCATACATGGCTAGGTTTGCAATGTAAACAGGGCCGCTACTCCATAGACGCAGCAAAGTACTGCGCCCGTTTGAGGTAGGGGTCACTGTCCCAGCCGGAATCGGCAGGTTCATTAACATGCGAGCATTCCCCGGCGGAATCTCAATCAAAGGCGACCAGAGACCCTGCCGTCTACCCCGCAAGATGTCATTCACAACCCGACTTCCAGGGCCAGAGTAAACGGTGCCCAGTGGGTCGTCTTTGTAGGCTGGTAAATTGACAAACAGGGCATCAGGGCGAGTCAGGTAACTGGCTCCCTGCAAAATTTCGAGCTTGATCGGCTCTAGGGTCGGGTTGTAGACTAACAAGCCCTGAAACAAGCTACGCAGCTCACTTTGAGTCCGAGCGCGTGAGATGTGGTGAGTGAAGATGTCAAATCGTCCCTGAAAGGGGTAGTTCAGGTGCGCCAGAGGGTAGTTTTTGCCAGCTGGTGGAAATGTAGACAGCAAAATACCTTCTGTCTGTACCACTTCAGGGCTGTTGCTGTTGAAAACGGGCACTTCATCAAGTTTGCCCGGTAGAGGGCGCACCTCTTGCGGGCGAAAGATCTCAAACGGTTGAAGTGTCTCTTGTTCCCCAAATGAGCCTTGCGGCGGAAGTTGCTCAGATGGCGGCACAATTTTTTGGGGAGAAGGTTTGGGCTGGGGAGATGGCAGTGAACTAGGGGGTGGAGCCGAAACCGAAGCTTGAGCGAGGGTGAGGGTGGTGAGTAGCGATAACATGAGCGAACTTGCAGAAATCTCCTAACAACTTGACAGCGAATAAATGCACAGCAAAAAACTGCTCAGAATTGAAAAAAGACTTCTTTGACTTCAGTGTTGGTATGTTTTAGCTTTGTAAAAACCGAGCCTAAGCAGTTTAATCAGCGGGTGATGGTAGATGGGTGCGCCTAAACATCATTGAATTTTACAGGGGAACGTGTTCTTTTAAGCACAAATCACGATCGCCCAATTGAGTCAACGAATTTATCGCAATATTCTCTGATGCAAAATTTTTGACTTCTCCATATTGTCTTAATCCGTAGGTAGAATACTGCATTTTGCTGCAAATGCACCTGGCAGAATTCGGCAAAAATTGGATCATTTTATGTAATGCAATGAAAGGCTGACCTTGTCAATCTTTGGTGGAGCTTTTAATTTACCCTGATTTTTTTCTATAGCATTCATAGCGTGATCCCGCTTGGATTGTGAAAGGCTTTCACTGACGGGAAAACCTTTCACAACTCCCCTCACTCATCAACAATTTAGAGTGGCGATAGATCACTTATGAAATGAGAAAGGTGTCGTGAAAAAGTGTTCTTCAAGCACCTTTTCAAAATTCAAGCTATCTGCCTGTGTTGTAGCTTCAGAGGGGCGATCGCGACTGCGCTCAAGCTGCTTTTCCAGGTTTGCCATAAACCCCTCAAGGAGCAATCTAGAACTTTTTTAGGCATGACTTTTCCTTAAAACAAAGATTTTCTGTTTGAATTTTCCCCAAAAAATAAAATTTGTGGAAATTCTTACTTTTTACTGAAGAGCTTGGCCTCATCGTCGAGCAATCATGATCCGGATGCAAAACCGTTTGAAATCCTGCCTCGGGTGGTCGGCTAAATTATGGTTAGCCTAGAGCAACCGAGAACAAAAGTCTGTAGTTTTACTTTTGCTCTGAGATAAAACAGTTGCTAACATTTCCTAGCGCATCTAAATCTGATCAGGAGCGATCGCGAAAAAAAGCAGCGAATTCATCAAAAACACAAAAATCCCATTTGAATTTATACTGCTTCATTACTTTGTAATGTGAAGGATTTGGTGAGAGTTGAATCAAGCCAAAATCAGTGATACACGTAAGAACTGTTCACCAGTCGATTGTTAGGTAACGGGAGAGAGAGAAAGTGGCAATTCGCGCAACACAATACACGACTGCAATTGTTTTGAGCTTGGGAAGTGCCCTCCTCACTCTGCCTGCGATCGCAGCCGATGAAGTGGCACAATTTCCGACTGCCAATCAAGGCTATTGTCGTGGGCAGGGCAAAGATGGCGCGGTTGAAGGTCGCGTTGTTTGCACGTTTCCAAGTGGTAATCGGTACGAGGGTGAGTTACGTAACGGCAGGCGGCAGGGAAAGGGGATTCTTACCTATGCAAATGGCACCCGCTGCGAAGGCGAATTTCAGGATGACGAGTTAAATGGTCGCGGCACCTGCATTTACCCCAGTGGCAACCGTTATCAGGGCTTATTTCAAAATGGGCGACGCAACGGGCGTGGCATCTTCATCTACGCCAACGGCGCCCGCTGCGACACCGAATTTCGCAATGACGTGATGGAAGGGTATGGCATGTGCCAGTTTCCCAATGGCGATCGCTACGAAGGGGGCTTTAAGGCTAACCGCAAAGAAGGCAACGGTGCTTTTATCTACGCGAACGGCACCCGCTGTGAAGGTGAATTTAGGAACGATGCCCTCAACGGCACGGGTACCTGTCGCTTTGCCAGTGGCAATACCTATCGCGGCGAGTTTCGCAATGGTCGGCAAAACGGAAAAGGCACCTTCACCTTTCCCAATGGGCAACAGGTGGATGGTCTGTGGCGCGACGGCACCTACATTGAGCCAACTACCAGCGGTGCAAAGTCAGGGAACCGCTAACGCTTGCCCGATTGCCAGTATTTGTAAGCGGCGTAAGCCATTGTGACAACGCCCGTCAAAATCGAAGATTCATCCACTTCAAAGTTGGGATGGTGGAGTGGGTAGTTGGTGCGATCGCGAAACCCAACCCCCAGGCGAAACATGCTGCCGGGAGCGTGCTGCAAATACACCGAAAAATCTTCAGCCCCTAACGACGGTTCCTGAATGATTTGAACGCCCTGGTTGCCCCAGGCTTCGAGCGCTGCTGATTCTAAAACACGGGTCAGCGTAGGGTCGTTGGTGACAGAGGGCACCCCATGCCGATAGTGAATCTCATATTTGGCACCATAGGTGTCACAAATGCCAGCGACGATGCGCTCAATCCAGGCGGGAAGAGCGGCGCTTGTTTCTGGGTGGAGCGATCGCACAGTGCCCAAGAGGCGAACTTGATCAGCAATCACATTCGGCGCGCGTCCTCCCTTAATCTGTCCTATGGTGAGCACCACTGGACGCAGCGGGTTATGGGTGCGGCTAATCGCTTGTTGTAGCCCTACAACCACCTGGGACGCAATCCAAATCGCGTCGATCGCCTCATGGGGCCGGGCACCATGTCCCGATTCACCCTGAATCATGATCTCGAGGTCATCGGCAGCAGCCGTCAATGCACCATAGCGAATCCCGACAACGCCAGCCATCACTGAAGGAAATACATGTACTGAGAAAATCCCAGACACGCCTTCCATCGCTCCGGCTGCTACCATCCAGTTGGCTCCCTGGGCAATTTCTTCGGCTGGCTGAAACAAAAACCGAATTCGACCCGGTAAATCATCTCGCAGTTGCGACAAAATCATGGCGGTGCCGAGGCCAACAGTGGTATGCACATCGTGACCGCACGCATGCATAATGCCCATCTGCCGCGAAGTAAAGTCTAACTGCGTCCGCTCTTGAATCGGCAGGGCATCCATATCCGTACGAATGGCTAGTAATCGCGGATCGGCTCCACTGCCTTCTAACTCACCAAGTACCCCAACTTTGCCAACCCCTTCTTGCACCCGCAACCCACAAGAGTAGAGCACCCCTGCAATGTAGGCCGCCGTTTGGTGTTCATGCCCACTTAGCTCTGGATGGCTGTGGAGATGGCGGCGAATTTCGATCAGGCGAGGGGCAAGATTTTCTGCCAGTTCTTTAATTTGGGTCAACATGAGCGAGGCTAGTAGCGACTATCACCTATGATACGGAATGGCTCAATGTTTCTTGGCGTAGTCGAGAAAGCCATCAGATGCAGTTGTCTTTTCGGCAACCGCTTTGCCCTCAGTGGTGAGGTAGTCAAAAAAGGTTTGAGCAATGATTGACAGTTGTTTACCAGCCGGGTAGACGATGTACCACATCTTCTCAATTGGGAAGTTCTCCGCATCGAGAATCACCAGCGGACTGTCTTTACCTTCCAGGGCCAGAGTATGAATCGAGAGTACCGAAATGCCCAGTCCCCCCGCGATCGCCTGTTTAATGGCTTCATTGCTGCCTAGGTCAAGCTTGACTTTTAGCTCTAAACCCTGCTCTTCAAACAGCGACTGCACTGAGCGACGGGTGCCAGAGCCGGGTTCGCGCATAATAAACTGCTCTTCGGTCAGCCGCTTGAGTGGAATGTTCTTTTCTTGGGCCAGAGGATGGTTACGGTTTGCTAACACAACCAGCGGATTTTCGAGAAACGGATGCACTGCGACATCGATATCTTCTGGCGGCTCACTTAAGATATACAGATCGTCACGATTCTCGGCAATGCTCTCCACAATCCGTTCGTGGTTGGTGACGGTGATCGAGACATCGACACCGGGGTAGCGCTGGCAGAAAGGCCCCATCAAACGGGGAATCACATACTTCGCAGTGGTCACGACTGCTAACCGCAAAGTGCCTTGTTTTAGCCCTTTGAGATTGGCGATCGCGGTTTCAAATTGCGACATGCGTTCAAAGACTTCGCGGCAGGTCTGGTACAGCTCCTTCCCGGCTTCAGTTAAAAACAGACGCTTACCGACTTGCTCAAACAGGGGCATACCGACTGCCTTCGACAGCTGCTTCACCTGCATCGAAACGGTTGGTTGGGTTAAAAACAACTCCTCAGCAGCACGAGTAAAACTGCTATGGCGGGCGACCGCCTCAAAGACCCGGAGTTGGTGGAGTGTCGCGTTTTTCACGGATACCTCTTGCAAAGCGTGATCATAGAGAAAGGGTTATTCGTTTTATCAGCAAAGACGATTTTGCTTTATAGATTTAACAGTTATTATCATTACCAAGAGCGTATGCTCCCTTCCAAGTAGCGTTGCACAGGCAAGTATGTCTTATTCTTCGATGTGCAACGCTTTTCTTATCTCTATTCTCGCTGACTTTTGCTAATAATTTTATCGTCATGCCAACCATTGTAGATATTGCTGTGCAATCTGACTCATTTAATACTTTAGTTGCGGCTGTAAAAGCGGCAAATTTAGTCGAAGTTTTGCAAAGTCCGGGGCCATTCACTGTGTTTGCTCCGACCGATGAGGCATTTGCTAAATTGCCCCCTGGAACCATTCAAACACTTGTTCAAAATCCGCCACAACTGGCTCGTATCCTGAAGTTCCACGTTGTTTCTGGAAAGTTAATGAAAGCGGATTTAGAAAAATTAAACTCGGTTACTTCGGTAGAAGGCTCTCCAATTCCCATAGATTGTTCTGATGGTTTTGAAGTTAAAAATGCAATGGTTGTTGCACCTGATATCGAAGCGGATAATGGCGTTATCCATGTCATCGATAATGTGATTTTGATGGGCTAATTTTGACAAATTTGTTTGCCAAATATCGTCCCCAGGTAATTTTTTGTCGCATTTGTCAGGCAATTTTTTAACGCAATGAAGCTGAAAATTTTTGGCTTTGTTCGGTTTGCGTGTTTAGAGAATTACAGGACTGCGATCGCACGTTAGGACAGGCTTCCGGGCGATCGCAGCACCACTTTTTACTGTTTCATCAGGAAACAGTGATTTTTGGTGACAGAGCTTAACAAGTGCAACTCAAGCAACGTTGAAATCGTGCTGCCCTGGCGTTTGGCTGGGTGTGCCGGATTCCTTCGTTCTTTTTGTAGATGGAGCGATCGCTCAAATATGGTAATTTTTTGGCGTTATTGCCCTTTAAAAATTCTTATCTAAATCCATATTTGAGGCTGACATGGGTATTGGTGAACTATTTTTGGTCTTCTTAGTTATTTCGTCGCTTCAACCAGCGATTCAAAAACGGGTGACTGAAGCCCGACGACTCTCAGCGATTCGGTCGTTGGAGCAAAAGCGCGGTACTCGTGTGATTTTGCTGATTCACCGACAAGAATCGATCAGCTTTTTAGGTATTCCACTCTCGCGATACATCAGCATCGAAGACTCTGAGCAGGTGTTGCGTGCGATTCGCCTGACCCCGCAAGAAGTGCCGATTGATCTGATCTTGCATACGCCGGGTGGATTAGTGCTAGCCACAGAGCAGATTGCCAGGGCGTTAGTGCGCCACCGGGGTAAGGTCACGGTTTTTGTGCCGCACTATGCCATGAGTGGAGGCACGATGCTGGCGATGGCCGCTGACGAAATCTTAATGGATGAGAATGCGGTGTTGGGGCCTGTTGATCCCCAGTTGGGCAATGTGGCTGCCGCCAGTGTGCTGAAAGTGCTGGAGCAAAAGCCGATTAGCGAAATTGACGACCAGACGATCGTCACCGCCGATGTTGCCAGAAAGGCGATCGCCCAGGTGCAAAAGTTTGTGCGCGACTTGCTTAACGACAATTACCCCAACCCCAAAATTAAGCCCGAAAATATCGACAAAATTATTGAGGCTTTAACCACGGGGCAAGTGACGCACGATTACCCTATCACCGTCGAAGAAGCAACCGAAATTGGTTTGCCTGTCACTGTTGGATTGCCTCCAGAAATTTACGCCCTGATGGATCTCTACCCCCAACCAATGACGGGTCGCCCCTCGGTGCAATACATTCCGTTGCCCTACCAATCGCCGCCTGCTCTACCCGAAGTGACGAAATAGGTGCTGCCTCAATATGAACGGTGTTAGGCGAATCGGTGTTCACGTTCCCTTGAGTCAGGTGGAGAACTGCTCGATTCAGTCTAGGTCAGCAACTGACTAACGCCACCATTAATACTCGCTGGAGAAAATAAAACGAAGAATCAAACTTCGCTGATAATCTAACAGCAATTCTCATTTTGAAACATTTGTACTGTAGCCAGAGTGTCTAAAGACTTGTGCACTCAATGTTATAAACGGCAGAATGCGGGTTTCAGCCATTCATAAACGTTAAAACCGGACGTTTTTATGAGAATCATTCTC
>DVDV01000020.1 GCA_015296075.1 Leptolyngbyaceae cyanobacterium M33_DOE_097 | reverse complement strand
ACCGTGTTTGACGATGTCAGTGCTGTCACAGGTAGGGCAATGGACGGGTTCAAGTACCATCGTAGTCATCCAGAGGGTTCTAACTTGTTCGAGTGACCATATTCTCCCTGATCCTAATCCCCATGTCTAGAACACCACCTCGCATGATTCGCGCGCCTCAAATTGATGAATGTGGCTTTTATCCCTGTTGATTCGATCTCAAGCGAGCCAAAAGAGAATAGAAAACATATCCGTAGGCAGGTGTTTTTCTGTTCACCAAATGATGGTTTCTACGGGCGAAATTTAGTCGGCTGATGTTGTAGCTTAAACGCAGTGAGCTTAACGCTTTTTAGGTTAAGCCAGCGAGCCATTTCTTGGCTTTGACTGTCTAAATTTGGCAGATATCTTTCGTCTTTATGAATTGGGCTCTACCTCTCAGATCAAGGAATCATTTTGATGTCCGCCACTAACATTTCAAAAAAAAGCACTGTTCCTGAAACATTTGTTACCTCTTATTTCACTGTCTACAAAACGGCTAAGGCAATTGAAGTTCATGCAGGCTGTGAAGACTATGAATCAATGCGGGTTATTTGTACCTGTCTTGAGTACCAGCAAGCCTGTGAGATTGCTCGTCTTGTCAGTAATTTGCACCATTTACCCGTCATCGACTTTGTTGGGGTGAAGTGATCTCAATCACTTAACAAGCACACTACGATCACCCGTCTTGTGTGACAAAATCGCTCAACCTACAGAAAAATTAGGGCCATACTAAAATCACTGAGTTCCTGAAAGTTGTTCTCATGATTTCCCTCGATCTTCTACCTAACGCGCTTTCTGAGCTGTTTGCTCAAGTCAGCGTCACCGGTCAAATCACGCTTGCCGATCGCTATGGTTTGTTGGCAGCGATTTTGACAAATACAGCCAGCGAAGACGAGATGCGCTCGATTGATCGGCTTCTGCGGGCTTTCTGCCGGGGTCGATTAAAGGTGGTGGATGACCTCTCTGCCTTGTCGTAGTTGTAGTAGCCAGCAATGGAAACGACCCTGCACCCATTGGTTCTTTTCTTGCGAGACGAGTTGTCGCTCTCTACAGACGCGATCGCCCTTGCCCTTCAGCAATGTGACCCTACGCTTAGCGTTTTGCCGATGGTGCTTTGGCAGTATGGGCTGATTACGTTGCATCAACTTGACCAAATTTTTGACTGGCTTGAAGCTTATCCGGGCTAGAGCCATCATTACTTACAGAATTGGCTCAATTTCCCAGATTTTCCATCCTTTTTTGAAAGTTTTTATTTCAAATCTGTCTTGGGTAGTGTCTAATCGCCTCTCTGATCCGGTATCCTCCCATTATTCAGTAAGAGGATTTTGCTGTGGTTCCAATCAGGGACGATAACCCTACCCAAATTACGCCCTATGTGACGTATGGGTTGATTATTGCCAACGTACTTGTATTTATTTACCAGCTTTCCCTCTCGCCCCAAGCACTCGATGCGTTTCTTGAGACGTGGGCAGTTGTTCCGAGAGAGTTTACCGCTAGTCTGGACGGTAGCGGGCTTGCCGTTGGGCAGGATGTGCCTGAGTGGATCACCCTTTTTAGCTCGCAGTTTTTACATGGTGGCTTTCTCCACATTATCGGCAACATGTGGTTTTTGTGGATTTTTGGCAACAACGTCGAAGACCGCCTGGGACACATCAAGTTTTTAATTTTTTACCTTGCCTGTGGGGCGCTGGCGGCTTTAGCTCAGTGGTTTGTCAGCTCAGGCTCCGCCATTCCATCGTTGGGGGCAAGTGGCGCGATCGCGGGTGTGATGGGGGCTTACATTCTTCGCTACCCTAACGTGCCAATTCTCACACTTGTGCCTTTGGGTATCATTTTGGCACCAATTCGGATTCCGGCCTTCTTCTTCCTGGGTTTTTGGTTTTTGCAACAAGCGCTCTCTGGTTTTGCCAGTCTGCAAACCACAACCCACCCCGGCATGGAAATGGGCGGCATCGCGTATTGGGCCCATGCAGGCGGCTTTGTCTTTGGCGCGATTTTAGGGCCGCTGTTAGGGCTGTTTTCTGACCGATACGGCGATCGCCCTTAAAACCTGCTCAAGATCAAACTTCTGCGTTAAAGTGCTATGTGATGTTGAAGGCTAGCACTTGTGGACTTTGAAACTGCCTATCGGCTGCTAATCAATCAGGGGATGAATGCCAACCAAGACCCTGATGCACTTTTGAGTCGGCTAGGGCAAGGTTCACCTCCCATTCCGGGGCAGGTCACCTCAATTTTGCTGGCCCTGAAAATGGTAGAAGACACGCTAAAAGACGAAACGGTTTTAGAACGTCAGTTAGTCAGTTCGCTGCATCAACTCGCTTACGAAAGTCGCCAGGAGTTTGAGCGGGGTAAACAACAGGGCGTGAGTTGGCCGCCGCTGCTAGAAGAAGACTTGACCCGTATTGCAGCCGCAGTGCAGGCAATCTTTTCGGGTAGTTGAGCGCGATCGCATTGGGTTAACCATTAACCGTTTTTCCTGACATTAACAACACGCATCCAAGGCTTTGGGCGATCGCTTTGCATCTGAATTTTATGCTCAGACGGGCGATCGCCCAGAGCCTTAAACATTTGGTTTTCGAGCTGGTCTTTGAGAGCAATTGGTCAGACAACCGTCATGCTGATCGTTGGGGGCTGTGGGTGGATTGTTTAGGTGCCCTGGCATTAGTCCTGTTTAAGGTTTGGCAGGGGCGATCGCCCTTCACTTAAGTGACCGACTTTGACGTAGATCAAGCAGCCTGACTGGCTAAACGGGGCATGCCCACTACCAGGGGGGTTTCGTAACCATGCACCTTGCGGATAAGCACCAAATTCATCCTCAAACACCCCCTCCAGCACAAAAATTTCCTCACCTCCCAGATGGGTGTGGCGCTGAAATTGCGTTCCTGGTGCCCATCTCACCAGTGCAACGTTTTCAGTACCAAAACTGTGTAGTGGTAATACTTCTAAGCCATCTACGAGGCCGGGAAACCATTCGGCTTTGGGGGTATTGATTGCAAGCCGGGTTTGATCGTCAGGATGCATTTGCCAGAGTTTAACCAGGATGGTGCAGCCGCGATCGCTATAGGGTGTGTGAGTTGACCCAACCGGATTGCGCACATAGCTCCCGATTGGGTAATCGCCCGTCTCGTCTGAGAAGACCCCATCTAACACCAAAAATTCTTCTCCACCGCCGTGAGTATGCGCTGAAAAGTAGCTGCCAGGGGCGTAACGTACGATTGAGGTGGCTCGTGCAACTTCTTCACCATCTCGCTCCAACATGCGGCGTTGCACACCCGCCATTGGCGAATCAACCCAAGCCAAATTTTCACTGTAGACAACGGCGCGTTGATTCAGGTCAGCATGTAGTTTCATGATTTTGTCTAACTCCAGTGAAATTAACTCTAGTTGTAATGGTTGCGTCCGGCCATCACGCCCCCGTCTACATCCCAGATTGCCCCAGTCACCCAACTGGCTTTTGGCGAAAGCAAAAACGCGATCGCCTCTGCCACATCGGTTGGTTGCCCGACTCGCCCCAGAGGATGAAACTGATTAAATCCTTGTAGGGTTGCATGCACCTGATCTGCAGGAATAAACCCTTCATAAATCGGCGTTTCAACAACAGCAGGGGAAACCGCATTGACTCGAATTTGATGGCTAGCCAGTTCCATCGCTAAATGTTGCGTCAGGGAGTGCAAACCCGCTTTTGCCATAGAGTAGGCCGATGAGGGGGTCGCTTGCACAGCCTGTTTTGCCCACATCGACCCAATATTGACGATCGCTCCCCCATTTCCGTGCGCCACCATGTTCTTAACAATCGCTTGGGTGATGAAGAAGATTGCTTTGTTCAGGTCAAGGTAAAGGTCGTAATCTGCTTCGGTGTAATCCACAAAGGCTTTGGGCAAAAATACTCCAGCCGCGTTTACGAGCAAAGTCGCATCCGCATGGCGTTGATTTAACCGTTGAATCAGGGCAGTTCGTTCCGTCACGTTTGTAATATCGGCCTGTTCGCCAAACACTCTTCCAACTTGGCTCAGTTCAGCCACTGTTGCGTCTAGGCGATCGCGCTGTTTACCAACCAGTACCGCCGCACCACCTGCTTGCAGAATATGATGAGCCGCCGCTTTACCCATTCCACTCGTACCACCCACCACAATCAATTTTTTACCCGAATATACCTGTGCCATAAGAAATCCCTTAGTAATTGACTTAGAAACGCCAGAAAGGAAGTGATCAGAAGATATATTTACCTACTAGAAGGTAGATACTAGAGCAAAAAAATTTAGGGTTCTCGCTTCAGTTGCCCTAAAAATGAAGTCATGATTTGACTAAACCTTTCTTCGCTTGCATCCGAGGCTCTCGCCAGCAGTTGTGCCCCCTGTAAAGTCGCCAGCAGTTGTGCAGCTAGCACCTCAACCGGGACTTGCGAGTAGGCTGTTCCAGAAAGAATCCACTTGCTTAGCACTTTTGCCAACCACGTTTCATTCTCAGCAAAGAATGCCTTTAACTCTTGCCGAATCGCATCAGGCAACACGGCAAAATCGGCTGTCAGCATATTACAGAGACAAAGCTGATTGTTTTGCAACCCAACCTGATAAAGCTGAGCGAACCGAAGCAATTGCTGCTCTGGGTCAGACGTTGCCTGCTCAATTTGCTGCCGTTGCTGCTGAAATAACACCCGATAGCGTTGAACCAGCGCTTTTACAAGCTCATCTTTGGCTGGAAAGTGATAGTGAATACTGGCTTTACGAATCCCAATTTGGTCAGAGATATCTGCATAGCTAAAGGCGCTATAGCCTAAGCGACGGACAAGATCTTGAGCCACATCAAGGATTTGTTCAGCAGTTTTTCCTTTCATCCCCTTAATATCTACCAAGTAGTAGGTAAGTGTCAAGCTTTAACTTACAGCTTGCTTCCATTCAATTGCGCACCCCCCTGGGTCAGACACCGTTGCAGCAAGCATTTCCGCAAAAAAAACCTCCCCTCAAATTTAGGGGAGGTGCTGTTGTCAGTAACTGCTGGAGGAAAATTCAAATTATTAATGGCTGTAGACGTTGCCGCGATAGGTCAGTTGCCGATTCGAGCGGGGCGCAACGCGAGCAGCCGTGAAGTGGACAGTGGCTCCGCGATATTTGCCTGTTTGAGCCGTCGGGATTTGAGCAACCTCAGAGAGGAGAGTTTCGTAGCTGTTGCCAAGGAAGGTGAGTGTCATGGGGGCTTTCTCCTGTGTAGTGGGGGTGGCGCTTGCCTGATGAATTAATCATGCCGTTTTCCCCGGTTGAACCTGGTGACTCAAGGCTGCCTGACTGTGTGAATCTCAGCACTGATTTCTCTGCCTGAAATCAATCGGATCCAGAACGCACCTCACCTGCGCCGATGATGCCAATCTTGGTTACAGGTGATCGAGATCACATCTAGTTTGTTTCCATAAAAAAAGTGGGCATTTTGCAACACCCACTCACTCCAATCCAAATAGGATTTACCTTGACTTAGCGAACTTGAGCCACCAGGTAAGGACTGGTAAGTTTGTCGAGTTGGCGCACCAACAAGCTCAAGAACAAGCCCACATCCGTCACTACCCCGACAGACTCGACCGAGCCGCGATCGCTCAGTTTGGTCACCACAGCTGGGTTGATATCGACACAGACCATCTTCACGCCTGCTGGCGTCATATTGCCAACACCGATCGAGTGCAACATTGACGACAACATTAGAATCAGATCTGCCCCTTGAATCAAACGGGCATAGTCTTGCTGTGCCTTGAGCAGATCCATTTGAGTGTCAGGCAAAGGCCCATCATCACGAATGGAACCAGCCAGAGCAAACGGCACCTGTTGCTTCACGCATTCGTAGAAGATGCCACCCGTCAGCACACCTTGCTCAACGGCACTGGCGATGCTGCCATAGCGTCGAATTGTGTTAATCACTTTGAGGTGATGCCGATGCCCACCGCGAACGGCAACCCCCCGGCTCATATCAACCCCAAGCGAAGTTCCCATCATTGATTGCTCGATGTCATGCACCGCGATCGCGTTACCACCCAGCAGCGCTTGCACATAACCCTCCCGGATCAACTTCGACAAATGCTCGCCGCCCCCTGTGTGGATTACGACCGGCCCCGCAACAACGGCGACCTTACCACCCTGATCGCGAATCTGGCGCAACTCCCAGGCGATTTGCTCTACGACCAGTTCCACTCGGCGCTCACTCGATACGCCTGCGCCCATGAAGCTAAATTCTTGAGTGTTGCGTTGCTCGCGTGACTCAGCCTTACGAACCGTGCGGATCCCTTCGACCCCAACAATCACGCGATCGCCCACTTCTAAGTCGCGCAGCAGCTTGCACTCAGCCGTACTGCCCGATGGGGCACTGCCCACTACAATGGCAGCATCCATCCGCTGATTTTGAACGGGCACCCACTCACAATTGACTCGCACCTCAGTCGGGTAAATCGTGGTGACATAGAAGTCATCAGGGGCCACTCCGGCGATCGCAACCGCTTCCCAGTTGATGTCGCACACCTCTTGAGGACGGGCAACCGCGCCCAAGTCAATCAACTGAGCCATGATCTCTTCCATCGAATCGTGAGAAGGAGCCGTGACCTTAATCTCAGCCGAAGAGGTGCTTTGGCGTTGCTCACCCAGGTTAAAGTTCAACACCTGGAAACTGCCGCCCATCTCTACAATCAAATCGAGCGCCTGGTTAATCAAGCCACTATCCAGCAGGTGCCCTTGCATCTGCACAACCCGCGACTCAACCGCAGCACTCGCGTGAACTTCTGCTCGCACTGGCTCTGTGACCCGCAACGTCAAACACTTTGCTGCACCACCCGCTTTCAAAAACTCAGTTAGCGGCGTTTCGACCACTTCAAACCCGACGGTGTTTAAGCGCTCTTTCAAAGCCGCACTCGCCTGATTCATAATCACGACTTGCTCAATGTTGACCGCATTGCAAGCAAAGTTGACCGCATCTTCTTCGTCGATCGCAATGCGGCGGCTAGGGGGAACGCGCAACTCAATTAAACGATTGGAGTAAGCGTCAAAAGCCGGGGGATAGTAGAGCAAGTAGCCATTGGTCAACGGGCAGAAGCATGTATCCAGATGGTAGAATCGCTCATCCATCAACCGCAGAGACAACACTTCCACATCAAGCCACTTCGCAATCAGGGGATGCGAGTCTAGCTCAGAGCGAAAACCATAACCCGCCCAAAGCCAGCGTCCTTCGCGGTCAAAGAGTGCATCGCCTGCCCCCTCAAACGGCAAATCTTTTGGCAACTCAAATACGGTATAACCCTGTTGCTCAAACCACTGCTTAAAGAAGGGTTCTTCGCCCTGACGTTCTTTATGAAAAAAGCGGCTGAGTACAACTTTGTCACCCAAAACTAAACCAGCGTTTGCCGTAAACACCATGTCGGGCACACCGATTTCAGGCTTGACCAGATCCACGATCGCCCGATCTTTAATCACGTGATGCAACTTTTCCCATTGCTCAACAGCGCGATCGCGCGAAGACTTGTGAATGTTTCCCTCCATCCAGGGATTGATCACATAGTCCACGTCGTAGTGGTCAGGGGGGCACATCAAAAAGCGAATTGTGGAAGTCATAGCACTTAACCCTGTGGGGAGATGTAAGCGATTCCAGTTTGAAACCAGCTTTCCATTCTATTACAAACACTCATCCCTCCCTTAAAGGGGGATTGCAAAAAGTTATCAAATCTTGACCTTACGACTAATTGACAGTGGCTTGTCATTAGCAAATGTGCGATCGCTATTGAGCGAGCTTCTGCGACTTCCCTTATTCCAACAGCTCAGGCCAACCCGTTCAGCAAGACCAGAAAGTTTTGTAGAGCCAGCGCTCTGAACTCTTAATTTTTGGCTTGTGCGATTTAGAAATCTAAGTTTATAGTCTGAGCGGGATACGTTTCCGTTCATGCCAAGAACTCACCTCAATTAGCAGGAAGACCACTCATGCTGACCGATCTCCAGAAACGAAAACTCATCAAACTATTCACTATGTACGATGGTGATTGTGACGGCTTTCTAGTTGCTGAAGATTACGAAAATGTTGCTAAGAAAATTGCCGCAGCAAAAAACCTTGGCTTCCGTTCAATTAAATGTCAAACACTCATGAGCCAATTTGCTCAAGATTGGAAAAATATTCAAAAATTAGGTGATGAATCCCACGACAACAAGGTGACTCTGGATGAATGGCTAAACTATCACGAGCAGCTTTTGGCAAATAAAGAAAAGTACATCAAAGAAGTTAAGGTACGGATCGATTTGTTGTTAGATGCCTTTGATGCCGATGAGAATGGCAAGTTTAGCCAAACAGAGTGGGGCACATTTCTGGGAGTTCATAATGTGTCGCCTGTGTATGCCCCGCTTGTCTTTCCGACACTAGATAGTGACAATGATGGATTTATCACCAAATCTGAGGTTTTGGCACTCATTGAAGAGTTTTACTTTAGTGATGATCCAAATGCTGCCGCAAATATGATGTTTGGCCCTTATTAACCTGATTCAAAAGCACGGTTGACTGCTAAAAAGGCTTTCAGAGTTAACTAAGAAACCTTTTCGTGCCTTCGATTTGGGTTGCCAACAATTGATAGAGCACAGGCGAACTTAATGCAGCGCAATTGCTGGGTTCGATACAGAATGCCATCTGACCCAGTCACATGTGATGATTGCCTGACACCTTTAACAAAATGACAAAACACCCTCCCACGCGCTGAGTAGAAGGGCATTCGTGATGATACTTTCACTAGGGAGTGGCTAACTCTTAAGCAAGACGCTTTTCGAGGTATTGCCCAATCATCTGCTGTTCGCCTGCGCGCGAAATAATCGTTTGACGAGTGCGATAGAGAGAGCCGACGAGTTTCAACTCTTCTTCAAACACAGAGTCGTTGTACTCGGTGCGCAAGCAGAGTGTTTGGGGATTTGCGAAGGTGAACTGTGCTGTCACAGGTTTAAGTGTGGCAAACCCGCGATCGCGGTAAAGCACATTTCCTAAAGCCCCAAACAGGGTTAACCCTTGAGACTTTTTCCGCTGAGATACAGAATCTTCGCTGACCCAGGTCACTTCGGCCCCACAAGTCATTGCAGTTTCCACCTCAAGGTGATGCAATTGGGCTAAGTGAATTAACTCAGGGCAACCTTGTTCGAGAAATCGGACGCTGATATGGCTCACCATTTCTTTGGTTTCGCCATCAGGCAGCGTATAGTACCGACGTTCTGAACGCCATTGCCCGTTCGATTGCCGGAAAAAGTCAGCAATCAAACTGGCTTCAGTCGCCTGAAGGGTTTGTGATTGAATTGTCACAGACAGAGTCCTCACGAAACAGAGAGAGTAGCACTAACAGAAACAGAAAGACGTAACGAATCTGCGTTGGATTGTTACTTTTCTTAATGTTACCAGACTCACATAATTAATAAGCCCAGGTTAGAGGGGATGCTATCAAAAGCAGGAGCCGAAAATTGAATAGTAAATCACAGAATCTACGGATGAAATCTGCCTGGGAGAATAGTCCTATTGGTGTGATAAAGAGCCTGAAACACAGGCTGATCGGGCGATCGCTCCTGATTTTAGGCTGCACACTTTATTATTATTTTTTTTCTTTTCAGCAACCGATATTAGCGGCTGAAGTAACGAAAATAACGCTGTGGCACGGAGTCAATCCCCCTCAGAATCGGGTCGTGCTGCAACGTCTTGTGGATAGCTTTAACCAAACACATTCCGATATTCAGGTCGAATCGCTCTATATTGGGCAACCCGATCAACAATTACCTAAAATTTTGGCCGCGATCGTCGGCAATGCAACTCCTGATTTGCTCTGGTACGCCCCCAACTTAACAGGGCAATTGGTCGAGTTGAATGCGCTGCGTCCTCTAGAGGATTGGTTAACCAGCTCTGCGATCGCTCAAAGTCTTGACCCTAACTTGTTAGAAAGTATGGAGTTAGAAGGACATCTCTGGTCAATTCCTTTTGGCACTAACAATGTCGGCATCTACTACCGTCCCAGTTTGTTTAAGGCAGCTGGGATTGAACAATTGCCACAAACCTGGGACGAGTTTCAGCAAGTCGCTCGCCAACTGACCCGCGACACAAATGGAGATCGCCGCATCGATCAGCACGGCATCTTGTTGCCACTTGGTAAAGGCGAGTGGACTGTGTTTATGTGGCTGCCGTTTATGTGGAGCGCAGGGGGTGAGTTACAAACCAATGGCGAGATCGAGCTGCTTAACCCTGGCGCGATCGCGGCGTTGGATTTGTGGCGCGATTTGTTGGAGTCAGGAGCCACCATTCTCTCAGCGCCTGAGCGAGGTTATGAACTGGATGGATTTGTAGCTGGCAAGGTTGCCATGCAGCTCTCTGGCCCTTGGACGCTGGCTCAACTACAGGCTACAGGCGTTGATTTTGGAGTCTTACCCATCCCTGCAGAAACCCGCAAAGCCACTGCGATCGGGGGTGAAAATCTGTTTTTGTTCAAGACAGCGCCAGAACGGGAACAAGCCGCCCAAATCTTTTTAGAGTATGTGCTGAGTGAGCCGTTTCAAACGCAGTGGGCGATTGGTACGGGGTATTTGCCTGTCAATCTGCAAGCGCGTCAGAATCCAGATTATCGCGCCTTTCGGGAACAAACACCCGCCGTGGATGTCTTCTTAGAACAAGCCGCTGTTGGGCGATCGCGACCCATTATTGCGGGCTACCGTCGCCTCTCAGAAAGCTTAGGACGGGCGATCGAGGCAGTTTTGTTGGGGCAAAGTCCGCCAGCCGAAGCGCTTCATCGCGCTCAACAACGATTGCAATTGACACTTCAGCCGTAACAATCCACTTTTACGTGACCAATCCCATAAGACACTCTATGAGAATCGAGGTTGACACCCCCTTAATTGGCATAGGTAAAGCAGTGCCTTGGGTGTGAATTCTCCGAAAAATTGCGGAGTGGGTTGCAAGACATTCTTCTTTCCCTATTAGCACTGAAATGTCTCAGTACATTCTCAGACAAAATAGACCAACCGTTTATTTGACAAATCGCTAAAAGTCAGACAAAACCGAGCGATCGCAACAGGCTCTTTGCATGGATCCAGGATTTGCATACTTTGGGCGATCGCGTATCAAAGCAGCCATTTCTGCCTCACTCTTTTCTGCCATGCGGGTGCAATCACACCCCGGACACCCAGAAAACTGGCAGACACGTTACATGGCATGAGTGAGAAGGCTAATAAGCTACAACCAGTCGTGTGAAATTACAGAGTGCCTACCACCCCAGGGTTTCTACCAGGTTTCACAAAACGGTGGATTCTATCACCTGTGGATGAAGAACGATTTGGGATATGTTTCGAAGTGCTGTCAGATAAAGTCACGCTTTTGATAAGTAGAGCGGCTCCATCTCAATCATCAGGGGTATTAAATGGAGTGTGTTCTCTTAGCGAGTCGTGATTGTAACCCTTGTGGCTGCCTTGTCTGGCGCGACAACTTAGAAATGGTTACAACTTGCTAAACGCCGACTCATCGTTTAGCTATCTGCCCACGGAGAAACATATCCTTTTCCTGCATCACGCCTTTTCTTTGCCTCAGCACCGCTACAGGTCATCGTGCTGGGCTGAGCGGGTGAAGCAGTTCCCTTATCTGTAGCAGTCTCATTGCATTTTTCAGAAGTTTGCTCACAACCCAAGAAAATTGTCATAGCAAAAACGGGGGAAAACTCCCCCGCTTGCGTTGTTTTGTAATGATAGCGATCGCTTGACTAATTGAGCGACGGCGCTGTTAGTACCTCGGCTGACTTGAGGAGGGCGATCGCCTCTGGCTCTTTGCGTTCGGCGGTCAGCTCGTTCAGGGAATTGCGGAGCCGGGCAGTCAGCTGCATGGTTTTCGCATCATAAATTTGAGTCAGCAACTTAGGGTATAGGCCAATTCCAATGATAGGCACCAGCAAGGCTGAGATGATGTAGATTTCGCGTGGTTCGGCATCGACTAGCACCTGGTGCTCAGCCAATTCCTTATTCTCAGGACCGTAGAAGATCTCTCGCAGGTTAGACAGCAGGTAGATCGGCGTCAAGATCACCCCAACGGCAGCTAAAAAGACCACCAATACACGGAAGGGGAGAGCGTAGGCATCGCTTGTGGCAAAACCAACAAAGACCATCAACTCAGCCACAAAGCCACTCATACCTGGCAATGCCAGTGAAGCCATTGAGCAGATTGTCCACATCGCGAAGATCTTCTTCATCTTCTGGCCAACACCACCCATTTCGTCGAGCATGAGGGTGTGAGTGCGATCGTAGGTTGCGCCTACCAGAAAGAAGAGACTCGCCCCAATCAGACCGTGGGAAACCATTTGTAAAACAGCTCCACTCATCCCCAAATCGGTGAAGGAGACAATTCCCAAAATCACAAAACCCATGTGGGAAATCGAGGAATACGCGATCTTTCGCTTTAAGTTGCGCTGGGCAAAAGATGTCAGAGCTGCATAAATGATGTTAACCACCCCCAAAATCACCAGCACTGGGGCAACCGTGGCATGAGCGTCGGGCAACATTTCCACATTCATGCGAATTAAGGCATATCCACCCATCTTGAGCAGAATACCGGCCAGCAACATGTGGACGGGAGCTGTTGCTTCACCATGCGCATCGGGTAGCCAAGTGTGAAAGGGAATGATCGGCAGCTTAATGGCGTAGGCAATCAAAAAGCCAGTGTAGAGCCACAGTTGAAGCTTGAGTGGGTACGCCTTTTCAGCCAGGGTTTGCATGTCGAAGCTGATCGTATCGCCATAAAATGCCATCGCCAGAGATGACAGCAAAATAAATAGCGAACCACCCGCCGTGTAGAGAATGAATTTTGTCGCGGCATACTGGCGCTTCTTACCACCCCAAATTGCAAGCAACAGATAAACCGGAATTAACTCCAATTCCCACGCCAGGAAAAACAGCAACATATCTTGCACGGCAAACACAGCAATTTGTCCGCCATACATGGCCAGCATCAGGAAGTAAAAGAGGCGCGGCTTCCAAGTAACAGGCCAGGCTGCCAAAGTGGCAAGGGTTGTAATGAACCCAGTTAACAGGATGAGCGGCATCGACAGCCCATCGGCTCCAACCGACCATTTCAAGTCGAGTTGGGGGATCCAGGTGTAACTTTCTCGCAGTTGCATCTCAGCACTGGAGAAGTCATAGAAGTTACAGAAGGCGTAAACAATCAGTGCAAAGTCAATCAGGCCGACAATTAAGGCGTACCAGCGAACGGTTTTGCCATCCTTGTCGGGAAGAAACGGGATTGCTAAAGAGGCAGCGATGGGCAAGAGAATGCTCGTCGTTAGCCAGGGAAAGTTAGCAGTGAGCATGACTATTCTTAAAACGTGTGATCAGTGGAATTTAGACGGGGTTTGCTGAATGCCTTTTAAAAGGACAAGCTGCCAGTTGGTAAGGATTGTATCCACCCTCCATGACTGACAGCTATAAACCTCCCTACTTTTTAAGGGTTAGGGAAACAAAAGTTTACATCTTAGCCGGTTACACCCGAAAAGATCACAAGCCCTAAAACGGCTGCAAACACAATCAGAGCGTAGAACTGAGCCCGTCCGTTTTCAAAGTATTTCAGGGTCTCACCTGTAAACACAGTGACAAAACCAGCCAGGTTAACCAGACCATCGACGACTTTTGAGTCAACCTCTAACACCTGACGTGCCAGACGACGGCTACCATTCACAAAAACAGCATTGTAGATATCGTCGATGTACCACTTGTTCTTCGAGAGGTTATAGAGCACAGGAATTTTCTCGGCGATCGCGGCAGGGTTTACCTTATGACGCAAATACATCAAGGAAGCCAGCGTGATACCGATGAGGGCAATCCCAATCGAGCTACCCCCCATTGTCAAGAATTCCGGCAAATCAACCTCTGCCCCAAGGGGTGGAACCACCTCACCCGGAGCATGAATAAACTCTTCAAAGTAGTTAGCAAACGGTGTACCCACCAGACCAATCAAGATCGAGGGCACGGCCAAAGCCATCAAGGGGAAGGTCATGCTGAGCGGCGACTCATGCGGCTCATGGCTGTGATGCCCATGCGAGTGGTCGTGGTCATCATGCGCTTCATCAGCAACCGCCAACTCTTGTGAGTTCATTGCTCCAGGCCCCATCGAAAAGCCCTGCGCTTGCAACCGCTCAATTCGAATGGTTTCTTTCACAGATACATCTTCACCGCGAAACTTGCCTTCAAAGGTTGAAAAGTACATGCGGAACATGTAAAAGGCCGTAATCCCAGCGGTTAGCCAACCGACCAACCACATCGCAGGGTTTGCCTCAAAGGTCTTACCAAGAATTTCATCCTTAGACCAGAAGCCCGCGAAAGGAGGAATCCCTGAAATTGCCAGTGTGCCAATTAAGAAGGTGATCGCGGTAATCGGCATATACTTCCGCAAACCACCCATCAAGCGCATGTCTTGAGCATAGGCGGGGTCATGTCCCACAACGCCTTCCATCCCATGAATGACAGAACCCGACCCTAAAAACAGCATCGCCTTAAAGTAAGCGTGCGTCATCAGGTGAAACAGTCCTGCCGTATAAGCGCCGACCCCTAGCCCCATCACCATATAGCCCAACTGGGACATAGTGGAGTAAGCCAGACCCTTCTTAATATCGTTTTGAGTGATAGCAATGCTAGCCCCCAGAAAAGCCGTGAAACAGCCCGTCCAGGCAATCACATTCATGGCAGCAGGAATGTTCTCAAACACCGGGAACATACGAGCTACCAGGAAAACCCCGGCTGCCACCATTGTTGCCGCGTGAATCAGAGCCGAAATTGGAGTGGGCCCCTCCATCGCATCAGGCAACCAAACATGAAGCGGAAACTGGGCTGACTTCGCGACAGGGCCTAAAAATACCAAAATCGCAAACAAAGCAGCAACCGCACCACTTAAAGCGCCCGACTCAACCAGGTTTTCTAAGCGTTCACCAATTACCGCAAAGTCAAAGCTACGGGTACACCAAAACAGACCCAGCATCCCCAGCAGCAGACCAAAGTCGCCGACGCGGTTAGTCACGAATGCCTTTTGACAAGCATCGGCAGCGGGTTTGCGACCGTACCAAAAGCCAATTAGCAGGTAGGAACACATCCCCACCAGTTCCCAGAAGATATAAACCTGTACCAAATTGGGACTAATGACCAACCCCAACATGGATGAACTGAACAAGCTCAGATAGGCATAGAAGCGGACATAGCTGGGATCATGAGCCATGTACCCATCCGTGTAAATCATCACGAGAAAGGCAACCGTTGTCACCACCACCAGCATCAGAGCCGAAAGGTGGTCAATGGTGTAACCCATATTCAACCGAAAATCTCCAGCAGAGGCCCATTCAATGATTTGGGTGTAGGGCGGATGTCCGGTATACTGGCTCCAAAAAATGGCAAACGCCAGGGTCATCGTCATTCCCATGATTGAGACGATGAAGATTGACCAAACCTGGCGCAGGCTGTTTGTAAACTTGTTGAAAGAAATTAGTCCAATGCCGACAATCATGGCACCAATTAACGGCAAAACGGGGACTAACCATGCGTACTGATATATCGCTTCCATGCTTCTGGCTGATCCAAATTCGGTATGGAAATGGCAAAACCGTTTACATTCTGACACAGGCAGAGGAAGAATCTGTCAAGAGCGAACAGAACATTTCAGAATCTCCGCTTCTACAGGCATCAGTTGGCTTTTCTAAAGGTCTAAATTATTTGTAAAGAAATCATCTGTAGAAAAGGGGAGTTTTCTACCAGCTTTTTGTTTTAGCACACTCATTGGCAACGTGAATGGGTGCGGCGAGGAGCAGAGCGAAGACAAGACAAAGACTAATAAAAATAGACTTTTGAAGACTATCGCCACTTAACTGAGCAACCGACTGGCTCTGTTGCAGTTGGGGTAATACTTTCACCCATGAGAATATGGCCGATCGCATCGCGCAAATAAGGCTTTGTCACTGCATTCGGGTCATTTGGGTTATCGTCGATGCTGCCGGAGTAGCACAACACCCCATCGGCATTCACCAAAAAAACATGCGGGGTCTTCATCGCGCCAAAGCTACGCGCCACATCTTGGGTCGAATCCCACAGGTAAGGGAAGTTGAGCTTGTTTTGAATGGCAAAAATTTTCATATTGTCGAAGTTGTCTTCGGGAAATTGATTGACATCATTGGAGTTGATGCCAATCACTGAAAATCCTGCATCGGCAAACTCAAGCTGAAGCTGCTTCAGCCGTTCAATGTAGAGCTTGACATAAGGGCAGTGGTTACACATGAAAACAACTGCGATCGCCCGGTGCGTTTCGAGATAGCGAAACATATGATGCACCTTCTCATCCACTCCAGGAATTTCAAAGTCAGGAGCGTATGCACCAATTCGTGTACCCGTTGTTTCCATCGGTAGTGACCTCTTCTAACAAAGCTGGCGATTGCCTACTGGGATTTTGTAATCTCCGCGCTGGTAGATACGAAACCGATTCCTCTATTCTCTGGCAGTTTACTGCCAAGTTAGCGGCTCGTTTTACCAACCTTTAGCGATCGCTTGATAACCAATCAGTTTATAGACCAACTTCGCGGCTGTGAACTCTGATACAACCGAATCGACGATAGGAGCCAACTCCATTACATCGCAACCAATCACATCATGAGTGGCAAAAATGCCCTGCAAAAACTGCAGCAGGGTGTACCAGTTCAAGCCACCCGGCTCAGGCGTACCTACCCCAGGGATTAGGGTCGGGTCGATGCCATCCAGATCAACTGTGATAAACACCTTCTCGGTTTGAATGGCTGACCAGGCGCGCTCCATCCAATCGCTTTGAGTGGCAATTTCTCGCGCTCGAAAAACCGCTAATTCTTTTTCACGAATTAAGTCGGCCTCTTCACGACAAATACTGCGAATGCCCACTTGCACTGTCGGCAACCCCATATCGACAATGCGCCGCATCACACAGGCATGGTTGTGAATGGAGCCTTCGTACTCATGCCGCAAATCACCGTGAGCATCGATTTGCACGACTGTAAAAGCCTCACCCGGATAAAATTGGCGATACGCTTCCACAATCCCGGTTGTGATGCTATGCTCGCCGCCTAAAGAGATCACAAACTTACCATCTGAGACGAGACGGTAGACCGTTTCTTGCGTCTCGCGTAACATTTTCTCGGAGGAGACAGAACCAGCGCGGGTATCCGCGATCGCCGCATGGGTGTAAATGCCAACTTCCCACAGTTCGCGATCAAGTTCTTCGTCGTAGTACTCCACCTGTTGAGAGGCGTCCAACACTGCCGCCGGACCGTTTTCACAACCGCGCCGATAAGTTGTTGTCGCCTCAAAGGGAATCGGGAGAATCACGCACCGGGCGCTATCGTAGGTCGCCGCGACTTCTTCGCCAAGGAAAGGCAAAACTGCGACACTCATCTGGGTTGCCATAGATCACCATTACAAAAGACACTTGATCCTGACATATTCCTTTGCCAAATTGCCAGGAAGATTTGGAACTTGGGCTTCGTTATCACCACAATTTGTCAGCGAAGGTCAATCAGCTATTCAACGGCTATTACACCGGAATTTTTAGGTTCATAGGAACTCCGCAACAAGGCTCTCACCTGTCACTACGCTCAGGGGGCAACTAAGCGATCGCCGGGTTTGGGCGATGGTGAGACGATGGCTCTTGCGCCAAGGCAAACGTCAACACCGTTTCATCCACACCTTTTAGCATCAGGGGGCTACACTTGGTAATCTCGTCGTCTTCTAGGTAGTCGGCGACGGCAGCCGAAACGAGGGTCACGCCGGGTTCTGCGGCTTCTTGAATTCTCGCAGCAATATTGACGCAGGGGCCGATCGCCGTGTAATCAGACCGTTCTAAGCCACCAAACATCCCAACAACGGCTGTTCCCTGATGGATACCACAGCGAAAGAGAACCTCACTCTCAATGCCTTGCTCCCGCCAGCGACGATTTAACTCTTGCAACTTAGCCCGCATCTGCCGAGCTGTGGCAACCGCTCGACTGACCTGCTCGTTCGGCGTCAGCTCTTCCGGTGCGCCAAACAAAACGAGAATCGCATCGCCCATAAACTTATCGATCGTGCCCCCCTGCTCAAACACAACGTGAGTCATCGCCGTCAAATACTCGTTGAGAATCTCAGCTACCCGCCGAGATCGCAACGTATTGGACAACTGGGTAAACCCCACAATGTCACTAAATAACACCGTCACCATGCGCGGCTCTGGGCGCAAGTCCAATATCAACTCGCCCTTGGCAGCCCGTTGCACCATCGACGGTGGCAAAAACCGCTTAAGCACCGACTCAGTCAGATAGGTGTTTAGCTCTGCAATCCTCCGTTCGTTGCGCTTCAAGGCCAGCAAGTTGTTGACCTCTGCCAGTAACTCGCGATCGCTAAACGGTTTGGCCAGATATGCATCTGCGCCGCGTTCAACCCCATCGATCCGCGTGTCTTCATCGGCCTTCGCAGTCAGCAGCACAATCGGAGTGCTTTGTAACTCCTCTGCCCCCCGAATCAGCCCAATTAGGTCTAGACCCGATACCTGGGGCATCATCAGGTCGGTAATGATCAAGTCAGGGTGAACAACCTGCGCTGCTCGAAATCCTTCATCCCCATTCCGGGCTGTAACCACCCGATAGCCACGCTGCTGCAAGATACCAGAGACGTAAGTGCGCAAGTCTGGATTGTCATCCACAACCAAAATCTGTTCACCTCCACGCTCACTGGCAGGCGTAACAGGCTCAATCGCGTCTTGCTGGGCATCTAAAACATCGGTTTCAATATCCGCGAGTTCGACAGCGGCACGGCTCGGTTGCAAGTCAGCCTGCACATTGATCACCTGCTGCGGTGGCAAATGCGCTGAACCGATTGGCAACCAGAGAATGAAAGTGGTTCCGGTTCCATAAGTTGAATCAACCGAAATCTGTCCACCATGCAACTCAACCAACTCCTTCACCAGAGCCAAACCGAGGCCACTTCCTTCGTAACTCCGGTTTGCGGAACCTTCGGCCTGGCGAAACCGCTCAAATAAATGGGGAATTTGATCGGGTCGAATACCAATCCCTGTATCGCTGACCTTCAGCAAGCAATGATCGCCAGCAGGTTCCAGCGTTACCGTAATCTGACCACCACTCGAAGTAAATTTCATGGCATTTGACAGCAGGTTATAGAGAACCTTGTCAAATTTTTCAAGATCTAGATAGACCGATTCCAGCGCTTGCAAATGAGTTGTGAGAGTAATGCCTTTCTTCTCGCAGTAGGGGCGAAAAGCACTGACTGTCTGGTTGACAAACTCAATTAAGTTGCAGGGACGAAACGTGGGCTGCATGCGACGGGCATCTAGCCGCTGCAAATCCAGCAATTGGTTCACGAGCCGCAGCAATCGCCGCGAGTTACGCAAGACCACTTCCCCCTGGTCAATCGGCAAATCCTGCTTGTTGGCGATCGCCAGCTCTAGGGGGCCAATCATCAACGTCAACGGGGTGCGAAATTCGTGGGAAATGTTTTGGAAAAACTCGGTCTTTTGCCGATCTAGCTCAATCAGCTTCTCTGCTTGCTGGCGGGTCTTTTGATAGAGACGAGCCTGTTGCACCGCGATCGCCGCTTGAGATGCCACTGTTTGCGCCAACTCGACTTCGGATACTTGCCAGTGTCGGGGATGTTGGTTTTGCCGCAGCGAAATGCTGCCAATTATTTTGCCATCTGCAATCAGAGGCACCACCAGCAAAGCCCGCGATCTCGCCCGAAAAGATTGGTCAGCGGTTGCCATCTCAGGGTGCTGATCGAGATCATGCAAAACAACTGGCTGTTGCGTGGTGATCAGCTGGCGTAGTACTGGATTGCCCGTGATGGGCACAACCGACTTCGGCAAGGGACGATAGGCTAAATCCGCATCGCTTTCTGGCTCGGCTGTGGTCGCGATCGCCCCTAAGCCAGCCTCAGAGTCTTCTGGGGTGAGGGCTTCGTGTAAGCCGACGCAATGCACAAAATCATCATCCTCAGTCCACAGTGAGAGGGCACAGCCATCGACGTGCAGCGCTTGCCCTAACTGCTGCGTAATAGCGGCAAAAATTTCTTGGGGTTCCAGACTAGAGCGAATCGCTGCCGTAATTGTGTTGATCAGCGCTTCGCGTTTAGCCGCCGTTCGCACCTGCTCATAAGCCCTGGCCTGAGATAGGGCTAAGGCGGCCTGGTCAGCCACCATCAACAACAGTTGTACTTCATCATCTTGCCAGGTACGCGCTTCTCGCCACTGGTGCAGCGCTAAAACACCCATCAACTCCTGCTGGCACATAAGCGGCACCAGCAAGCTAGCTCGAATCTTAGCCGCTTCAAAAACCTGTCGCCGTTGCTGAACTTCAGGTTCATCTCCCTGCAGCCGGACATCCGTTAGCACATCTGAGAGAATTTGAGCTGTATGAGTCTCCCAAACAGTTTGGCTCAGCCTTCGCTGCAGCGCCACCAACTCTTGGGGTGACTGGGCAACCCCTGCATCCCCTAGATAAAAGAAACAGTCGTTGCAGTTGAGTTGCTCATTTTCATACGGCACAACAAGACAGACATCCGTTTCAAAAATCGTGCCAATTGTTTCTGTCAAAATTTCGAGAATTTGACGATAGCTCAGCGCGCTCCTAATACTGCTGGTAACAGCGTTTAAGAGGGACTCTTGCCGGAGCGATCGCCGCAATTCACGCGTTCTGGCCTGCAACACATTGTGGGTATCAACCGCCTGACGCACAACCGCTTTTAGCTCTTCTTCATCCCAGGGCTTCGTGACATACTTAAAGACTTTGCCAGAGTTAATCGCCTCAACCAGATCAACAACATCGGTATAGCCCGTCAAAATGATGCGGATAATGTCGGGATACTGCGTTGCAGTCAGGCTTAAAAACTCGGTACCGCTCATGTGCGGCATTCTCTGGTCGGAGATGATAACAGCAATATCTCCTTCCTTTGCCAAAATATCGAGCGCTGTGGGGCCATCTTCCGCCCTTAACACTCGAAACTCGCGATAAAAGGTGCGATACAACAAATCCAAGTTATCTGGCTCGTCATCTACGACCAGAAGCTTTGGCTTTTGGTTTGATAGTGCCTTCATGCACCACTCTCCTGCTGCATCAACAGTCCAACGAATCTTCGGTCGAGCCGATTGAGTCGAGTAGATGCCACCTTAATTTGAAGTAATCGGTCTATTTCCCTGATGTTTTGATGACCCTTCGCCCTACAGGATAAATCACTCTTACCTAGAGAGAGTGATTGAGCAATTACACTTGCCCATCCAACCAAATGCCAAATCGTTGCTTGAGTCTCTTTATCTACGATAAAAGCGCGATCGCACTTTGACGAGATCCCAAACCTTCGCCCCAGACTTTTGAGTTGTCCTACGCTCGTACCTCGTCGCAAACAATCACTCCTACCAGTTTCAAGCATGATTCCAAATCATTACTTATTCAGTCTGCCCAAGCACAAAGCGCAGATAACGTCGATAAACCTGACTAGACCTGCAACAGGCATCTCACAAACAAACCTTACCCAGGCATCACAATTGCCGCACTTACTGTCTTAAACGTCTTTCAAGCAACCTAACAGGATAGAAATTTTTCGGGGATAAAAAATCAACACATCATCCAAAATTGCAACCTGAGTAGAGTGCCCTTCATCCAAACTCAGAACCACTCACTGTTTACAGAGAGGCTCTTCAACCCAAGCTACCCGATCCACAGACGAATTGCACCCTTTGACTGGCATGTGTTGCAGTCAGCGAAACCACTCCAAACTCTGGGATATACCCCCAATCCAATTAGAATTCATTTTTTCGCCGATACAAAAATACTGCGAGAGCCAGGGTACATCTTCTCAAACTTGGCAATCCACAGCTTTGCTCTTCCAGACCAGCATGAACGTAAGAAATTTAAGCATCAGCAGAGTTTGCTCTAGGTCAGCCCTTTACTTCTCACAGAACATTTAATTTAACGCCGAGATTAATTCATTGGTCTTTCAGCAGAAATTCAATTAAGCCCCCGTCATCAGACCGAAGCGAGCGCCGCAGCCCAGGCCAGTCAACCTAACGTGATTGCATCATTTATGCGGCAACAGAAGCAAATTTATTCAAAACTTATTTCAACTTGCCCTGATTGATCACCTGAAGAAAAGCAGAGGTCTAAACAAACATCTTTATATGTGATAGCGATGAAGCCTAATATTCTCCATACCTAAACAAAAGCGAATGTTAATCTAAAGATAGCGGACTAAAATCTCAGCTTTGTCGCAAGTTGTATAAGCATACTCTTGTACTAACTCCTTAAAGCAAGTTAATTCAAACGAATTAATTTAATTGCAGCAAAATGATCGAAACGATATACGATAAGCAGACTCATAACGAGTAATGGTTTTTATTGTGCTATTTGGCAAATTTTCCACCCGGAGTTCTCTAGATCATGCGGTGTCCTTTCTGCCAGCATCCTGATAATCGAGTGCTTGAGTCACGCGCGGCAGAGGCCGGTCAAAGTGTCCGGCGGCGACGAGAGTGCTTAAAGTGCGGGCGGCGCTTTACAACTTATGAACGCATTGAGTTTGTGCCGATTATTGTGATTAAGCGCAGTGGTGAGCGCGAGTCGTTTGATCGCTCAAAAGTTATGCGGGGAATTACACGAGCCTGCGAAAAGACTGATATTGCAACGGCAACGTTAGAAACGTTAGTGGATGAGATTGAATCAGAACTTCAACAACGCGCCATTCACGAAGTACCTAGCAGTGAAATTGGCGAACTCGTCTTACGACAGCTGCGATCGCTGAATGAAGTCGCCTATGTTCGCTTCGCTTCGGTTTATCGCAAGTTTCAAGGCATTCGAGACTTCGCTGACACATTACATCACTTACAAAACGTTGATTCGGGCAATGGGAAAGATGACCCACACGCCTCTGGGTTGCAGTTACAAAATTAATTGAGTGAAGTTGAGCAGCCAAAAGTTTAATCGGTGAACTTAGCAATCAAGTGGACGGTGCATTAGTACGGATTTACCGCCAAATCACTGACCAATATAACAAGACTTAATTTAAGTGTAGTGAAAGGCTGCTTTTTGGTATTTGCCCCAAACCTTTACGGACGTGGCAATTAATTTAAGAAAAGAGTGAAGAGAAAGAACTAGAAATTAGATTTATTTGCAAGTGCGATCGCTTTTGGCACTCAATCTAGAGTATCATAGTTCTTCTGGAGATAGATTGGCGCTCACCAGTCTTCTAAGATAGGTTTAGGTATGTCGGTGTAAGCGGCACTTTTTGTGTGCCAATACATCAACGGAGGAAACTTTTACGGAGAATATCGCAGGACTCGATTCGCATGGTCAATCAGGACACACCCACAGTTGAAATTGGTTTTACGCACGAAGATTTTGCCGCCCTACTCGACAAGTACGACTATCACTTCAGCCCAGGAGACGTGGTAGCCGGAACGGTTTTCAGTCTTGAACCACGGGGCGCTCTGATTGACATTGGTGCTAAGACTGCCGCCTACATCCCTATCCAGGAGATGTCAATTAACCGGGTTGATAGCCCCGAAGAAGTGTTGGCGCAAAACGAAACCCGTGAGTTTTTTATTCTCGCAGACGAGAATGAAGATGGTCAGTTGACCCTCTCCATTCGGCGGATCGAGTACATGCGAGCTTGGGAGCGGGTACGCCAGCTTCAAGCAGAGGATGCAACGGTACGTTCCCTCGTGTTTGCGACAAACCGAGGCGGGGCATTGGTTCGCATCGAAGGTTTGCGTGGTTTTATCCCTGGCTCTCATATCAGCACCCGTAAGCCCAAAGAAGATTTGGTTGGCGAAGAATTGCCACTCAAGTTTTTAGAGGTCGATGAAGAGCGTAATCGCCTTGTTCTCAGCCATCGACGTGCTCTGGTTGAGCGTAAGATGAACCGCTTAGAAGTTGGTGAAGTGGTCATTGGCACAGTTCGCGGCATTAAGCCTTACGGTGCTTTCATTGACATCGGCGGTGTGAGCGGTCTGCTTCACATCTCTGAAATTTCTCACGATCACATTGACACTCCTCATAGCGTCTTCAACGTGAATGACGAAGTGAAAGTGATGATTATTGACCTTGACGCTGAGCGCGGACGGATCTCGCTCTCAACCAAACAGTTGGAGCCAGAACCCGGCGATATGGTCAAGAACAAGGAAGTGGTTTACGAGAAAGCTGAGGAAATGGCTGCTCGCTATCGTGAGCAAGTCCTCGCCCAGAAGGAAACTAAGTCTATGACGCTGGAGCCTGAAGAGCCAGTTGCTGAAGCTGTTGAAGAAATTCCAGTGGAAGAAGAGTTGCCAGCAGCGATTGAAGAATAAGGTTGTAATCCAACCAATATTGAAAGAGGGGTACAGCCCCTCTTTTTTGATCAAGACATAGCCTTCCTGATGCCTCTTAGAAACGAGAATTGAAGAATTTCAAGACTTTGTTGAACGGGCGTTAGCACAACCATTTGCCCCTTCAAATGGGAAAATATTCGATTTTATGAACCTTGGCACGCTGAAAGGCGCTTTTGACTGAGGAATTTTTGTTTCTGGGCGATCGCTATCCTCTATGGTTACGATTCGGTGTGGTTCTTACATATTTGAGGGGATTCAAGCGATCGCCTTCGATAAAGATGGCACGTTGGCAGACTCTCATCCATTTCTCTGGCAGTTGGCGCATCAGCGGGTCAATCTGATTGCTCAGCAATTTCCAGGTGTTGAAGCCGATTTGCTGCAAGCCTTTGGGGTACGAGGCGATCGCCTAGATTTAGCAGGGTTAATGGCGGTTGGCACTCGCCCTGAAAATGAAATTGCGGCGGCAGCTTACCTGGCGGCTCGTGGTTGTGCCTGGCAAGAGGCTAAAACGATCACGCAAAAGGCGTTTATACAAGCTGATCAGCAATGTCGCAAAGCAGACCATACGCCACCCTTTGCAGACATCCGTGAGTTACTGACTAGCCTGCATCACGCCGGAGTTGCGATCGCGGTTTTGTCGGGTGACTCGACGCCTAATGTGCAAGACTTTTTGGCACGATATGAATTAACCGCCTGGATCCAGTATGCCGCTGGCTCTACAGCTAGCTTGGCAAAGCCCGACCCTGCCTTCTTATGGCAGGCTTGCACTGCCCTGAAAATTGAAGCAAAGGCCACACTTGTGATTGGGGATGCAACAACCGATTTAGAACTGGCAAATCAGGCAAGGGCTGCCGGGAGTATTGGTGTTACCTGGGGGGGGGCTGCTCAAACAGATTTAGGGGGTGCGACGGCGATCGCTAGTAAACCTACTGACATCCAGATTGAGCCGTCATTTTAATTTTGTCAAAACTTTAAATTCTCAAAGCGAGGAATTCAGTAAGATCCCGGCACTTTTGTTGAAGTAACTTAAAAAACCTGAAAATGTCGAATCGCCTCGAATGCTATAATCACGAGTCGGTAACCAATTCTTAATGTGAGGTTTCGCTTTGAGCCGCCAATATCTTTTTACTTCTGAATCCGTTACAGAAGGTCACCCCGATAAAATTTGTGATCAAATTTCAGATACGATTTTGGACACGCTGCTCTCGCAGGATCCTAAAAGTCGAGTAGCGGCGGAAGTAGTGGTCAACACTGGGTTAGTGCTCATCACTGGCGAAATTTCCTCGAAAGCTAAGGTCAACTACATCGACTTGGCCCGTCAAAAAATTGAAGAAATTGGTTATGTTGGCGTCGATAGCGGTTTTAGTTGCAACAGTTGCGCGGTGTTGGTTGCATTAGATGCTCAGTCGCCCGATATTGCGCAAGGGGTAGATGCTGCCCACGAAACCCGAGAACAATCAAGCGAAGAAGAATTGGATCGGGTTGGTGCAGGTGATCAGGGCATTATGTTTGGTTTTGCTTGTAGCGAAACTCCAGAGTTAATGCCGCTACCTATCAGTCTGGCTCACCGGATTGCTCGTCGCCTGTCGGTCGTGCGCAAGTCCGGTATTCTGCCATATCTGCGCCCTGATGGTAAGACACAAGTTACCGTTTTGTATGAAGATAACCGCCCCGTTGGCATCGATACAATTCTGGTTTCAACACAGCACGCTCCAACAATCGACGACATTACAGACGAAGCAGCAGTTCAACAACGGATCAAAGCAGATTTGTGGGAAGCCGTTGTCCTACCTGTCTTTTCAGATATTGCCCTAAAGCCAGATGAGAACACCCGCTTTTTGGTTAACCCAACTGGCAAGTTTGTGATTGGTGGGCCTCAAGGCGACTCTGGTTTGACAGGCCGCAAAATCATTGTGGATACCTATGGCGGCTACTCACGTCATGGTGGTGGTGCTTTCTCTGGTAAGGATCCCACAAAGGTCGATCGCAGTGCTGCTTATGCATGCCGTTATGTCGCTAAAAACATCGTTGCGGCGGGCTTAGCCGAGCGGTGTGAAGTGCAATTGAGCTACGCGATCGGGGTGGCGCGGCCTGTCAGCATCATGATTGACACCTTTGGCACTGGCAAAATTAGCGATGATCGCATTCTTGAGTTGGTTCACCAAAACTTTGAGTTGCGTCCCGCTGGCATTATTCAAGCTTTCAACCTCCAGAAGTTGCCAGCTGAGCGCGGTGGTCGTTTCTACCAAGATGTTGCCGCTTATGGGCACTTTGGTCGCACCGACTTAGAGTTGCCTTGGGAGCAAACCGATAAAGCCGCCATTCTCAAAGAAGCCCTGGTAGAATCGCTCTCAGTCAAAGTGTGAGCTTCACCCAAGCCGCGCAATTTGCTTGTAAGGGTAGAAGAATGGTACAACGCAAGCCGTCTTTAGCTTTGCGGCTTCTTAGTTTGCTAGTAGTTGCCCCCTTGCTTTCTGGTGAGGGGGTTGCTCAAGTAACGACTCAATTAAGCGAAAACAGTAGCTATGTTGGAGCTTGCCGCCAGACGCGCGCAAGTACTCCCGTTTTTGAAGATGCGCGTCTCACAAAATCAGCGGGTGCGATCGCCCCAGGTACTCAAGTTACATTAACAGGCGTTGTTGGCAGTGGCATCGCGCAGATCAAGGTGCCCGAAATTGGCTGGGTAGAAGCAGCAAATCTCCAAACTAACTGTGATCCGTCTCCCCCTTCAGAAGACCTATTGCCTGGAGATATTGATACCAACCCAACTTATTGTCGCCGCCTGCGCAGTTCTGCCATTGATGGTCCTCAGTATCGTTATCTTGATGCTGGCTTAGTCGCGTTTGATCAACCAGGTGGGCTGTTACAACAATATCAAGGCCAACCGGATGGTCCAGGGCGGGGGGCAACAGTACGGCTCACCAAAAGTCCTGCGCAAATCGCTGTGTATGGCGATCGCGACTGGATTCGTGTCAAATATACCAGTCGAGCCGGAACTCAGCGCCTCGGATGGATATCGCTCGGCTCAACGGGAGGATTGCGTAGTCTGGCAAATTGCCTGGCTGGTTCGACTCGATAGTGCCCAAGAATCCGGTGGGACTAGAGGAACAGAGCTGACAAAGCAAGAAGAATTCTGATCAAAGCTCTATTTCATTTTTGTTCCCAAAAAGCAAAACAAGGGAAGTCTGCCCAGTTTTTCTAGCATTCGTTGTGCGTTTGCTAGACAGCTTATGGTGAAGCTGTTTTACCGCGATAAAAAGCGATAACCTTGGATTCCCTACATAACTTCACAAAAGCCTTACGTACATCTACGTAAAAACACGATTTTTACGTCGTCAAGATTTTTACCACTACGTTAGACTGCTTGTAAGGAGCATCCAATTGTGTGCTGATTTGAACTTACTTTGATTTCTTAATTTAGGCTTCTATCGTCCTATTTTTAAGATTCGAAGTGGGTATCAAGTCAAACTAATTTAAGGGTCAATTACCAGCTTTTTTTCTCGTTATTCGATAAATTAAAGAATGGTAGTTTCCGAAAAATTACTTAAATCAACTATTTAACAGCTTTTCAACCTCATCAGCTGAGATTGTCCTGGTTCTTCCGGTTTTGGCTGAAAGTGAAAGTAAATGGGTAAAACCGCGTCTCACTCTGATTTTCAGAGTAGGCGTGTGGAACAGCACATTTACTACAGACAAGGAAAGCTATTGTGGTTAAACTCAGCAATTCTCGATATGAGAATGATTCTCATAAAAACGTCCGGTTTTAACGTTTATGAATGGCTGAAACCCGCATTCTGCCGTTTATAACATTGAGTGCACAAGTCTTTAGACACTCTGGCTACAGTACAAATGTTT
>DVDV01000276.1 GCA_015296075.1 Leptolyngbyaceae cyanobacterium M33_DOE_097 | reverse complement strand
CGTGCCCAAAATCGCTCGGTGTTGGAGTATTTAGTGCAAGCGTGTCGTGCCTCTCGCCAAGGTCTACCAGCACCCTCTTTGCTACCGATTCAAGACTGCACCCCCTGAACGGTTACCTGAAAGTTGAGAGCGATCGCGTTGTGCGATCGCTCTTTTTTGACTAAAAATCTGTAGCTAATTCTTGTTACTCTTTTTTAACTACGAAAGTTATTTTTCTTACTCTAGAAAGCAAAGTCAATCATCTATTCAAGATTTCAGGATAAGAATTTAGTGCGGAGATTTGGGGGCGGCGGAGCCGCAAGATCGGGGGACTTCCCCCCGCACCCCCGCTTGTAGGGGCCTTACTCCCCTACAACCCCCGCAAGGTCTTATGGATGGGTGTTGTAAGGTTAGCTAGCAAGACTTTAAGGGTGAGAAGATTAGCACTCCGATCGCTGATCGAAGGTACGGATGGCGTGAGGCGACGGTTACAAGAGCGATCGCTTGAATCGTAACTTGAAGCATTTTGCAGTACTTAGTCAAGGCAATTGTATGACTAAAGGTTGCGACGCGTTTGACGACGGGCACCCCGATATTGCATTTGGCGACTCATGGCATGCATTGCCGCAAACTTAGGAATATCACCTTGGTGTCCCATGACGATTACCGTATCACCCTCATGCAAAAAAACCTCTTGGCCAGGACGCACAATCAATGAGCCATCACCCCGTCGAATGGCCACCACAATAAAGTTTCGAGCACCCTGCACTTCCATCGTGCCAATGCTGGTGCCGACTAAATCAGAACCAGGGGCAATCTCTAGTTCATCCAACTGAATTTCGAGTTGAGACAACATTTCTGTCAAAGTTTTGCCCCCATCATTGCGATCTAAGATGTCTATCGATGCCGGGTTCGTAATAATATGGGCCATCCGTAAAGCTCCAATCTCGGCAGGGAGTACAACATGATCAGCTCCGGCCTGGCGTAGCTTTTTTTCAGTTGTCGGGTACTGTCCACGTGCCATGATAACTAGATGAGGATTCATACTGCGGGCAGTTAGTGTAATAAACACATTGATTGCATCGTCGGGTAAAACGCATGCCAACACCCGTGCCCGCATGATGCCAACTGATTCGAGTACCAGCTCATCGGTGGCACTCCCTAACCGAACCAAATATCCAAGCGCTTCGGCGGTTTCGGCGCGATCGCTATCGTTATCAATAATCACAAATGGTTGCTTGCTGTTACTTAACTTACGCGCCAAGATTTGTCCGATTCGTCCATAGCCACAAATAATGACGTGATTTTTTAGCAACTGAATATCTTTTTGCATTCGTCTAGCCCCCATCGCCTTGCGAATTTCGCCTTCTGTAATAAGCTGAATGAACGACCCAACGATATAGCCCACCACTGTGTAGCCTGCCACGATCACAAACATTGTGAAGACCCGTAGGCGAGGTCCCATTACGTTGATCTCACCAAAACCGACCCCAAAGATGGTGATAACGACCTGGTAAATGGCGTCTAAAAAATTCCATCCAGCTGCCATATAGCCAACTGTCGAAAGGATAAGAATCACCAGAAATAGAATAGAACCCGCAATAATTCGCCTGAGCGACTTTTTCATAAACTTAGTCGTGAATAGCCGATAGCAGAAAAGAAAAACAGGCGAGAACGTTCATAAGTAAGAAAATACTTTTATCAAGTCGCTAACACCTTAAGCCCAAAACGTTAGTACACGAATACAAAGTTTTAGAACAAATTATTCAACCCGTTGGCTAACACAAGTAAACGGTTCTAAATTACCTGCATTTATCATTTGTAAATAGGCAGTTCCTAATAGCAAATGACGATTAACCAATGATGCTCTGATGTAAACAGGTAATGGTGCCTGCCCATTTAGAAAATGAGTTGTAGACCCTTTCTTTACGGGCAAATTAGTTTTACACACTGAATAGAATTTTGCTGAAGCAGTCAATTGATTTAGCAATGAGATGGGTTAAAGCTCCCATTCATTAAAGGGGATGGGTGATCTGTAGATTTGTATCAAAAGTATCTGATTGCTGTGAACTCCCGGCTCTGCGCAGATGCCAGGCATTCTGACTCAAATGCCCCAAAGCCGAACGGTTCGATCTTCGCTGCCACTGACCAGATGTTGATGATCATCGCTTAAGGCGATCGCGGTAACAGGGCGCGTATGTCCGTACAAGCTCGCGAGTTCTTTTCCAGTCGAGAGTTCCCAAATTTTGATGCTGTTGCCACTCCCACTCAGCATGTATTGGCGATCGCCCACAACCGTGACTGAGGCAATGGTTCGCAGTTTTTCAAGACTGGGGGCAATTGGTTGCCCGTTGCGAAAACTCCAGGCTTGGCGGTGCTGATTTTCGCCCAAAATTGTGAAGCTATCCGTTTCACTGTCAATCGCGATCGCGTAGACAAATGACTCGGCATCGAGCGTCAGAAAAGGTTCCTTTTGCTCGACATCCCAGACTTGCACAATGCCATCTCGACTGGCACTGACAACAATCTGCTGGTCAGCGCGATAACGAAACTGGCGCGCCCCAATCGCAATGGCTGTAATGCCTGCATCGTGACCTTCGAGAGCGGTAATTGGCTCAAATAAGGGAAACGTGCAAACGGCTTCTAACGCAATTTGTGCCTGTACCTCTGAGCGATCGCGCAGGATTTTATAAGCCACTCGTTGCACCTTCCGCGAGCGATCGCTTAAAGCGCGGATCAGTAAATCAAGCCCTTTCTGCCCATAGTTCTGACAATCCCACAGGGCTGCAATGCGCTCCTCAACTTTGCCCTGGCGCAAACGCCGCCGCAGCCCTTCAAGCCCACCTAACACAACGCTGCCTGCCGGGGCGATCGACTGCCCACCCAGCACGGCATCAAATGTCTGCGGTTGGTGAACCTCCGTCATGTTACCAGGGGCAAACGCCATCCCAATCGAGTCCTGGCAGTAGTATATCTGTTTGCTCAGGTCTTCGCGCGAATTGTTGGGGGGATGGGGCTAAAAATTTGGGCGCAAGAAACCGATAGTCTTCAGCTCAATCATTCAGCAAAATAAAGGGGTAGCCGAAAACAGCTGGTTCAGACACCTCACTGACCTTTCCTTATGAGCGCACCCCACTTCACTCTGGATACTGACCGTTGGCAAGCCATTCTCAACCGAAGTTTTGATGCTGATGGTCGCTTTGTTTACGGTGTGATCACCACGGGTATCTACTGTCGCCCCACCTGTGCCGCGCGTCGCCCTAAACCAGAGAATATTCGGTATTTTGAGACTTATCAGATAGCCGAAGCTGCCGGATTTCGGGCCTGTAAGCGTTGCCAGCCAAACGCAACAGCTCCACAAAGCCAACAAATCGAAAAAATTACTCAGATTTGCCATCTGATCGCCACCTCAGAGACACCCCCATCTTTAGCAGAGATGGCAAACCTGGCAGGACTCAGCCCCTATCATTTTCATCGGGTCTTTAAGCGTGTGCTCGGCGTAACGCCTAAAGCTTATGTCAAAGCACAGCGGACAAAACGACTGCAAGTTGAATTGCAGGAGCAACCCTCTGTGACCGAAGCTATTTATGAAGCAGGTTTTGCAAGCAGTAGCCAGGTTTATGCTCAAGCAAACACGTTACTAGGTATGACACCCAAAAACTATCGGCAAGGGGCACGTGGTCAGGCGATTCGCTATACGATTCAGCGATCGCAGCTTGGTTGGGTCTTAATTGCCGCAACGCAACGGGGAATCTGTGCCATCCATCTCGGTGAGAGTGAAGCGAGTCTGGTGCAACAACTGCAAAAGCAGTTTCCCCAGGCCCAGCTAGCTGACAAAGACGAGCAATTTAACGAATGGGTCAGGCAGGTATTAGCCTTAATTGAAGCACCCCAACACCCTTCAACCTTGCCGCTCGACATTCAAGGCACCGCCTTTCAAGCGCAAGTTTGGCAAGCCTTACAAACCATTCCAGCGGGGCATACAGTGACTTATACCGAAATTGCGGAACAAATTGGTAAGCCGACGGCTGTGCGAGCGGTGGCGCGTGCGATCGCCACTAATTCTCTCGCGATCGCGATTCCCTGCCATCGAGTTATCGGTCGCGATGGTGGCCTCAAAGGCTATCGCTGGGGCAGTGACCTTAAACGCGCTTTGCTTGACCGGGAGGCACAAGCTACTCAACGAGATTAGTCACTTTCTCCAACCAACAACATGACCTTTCAAGTCAGTCGGCTAACTCTGCAAGTCGATAAGATGGAAGGGAAAAATCAAACACCTCTGTGGGTTCTACTGCGCTTGACCAGCATACGGATTGTGATACCGATTTGATTGGTGAATGCGTCACATCAGATCCCCCTGCCTCCGGCATCCCGCTTATTAAGGGGAAATGAGGGGGAGCGGTTTGGGCAAAGATCTGCCACGAAGACAGTTGCAATCGGTATGAGATTTTTCCCATTCACTTGAGAGCGATTTTCATGACGCAATCCGATTCACCTCCCGCTTTTGTCGATTCTCTCCATCTGCCCAGCCCCGCTTTACAAGCAGCCCTACAGCAGTTGTACGAACACGACCCCGACTTTCTCATGATTGAGCAAGCCAATGGCTCCCTCTCTGTTCGACGGTGGGAACCGGGGTTTGCCTCCCTCGTACGCATCATCGCCGGACAACAACTTTCTGCCTCTGCCGCCCAGGCGATTTTTCAGCGGTTGCTGCACCAGATGGAACTTACCCCTGCAAACGTGGCCGCCTGTTCACCTGACGACCTCAAGCAAGCGGGCTTTAGTCAGGCCAAAATTCGCACCTGTCAGGAACTTGCAACCGCGATCGCCACAGGTAAACTCAACCTCGAACGTTTTGCCCAACTCTCGGATAGCGCGATCGTCGAGCAACTGACCCAAATTAAGGGCATTGGTCCCTGGACAGCCGAGATTTATATGCTGTTTTGCCTGGAACGCTTTGATAGCTTCCCTGCGGCGGATTTGGCAATTCAAGCGAGCTACCAAAAGCTAAAAAATCTGCCCCAGCGTCCCTCTCGTAAAGAACTGTTGGCCTACTGTGAAGCTCTCAGACCGGTGCGGGGTGTGGCTGCCCATCTCCTCTGGCACGACTACCGCATCAGCCGTAACCAGAGAATTCCGGTTTGTTCCTGATCTGGCTAAAACCCGCAGGAGGATTAAAGAGTGTGATGATTGATAACGCTTATCGTCTCGATTGATCCCTCTACAGGAAGGGATTTGATTGTGCGTGTTAGGATGGCAACCGAGTTCTTCAGTTCTATCGTGACTGTCCTATGCGTTAGGAAAGGTTGCAGGGGTTCCACTCCCTTTAATCGATTGTCATAACAGAATTGGTCCCATCTTTAAGTCTGAATCAGAAGGGTTTGAGTAGCGGTTTATGATCCATTCGTGCGCTTCGGGTTGCCAACATTCTTTGGTGAACCCCAAAGTGAAACAATCCCAATTAGCGATCGCCCTGACTCTCGTGAGCGGCTTCGCACTTTTAGAAATGCTGATTGGGTTTACGAGCGGTAGTCTCTCTCTGGTTGCAGAAGCCGCCCACATGACCTCAGACTGTTTTGCTTTGGGTTTAGCCTTAGTTACCAGTTGGTTATCAGAACCCGTGCGTAACAACCCGCTTAGTGACTCTCTCAGCGCGATCGCCCCCCGCCAACAATGGGAAACCTGGGCTGCCCTGATCAACGGCATTGGTCTCCTGCTTCTCACCGCCTGGATCGGCTGGGAAGCGGTGGAACGGCTCCGCGCTCCCTCCACTGAAATCGCTAGCCTACCGATGCTGATCACGGCGGCTATAGGCTTAGTCGTCAACCTGATCAACATCCGCATTTTGCACCAAGGCAGCGACCACGACCTTAACCTGCGCGCCGCTTTACTTCACGTTACCGCCGATGCAATTAGCTCGGTTGGCATTTTGCTGGCTGCGATCGCCGTTGCTACCAAAGCAGCAATTCTCAGTATGAGAATAATTCTCACAAAAATATTCATTTTGAACAGCTATCAATGGCTGGAATACCCATTCTGCCGTTCATAAAATTGAGCGCACAAGCCTTTAGAGGCTCTGACTTCAGTACAAATGTTT
>DVDV01000156.1 GCA_015296075.1 Leptolyngbyaceae cyanobacterium M33_DOE_097 | reverse complement strand
CATCACCACCGAACAATTTGAGCAGCTTTGTGCAGCGAACCGAGAATTAAAATTAGAACGTAGTGCCAATGGAGATTTAATTATCATGCCACCAACTGGAGGAGGAACCGGAAAACGCAACTCCGCTCTTATTGAATCAGGGCATCCTTCTCCGCGTGGCTCAGTCCATTTAGAGGGGGCAGTTCTTTCATGCCAAAAGCTTACCATCCTCTCCTTGAGACTGCATCAAGTCAACCTAGTTGAGCAATTACAAATTGAGCAATGAACGGTTCGCGCAGATCGTCGGCAATTTTTTTGATAAAGCTGGCGGTTGGTACAGCTAAAAGTAACCCTAAAAAGCCGGCGAATTTTGCTCCCAAAAGCAAAACAACGATAATAATTGCGGGATTTAAGCCAGTTAAGCCACCGATTAATCGAGGAGCAATCAGGTTGTCGTTAATTTGCCCCAGCACAAATGCAGTAATCAGCACCTTAAGACCTAACCAAATGTTTTGAACCGCCAATAACCCACTCACGCCTAAAACTGCTACGGTTCCACCAAAGGGGACGATACTGACAAGACCGATGACAATACCAAACAACAACCCGAAAGGAACGTTGAGAAGAAAAAAGGCGGCCGACTGAGCGATCGCTAGAATCATTGCCAGGGTTGCCTGTCCCGAAAAATAGCCCTGAAAGCTAGGCTGTAAGGACTCGCGAATTTCGGCCTGCCACCCGGCTGGAAGCCAACTCAAAATCCCGTTCCAAAGGGACTCGCCGTTGATCACCAGAAGAATGCTAAGTACCACGGTGGCCAGGGAGTTGAGTGTGCCGTTGATTGTGCTTAAGGTGACGTCGATCGCCTGATTTGTGGCGGTATTTAAGGAGGCGGAGAGTTTGTTGGCTCCTTTAACAGTCAGTTGATCGAGGTCAAGTGGCAAACTTTGTAGAAGGGGATTCGCTTCTAACAAAAGCAATTGTGTTTTTGCTTCTTCAATCCAACGGGGCAGACGTTCGGCAAAATCATTGAGTTGCTGCCAGACGAGCGGGCCTAGAAAAACGAGGAGAATGATTGTCGTAGTTAAGGCGGTTAACAGGACTAGAAGTATTGCCCATCCACGCGAAAGGTTTTGTTTTTCTAAGAAGTTGATCGGGTAACCGAGCAAAAAAGCAATCAGGCTAGCAGTAATGACGATGCTGGTAACGGGTTGGAGAAGAATTGCTAGCTTATACAGTAGCCAGGTATTGAGAAAGAGCAGGGGAAAAGCTAAACCTGCGATCGCCCATTTGGGTAACGTTGTTAACGTCATCTTTAAGGAGAAATCCTACTGTGAATTGTCAATGCACCTATTTGAGTTGAATTGCAGGTGATATTTAAGTAGCATTTTCCACTAAATTCAATGTCTGGCTATCAGATTTGACAAAAATCAAGATGTGCTGCTGGGGTAATTGAGTTTTGGTTTCCTTCCAGGTGAGGCCGACCGCTGCCATCTCTTTGATGGCTTGTTTTTGGGTTAGTTTATGCAGCCGCTTGATGGGAATCAATGGGTTTTCGCCCCGATACTCGACTAAAGCGACTCGGCCTGATGGTTTGAGTGCGGTGACAAGGTGGCGCATCATTTCTTGGGGAAACGCAAACTCGTGATAGGCATCGACCATGAGTGCCAAGTCAACGCTGCGATCAGGAAGGTGAGGATCGGTTGGTTCTCCAAGGATAATGTCTACGTTGTTCGCCTGTTTTTCTTGCTTTAACTCAGTCAAAATTTCAACCATTTCAGATTGAACATCGACCGCAAAGATTTTGCCCTGGGGAACTTGGGGACTGATGCGAAAGCTAAAATAGCCAGTTCCGGCACCGATGTCGGCGACTGTGTCGGTGGGTTGCAGGTCAAGGGCTGCGATCGCGGCGGCAGGTTGTTCTTCTAAAGTGCGACTGGCTCGTTCTAACCAACCTGCCCCTTGATGCCCCATGACTTGAGCAATTTCACGCCCCAGGTAAACTTTGCCAATGCCATCGGCACTAGGTTTGCGATATTGGTAAACGGAGTCATTAACTAAAGCGTTGGCTGGTAGGGTGACCAGGCTGCAGACTAAAAGAATAAGACAAATGAGCGATCGCCCGAATTGATTCATTGACTGACAACCTGGCTGCTATGACTACGTGGATCGCTGGTGCTTGCTTTGGCAGGTGCGACGGGAGCCGAAAATTCACTGGTTTCACCCGTTGCTTTGGCATAAGGCAAGGTTTCGCCTGCTAGCAGTGCGACCAGGTTATCTTCCATGATGGTTTTTGGCTGCTTACCGATAGTTTCACCTTTGGCTTCACCTGCTTGGCTGAGAAAGACAAAGTGGGGAATTCCGTCTACGCGGTAGGAGAGAATTTCTGGCAACCATTTGCTGTTGTCAACGTTGAGCATGACAAAGTTCACGTCTTTTCCATACTGCTCCTCAAGCTCTGCCATGTCGGGGGCCATTGCCTGACAACTTGTGCACCAGTTGGCATAAAACTCGATCAGCGTGGGTTTGTCATTGGTGAGAGCGACATTTAATGGGACTGAACTCTCTGCAATAGTGCTAAGGGTGGCTGTTCCGGTTTCGGTTCGCAAACCCAAGAAGATAGCTACACTCAAGATCACTGCAACCAAGACAATGACTAGATTGCGAAAGCGAACGGCAAGGTTGGCCGCGGATGAATTAGAACTAGGAGGTGGAGTGGGCGAATTTGTCATGAGTCAATGTTGCGATCTATTACACTCTCTCAGTTTACCGAAGCTTCGAGGTTGTAGATTAGAAGCAACTCTAGTTTAGGGTTCCCTGGGCTGATGATTTTGAGTGAAGTTCAGCTCTCTGATGTTTTTAGCGATCTAAGGTTTTGAAAAAGCGCGTTACTTTAACCTTTCCAAAACGCTCGGTACATATGCCAGTGACTTATCGGCTGGCAAAAGATTTTAATGTGGCTGCCAATATTATTCGGGCGCAGGTCGCACCGAACCAAATTGGCAAGCTAGTGGTTGAGCTGTCAGGGGATATTGACCAGCTTGACGCTGCAATTGAGTGGATGCGATCGCAGGAGATTGGTGTCTCGTCTTCTAGCCGTGAGATTGTGATTGATGAGGAATCATGTGTGCATTGCGGCTTGTGTACGGGGGTGTGTCCTACGGAAGCGTTGACGCTTGACCCGACGACGTTTCGATTGGCGTTTGCGCGATCGCGCTGCATTGTATGCGAACAGTGTGTGGCAACTTGCCCGGTAGAAGCAATTTCAGTGAATTTATAAGAGCCTGCTAAGTCTCACAGCAATTCTCATTTTGACGAAAAGCAAGCTGTTTAAGCACTGAGAATACCTGTTGCGAGGAAATCTGAGACAGCCAAGAAAGCTAGTACTGTTGCAAGCCTCGTTTTAGATAAACGGCTTGAATTTGGGCTTAACGGGTGACAATGTCACTCTAAGCCATAAGGAGACAAGGTTTGGGAGAATAGCAAGGACAAAAAATAGGGAGCCGAGACGGCTCCCCCCAAAAAATATGTTCCCTGCATTCTACCAAACAACCT
>DVDV01000197.1 GCA_015296075.1 Leptolyngbyaceae cyanobacterium M33_DOE_097 | reverse complement strand
TGGGCGTGTTGAACAATGGTTTCCATAACCGTTCAGTTAAATTTTGATTACGCCCTTTCTTTCAGATTTTTCCTTCTTTGGCAACCCCTTATTGAAACTGGTGCAAGATCTCAGTTAATGTAAATCAGCCTCACGCAGCGGCAAAGCCTAGCAACGCTGTTGAATAGCGCGATCGCCTGCCAGCAAAACTATTTACTACGTAAGGTGACCCAATTCGGATTCAGAAAACGGTTTCAACTGGTCAAAAACAAATTTTACGAACCCACGACCGAGAATTACGCACTTTACCAGTGTTAGGCAGCGATCGTACTAAAAAGAAACCTTCGTTTATTGAAAGAAGTTGTTTAATTTCTAACTATAAGTAGAAGTGAGAAGCATTATTTAGAATTAGTAGATAGCTTTTAGCTCCAAAAAATTATCATTTTGGGAACGAAACCCTATCACGCTGTAATCTCTGTATGCCCCTACAGTCAGTTGTTTAGAATTGGGTGTGCTACTCTCAAAATCCCGGCTGAAGTGGAAATTAGAGTTATTTCTACAAAAGGAAAGAGTTTTTAACCTATCAGTGTTTACTAAACTTTACACAGTAGTTAGAAACCTCGATTATGACATTCACTCCAAACACATTCATCTCAAAACGATTTCCAATTCTAGTTGGGATTGCTGCTGGTGCGCTCTTCGGTGCTCCTGCGATCGCCCAAGGTTATCAGACCCCTACAGAGGCACAGCAATCTCCAACGAATACTCAGATGCAGCAGCCTACAACTAACCAGGCCGCTCCTACTGACAACACGATTGTTGGTGTTGCTTCTGGTAGCCAGTCGTTTAAAACCCTGACGCAAGCGATCCAGGCTGCAGGTTTAACAGATTTGCTGTCTGAAGAAGGTCCATACACGGTATTTGCTCCAACTGACGAAGCATTTGCTCAATTACCTGATGGGGCACTGCAATTTTTACTTCTGCCTGAGAACCGTGACCTGCTACGTCAAGTCTTGGCATATCACGTAGTGCCTCGTGAAGTAGCCTCGAATCAAATTAAAACTGGCGCAATTAAGTCGATTGGTGGTGGTTTGGCCGTGCGCGTCACCTCTGATAATCGCGTGATTGTTAATAATGCTAGTGTCATTCAGCCTGATATTCAAGCGAACAACGGTGTGATTCATGCCGTAAATCGCGTCTTGCTACCTGAAACACTGCAACGTCAACTGGCCTCACGCTTGGGGGTACGCACCATCTACTAATAACTTTGTAGATTGAGTGTAGAAAATAGGGTGTAGAAAGTTCAATGTGGGGTTCTTTCTACACCCTGTCCTAATGTTTTCCAGAACTGCGATATTTGAGGTCTAATACCAATTCTGCAAAACTGGGCTATAGATGATTATCTGTAGGGTGGTATTTCCTTCGGAAACGCTACACGAACGCGAACCGCCCCTACAAGGATCTGTAAATCGGATTTAGAGAATTGGTATAACAGATCAAAAAAACAAAGACCAATCCAAGCATTACCTGGTAAACAGCTCAGAAAGGTCCTTGAATTGAAACTTGTTCTACCTTTTGCCGACCCAATGCTACCTTCTCTTTTCTTTTTGTTCTGCAGGAAGGGCACCAGGTAACGGTGGAGTATCAGCATCCGCGGTTTGAAGCGGCACGTTAAGATGTTTTCTTGCCATATTCTCAGCGAGTTTTTGTTCCTCGGTGGTTTCAAACTGGCTTTCATCTAGCAAATTACCATCCTGTGCGGCCTGATCGCGGCTTGGCTGTGCCCCGTTTTTCCATCGATATTTAAATCCCATAGCTTAAGAACCGTAAATACGGTTAGCATTCAACCTTTTCAGCTTAAGGAAGACCGCTCCTATTTGCCTCTACCCCAAGTTGTGAGCCTTGATATACCGATAGGAAAGACTGCCCGCTGATACCAAGGAACAAGAATTAAATGACTTCGATATTTTGTTGAACGGGCGATCGCGAAGCTTCAAACCCTGAAGGGCAGACAAGAAAAGCAAAGCTATCATGCTGGAAGCTATTGCCGTCAGATGATACGCTGCTGCTGTAAAAATGCTTTTGGGTCAGCATCCCCAGGTTAGGGGCGTTGTCTCCCATAGATCCGCGACGCGAACCGTCCTTACAGCATTCATCTGCCTGACTAACAAGGCTGTGGGGTGACGGTTGTAGAAAAATAGAAAGACAACGGTTCCTTATCGTAAACTTTGTTCTCATTTGAGCCACAATCTTGAAAAACAAGAGTATTCTATAGGAGTAGAAGTTGATCAGCTTCCGAGACAAATTAGCTCTTCAGTTCACGATTATTTGGAGGACAACATATCAATCCTGACGTGAATGTTTCGCTTTTGATCTCATTGACTGAGAACAGTGCGCTCGTATTTTCTTCTCTTCACTTTTGAGAGCAACTGTCACTGATTTAATCTGAAACGCCTTCCCTCTACTCGGTGTTTCGGTTCAGGGCAACTCTAAACAGCCTCACTTACTACTAAGAAAATTAACTTGAGCCTGTTCTGAATTGTATCCGCCCCTTCTTGTTTCCTAAGAAGGGGCATACTATTTTAAATACGACAAACTCTAAATCTTTATTGGTGAGTTTTGTCTAAAAAAGTAATCGACTCACTACACATATTAATTAGAAGGTACTGCTAAAAAATCACAGATTTTAGCAAATGATGGGCGTGAGGATGGAAATGGATCCATACAATCATGCTGCAAAGAACGGAGGCGATCGCGCAATTCCACTTGATTAGCTGAATTATCCAGTATACAGCGGTCTAACACGTCCTCAAGCAAGCATCCAAACGCCCGCACTTCCAGAGATTCGAGAGCTGGTGCGATCGAGGGAGTTGTTTCTGGATAGAAAGAAGCAGCCCCGAAGTCTCCAAGCAAGCTTTCACCCATTGCATTGACCAAAATATTGTGAGCATACAAGTCACCATGCAAAATGCCTTGAGAGTGAAGATGGGCGGCAGCGGCGGCAATTCCCTGAGCAATTTGAAGGATAACAGGCAGCGAAAAAGCCGTGTCAGGAGAGTATGTATCCCTGGTGCAACTGTCAAAACTAGGAGGATTACCCAGTGTTGTGTAATTGGGAGGCACGAAGGCAAACACCAGTCCGGCTTTTTCTTCTGGATGACCAACCACTTTGCCTAAGAGTTTTACCAAGTGAGGATGGGTTCCGGCGGCAATGTACGATCGCATCTCATCAGCCGGAAGACCATCACTGGTGACTTCACCTTTAAAGACCTTGATTGCGACCTCGGTTGCTTGAGTCGGGCTGTGAACCCATTCACCCTTAAAAATAATTCCGGAGGCTCCTTCCCCCAAAGTATTTTGAATGACCAAATCAGCCCAATCAATCTCTGTTAATGAAGGAGTTGGCGATCGCGTTGCCTGACAAAACGGATTGCCAGCATAGGCTAACCAGGATAAGCGGGGCAGCGTCAACAGCCAGGGTGGTAATGAGGTCAACTGATTGGCAGACAAACGAACCAGCTCCAGATTTTGACAGGCAGCCATCTCATCTGGCAGCGATCGCAATTGGTTGCCAGCCAACATCAGCTTTTGCAACTTACCCAATCGACCCCAAGATGCGGGGATCTGCTCAATCTGATTATCGGTCAGAATCAGCCAGCGAACTGAGGTCGGCAAAGCAGCGTCGGCGATCGATGCAATCTGGTTTGCTTTGAAGCCAACCATCGAAAGATTTGGACAGTTTGATAAAACAGCGGGTAACTCTTGAAAATGGTTGTTACTAAAGAAAGCAATTTTGAGCTTTTGCAACCGACCAAACTCATTTGGTAACGAATGGAGCCGATTATTTGTGAGATTCAGAATCTCTAATGAGTCGGCCAGGTCTAAAATTTCTAACGGAAATTGGGTCAGATCAGCCGCTAAATCAAGGCGTTTGGCTCCTGTTAATTGTCCAGATCGGAGTGCCTCAAGAGTTTCTGTCATTGTTTATCGCTGTTACCAGGTAGCTTCAGACATTGAAAATAGAGGGATTTGCAGGCTTCCTTTTCTCAATCAATGAAGATTGAGAATTTAATCTCAGCCATTCCTACTATACTCCTCGTGGTTCGCTCAAGGAGTGGACGGACTTAGCAGAGTGACTTCTACGACTGGTTGACGAATACCCTAAGCTTTCTGCTGCGATTTTCTGAAAATAGGCTTGAACTTCTGCAGAAAGGTTCTCCTCTGGAGATGATTTTCCAACCGGACTTTGCTCAAATATCGTACCGTACAACACACAAGCGGCCAGGTAAGTTCCATGCAGGGTTGGGTGCCCGTCCTGAGTGGATAAGCTCAACTCAGGTCTTTCACTCAGCGATCGCGCAAATGCCAGACCGACTGGAGCCACTTTTGCGCCCAGATCAGTGCCTACCGACTCATAGGCATCAGCCAAATTTGTGGTTGTCACTCCATAGGCGACACTATCAGGTCGTTCCCAGGTCATGAAGAGGATTGTTTTGGCTCCCCCCCTTTTAATTTCCTGGTCTAGCGCTCCGGCAAATTCACGAAATTTTGCCAGGTCAAAAATCGGTGTTTGGCTTTGTTCCTGTAAAACAACATACTTCCATTGGTGATCTCGAATTGTTTGACGCGTGTTTTCGTCATTCCAGTGCTTTGCTAACGTATAGCCTCCTGGTGCGACACTAGCAATATTTCCAGTAGGTACTAAGCTTTTGAGTTGTTGGGCAATACCCCCATTAATAGCGGTGAAACTGTTACCAACTAATAAAATGCTCGGTTCGATTCCGTTGTGATTAAGAGCTGAGCTGCGACATGCAGCAAAAATCAATAGCGCGGCACAAGCGATGAAAAGATACTCTAGAGCTGACTTGGCTTGCATGTCACGACGATCCTGCTATGTTTCTATAGTAGGATCCTACCAATATCTACGGCTTAGCCTTAAACTCTCACGTGCTTTCAGGCAATTGCAGTAGTTTTGCTCCTTTGCTGTACGGTTCAGAGCCTAAATTTACTCAAGTTAGTAAACCGTGTAATCTTTATTCCGTCTATTTCACTACTTTTGAATCTATTCTTAAGTGGATGAAGCAGCCTGCTGAACGAATGGAAATCTTTGAATGATTAATGAGCGAAATAAGAGCGATCGCATAAACGAGTTGAAAGCACCAATCCTATAACCAGTGTTTAGGGTAAGTGCGCCCTGGAGCCGTATTGTTGAATAAAACTGTGCAAAAAATAATCACGATTGAACCTGCCAAAACAGGGGTAAACACATAATTCCAAGAGGCGTGAGTCAGAACACCCAAAAGCGCCACTGCACCCGCCGGAGGATGCACTGTACGAGTCAACTGCATTAGCTTAATCGTCGTTGCCACAGCCATCCCCATTACCCAAGGCCCTGTGCCAAAAGTCTCAACTAACATAACGCATACAACTGCGGCAATAAGATTTCCGCCAATCACATTGCGAGGCTGAGCCAGTGGGCTATCGGGAACACCAAACACCAAAACAGCTGTAGCTCCTAAAGGGGCTGCAATAAATGGGTGATCATTGGAAGTTAAGTAGGCTAGGGTCGCAATTCCTAAAAATGCACCGAGCCAGGAGAAAAACATGTGCTGTAAAGAAAACTGAGGCTGATGTTTGATGCTGCCGCAATTAGGCAAGAGAGGTTGATTGAGCCGTTGGCAACCCCCTGCGATCGCCTTTCTAAATTCTAGTTTTCTGAGTCGTCTGGCTTTAGTGGAAATTTGCATAGCACAAATGAATTGCGGAATTAAAGAAACATCTAACAATGACTACCATCTAAAACGTTCGCAGAAAGCCATACAGAAATTAGCCCTCAAATGAGAGCCACTTTAGCCATGACTTTGAATAGCCGCTCCAATGCCGAGGCAGTGATCAATGCACAACAAAAGTCAGGATAGCTTAACAATTCGCGCAAAATCAACTATTTGGTAGCTTCTAATACAGAATTATTGTCAAGTTATTTTGGTAGCATCGATTTATTGTTGTAGAGTTGTATCCTGATAATTCCCGCAAAGCCTAAGCAGAGACGACGTTTGCCCCACTTCTGATAATGGGCAATGGTTAGACTTGCTTGGTATGGGATACAGGCGTCGCGATCGCCCTGATTCGGACCTCCAAAGCCAAAGAGGTTTTTAGAACACTAAAATTACCAACAAAGTCTTGATGTTTGCTAGCCAAAAAACATTTATTTGAGTTCTTCAATGCCGCTAGCAAGCCTTTAATTTTCAATAAGACGATATAAAAAATTTCTCTGAACAACTTATTCTGGTTGCTTTTAGTCTATTTTTCGTTTACTCCGAAAAAATTTTGGTGCAATATAATCTCGAGTTGTATGAATTGATAATTTAATGCATCCAGCCTGTAATTAAAGCTTGTTGTCTAGCTAGGTCTAATACTATATTTTTTAGTAGAAGACTTAAAGACAGATTTTATAAGCTATTATCGATTGCTCAATGCAGCTTATGCTTAGAAGACGGTAGCTGTGAAACAACCGATGGTTATCACCTCAAACCAAATACCATAGCTATGAGCTGCAGATGAAATTTAATTGCTCTAAGAACATTTTTGTTGGTGATAGCGAGATGACAATGCTGATGCAGTCATTCGATTGGTCACAAACATCACTGGGGCCAGTAGAGCAATGGTCACAAAGTCTAAAAACAGCCGTGCGCATTATGATCACCTCGCGCCAGGCAATGTTTGTTTGGTGGGGAGAAGAATTGATTAATCTCTACAACGATGCTTATCGCTCAATTTTGGGGGGAAAGCACCCAGAAGCACTTGGTCAACCAGCCGCGATCGTTTGGCAAGAGATTTGGGAGCAAGTTGGGCCTCGCGCCGAAACCGCTCTCCGGCAAAACCAGGGGACTTACGATGAAGCTCTGTTGCTGATTATGGAGCGAAACGGTTATCCAGAAGAGACTTACTACACTTTTTCCTACAGTCCTGTGCCGGATGATGATGGCAGTATTGGCGGCATTATTTGCGCTAACACCGAAGACACACCGCGAATTATTGGTGAACGTCAACTCACTCTGTTGAAGGATCTAGCTGCGAAAACCGCTGATGCTCGCACGTTTGACGAAGCTTGCACACTGAGTGCAAGATGCTTAGAAAGCAATCCTTACGACTTGCCTTTTGTTTTAATTTACCTGGTTGACGCTGATCAAGAGTGTGCGGTTTTAGCTGGAAGTAGTGGGATCGAGCGAGGTCATGCGATCGCCCCTGAAAGAGTTGCACTCGATGAGGACTCAATCTGGTCATTTGCCGAGGTCGTTACATCGCATCAGTTCCATTTAACGACTGACTTGGAAGCGCGATTTGCCGACTTGCCGACAGGCGCCTGGGCGCGATCGCCCCATCAAGCTGTTGCGGTGCCGATCTCGGCTTCTGGGCAAACGGGCAAAGCAGGCATTTTAGTTGTGGGGCTCAACCCGTTTAGACTTTTTGATGAATCATATCAAGGGTTTATTCATCTGGTTGCCGCTCAAATTGCAGCGAGCATTGCCAATGCACAAGCCTATGAGGAGGAGCGTAAACGGGCTGAAGCTTTAGCCGAACTCGATCGCGCTAAAACAACCTTTTTTAGCAATGTCAGTCATGAGTTTCGCACGCCGCTCACTGAAGTGGACCCTAAAAACTGGACAGAGGGTTAAGCTACACAAGGGTTAACCGGAAGGAGGGTGAAACTTGTGAGCAAAAAACGCAAACAATACAGTGCACAATTTAAGGCGAAAGTGGCCTTGGAAGCTCTGCGGGGTG